>JAFGTD010000151.1 GCA_016934295.1 Acidobacteriota bacterium
CCGTCGCGCATGCCGGTCACGCGGTCTTCATGAAGAATTGCCATGTACTGGAACGCGCCGGTGTTTTTCAGCAGCCGCTCCACAACGACGGTCGCTTTTCGCACCGTCTCGATACGCTCCGGAGTGGCCTCTCCTATCACACGCGCAGAAAGCGCCGGGCCGGGGAAAGGAATACGCTCAAACAGTTCGGAAGGAAGGCCGAGTGCTTTACCGACCACCCGAACCCCGTCTTTGCGAAGCTGTATAAGCGGCTCGATAATCCGATAGCCGAAGGCCTCCTGGGGATCGATGCCAAGCTGCTCGAATACATTGTGCTGCCGCTTGATTCCCGCAACGGTTTCATCCACGTCCGTCAGAATAGTCCCCTGAAGCAGATATCTGGCGCCGCTTTCTTTTACAATGCGTCCGAAAACATTGCTGTAAAAGGTCTGCGTAATCGCTTCCCGCTTCTCTTCCGGGTCCGTAATTCCTTTAAGCGCCGATAAAAACTCCTGCCTGGCATCGATGATTTCAACGGCAACACCGAGTTCTTTGAAAAAACCTGCGACGCTTTCGGCTTCTCCCTCCCGCATGATTCCATTTTCAATGAAGACCGTTTTCAGCCGGTCTCCCAGGGCACGATGTCCCAGCATGGTCACGGTGGAGGAGTCCACGCCTCCGGAAAGAGCGTTTATCGCCATTCCTTCTCCGACGGCGGCTCTGATTTCTTCGATCTTTTCCCGGATAAATTGTTCGCTGTTTAAATCCTGCACATCAATTGGCTCGATCATGGGGCATCCTCTTTTTCATGATTAATGAACTCCGGATACAGTTTGAATTCCCTGAAACCTGACTGAACGGTGACGGAATCCGCGATGAGATCAAAAACAACCGTATCCCCTCTTACGATGAATCCCGTGTTTTATGCAATCTTTTTTTGCCTTTTAAAGCCTCGGGGTACGGCTGTTTAATCTAGCATGAACCGGATAGAATGGATAAATTTGTTTTGGTTTCCGATATGGAATGCGGTATAGTCTATATTCTAGACAGGTTTTTGTAAGATTTCGTTAGTTTAATAGGCTGCAGACTCCTGAAGGGGAACGCGGCTTTTTTTGTGCCCAATAAATTGCGGATGATTGCTGAAAACCAATAAATATAACAAAAAGAGCCCCTTAGGGCTAAAACAAATTAGGAAAACAAATGAGAGAACAAGGAACAGTGAAGTGGTTTAACAACGAAAAAGGTTATGGTTTCATCAGCCGCGATTCCGGTGATGACGTTTTTGTCCATCACAGCTCTATTCAGGGCAATGGCTTCAAATCGCTCGAAGAGGGCGACAATATTGAATTTGATGTTGCAAACGGCCCCAAAGGATTACAGGCTCAGAATGTAGTTAAGATATAAGCTTGCGGATTTTACAGGGAAGGCTCCGGAGACTCGGAGCCTTCCCGACTTCAACAAACCTGCCTCGTTTCCCAAAATTTTCCCAGGACATGAAGCTTCGACAGGAAATATCATTTTTTCCTGACGGGATATCCGTCAAAGCATGAAAAGATTTTTAGTGGAAAAGTTCGGCTCACTCGTCAGGTTAACGCCGAGCTGTCTCAAACCGGCTTCATCCCCCACAGTAGGAATATGGGTCATGTGAACTTCGCAATTGCGAAGTTCCGTCAATTTCTCAAGCGCAAGTTGTGCCGCCGGATTTGTCGACGCGCTTATGCTGAGAGCAATCAATGCCTCCTCCAGGTCGAGGCTGACAGCACTTTCCTTCAGGATATCTGTTTTAAGATTGCGTATGGAATCCGTAATGGTTTCGGTCAGCAGTTTAATTTTATCGGGGATATCCGCCAGGAACTTGATCGCGTTGAGAATCAGGCTTGATGCGGCATGCATCAGGGGCGAGTTGTTCCCTGTAATAATTGTTCCATCCCTTAGTTCGATTGCCGCACCGCAGAAAATCCCATCGTTCCCTTTCCCCAGTGTCTCAGCTTCCCGGGCCGCCTCCCAGGAAGGATCGACGACGGCGCGATCTTCCGGTCGCAGGCCCAAATCTTTCAATAAAAGCTCGACCCGCTGCACGGTTTCTTTGTCCGCCAATCCCATTGCATATTCACATCGGTAGCGGAAACATCGCCGTATGATTTCCTGTTTCGCAGCTTCCTGTGTCACCGGATCGTTAACAATGGCGAAACCTGCACGGTTTACGCCCATGTCCGTAGGCGACTGGTAGGAGGATTTGCCGCCCGTGATCTTGTCCAGGATTCGTTTGACGACCGGAAAAACTTCCACGTCCCGGTTGTAATTCACCGCTTTTTTCTCATAGGCTTCAAGGTGAAAAGGATCAATGAGATTGAAATCCCGGATATCCGCGGTAGCGGCCTCGTAAGCGATGTTGACGGGATGCTTGACCGGGAGGTTCCAGATGGGAAAGGTTTCGAACTTGGCGTAGCCGGCCTTCATGCCTCTCCTATATTCATGGTAGAGCTGTGACAGGCATGTTGCCAGTTTCCCGCTGCCCGGCCCCGGCCCGGTTACAATAACCAACGGTTTTTCAGTCTCTATGTATTCATTCGCTCCATAGCCTTCATCACTTACGATCGATTCCACGTCTGTCGGATACCCCTTGGTATAACGATGCGTGAAAACATCGATATTTCTTCGTTCGAGCTTGTTCTTGAATAGCTGGGCAGCCGGCTGCCGGTCAAAACGGGTGATGATGACAGCCCGGACATTGATATCCCAGCCGCGGAGTTCATCGATCAGCTTCATGGCATCGGCATCGTAGGTAATGCCGAAATCGGCCCGAATCTTTTTGCGCTCGATGTCGCCTGCGTAAATGCACAGGAGGATATCGGCTTTATCCTTGAGATTCTGGATCAACCGCATTTTCACGTTGGGATCATAGCCGGGCAGCACGCGGGACGCATGATAGTCAAACAGGAGTTTTCCCCCGAATTCGAGGTAGAGCTTGTTGTCGAAACGATTCACTCGCTCAAGAATTTCAGCCCTCTGTTCCTGAATATACCGATCGTTGTCGAACCCTTTTCTATTGTTCATAAAAATTTTTTACCCCTCCGGGTCGATACAGGCCTTTTAGAACCCGTCTATTTCAGTATAAATAGCGACAGGCATCGTTGTGACGCATCCTGCCTGACAAGCAAAACCGATAATACAGTAATCCATCCATTGTTATACAAAACAACGCATTTTAATGAAAGATTTGCAATTTATAAGATGAGCTATTTTCACCGTGAAGTCGGCGGCGATAGCGGGGATTTCGGACTCCACAACAGGATAAAACTTTATTCAGAATAATGCAGCGTGTCAAAACCGTCCGAAGCATCTATAGGGGCAATCTTTTTAGGGGCCAAACCAAGGGCTACGGCTACCCCATGCAAAATTGCTTCAGGCCGTGGGGGACAACCCGGGATATAGAAATCAACCGGAATGACTTTATCCACCCCGCCTATTACACTATAGGTATCGAACCATATGCCGCCGCCACAGGCGCAGGAACCTATGGCAAAAACCAGTTTAGGATCGGGCACGGCTTCGCAGAGACGTTTGAAATAGGGAAGAACCTGCATTGTGACCGGGCCGCAGACGAGCAGAACATCGGCATGCCTGGGAGAACCGACCAGTTTTATACCGAAACGTTCGGCATCGTAATAAGGCGTCAGAACATCGATAACTTCAATATCGCATCCGTTGCAGGCGCCCACATTGGCGTGATAAACCCAGAGAGATTTGGGCAACATTTTACTAAATAATTTTTTCATCATGCTATAAACTCCCCCCCTCCGCGATGGTCAGAATGCTCTGCGATGCGCTGTCAAGGATTGGATAAATAAGGTTGGGATAGAGTCCTATGACAAGAACAATTCCCGCTACAATCGCCATGGGAGCCCACATGGCAAAGGGAACTTCCTTTATCTGTTCCATCGTTTCGGAATCCGCCGGCCTCCCCCAGAAAATCCGGGATCCCGCCCAGGCGAATACGGACAGGGTCAGGACTCCCGTCAGAACAGAGACCGCCAGGGCCCACCACAATTGCTGCTGTCCGAGAGCCGCAAAAATAGCGAATTTGCTGTGGAACCCGCTGAAAAGGGGCATTCCGGCAATACCCAGCCCCCCGACAAAGAAACAGACCGATGTAATGGGCATTTTTTTGTAGAGCCCGCCCATATCCCGGATGCTTCTGGTCTTTGCGGCAAACATCAGGGATCCTGCTGTAAGAAAAAGCAGCGATTTCAGCATGGAGTGATTCACCAGATGGAATATGCCGCCATAAATCCCGACATAGCTTCCGAGGCAGAGTCCGGTAAATATATAGCTTATCTGGCTGATGCTGCTCGCGGCCAGCAATCGCTTCAGGTCGTTCTGGGCGTAAGCAAGAAGGATGCCCAGTAACATGCTGATACAGGCAACGGCGGCAACGTAAAGAATGATGACCGGGTAATGACGGGAAAAGACAGTCACGGTTCGGGCAAATGCGTAAACACCGATTTTGATGATCAATCCTGAAAGAAGCGCACTCACCGGCACCGGTGCTTCGGAATGGGCATCGGGCAGCCAGGGGTGAAAGGGAATGAGCCCTCCCTTGGCGCTGAATCCGATTATAAAAAATGCTACGGCGAGCAATGCCACGTTTTTCGGAATGATATCGGCAATCCTCCCGATCTCGGAAAGCAGAACGGCATTATGGCCGGTCAAATGCGGGACGGATGCCGAATAGATAAGAACGCACCCCATCAGGGAGAAGGCGATTCCGACAATTATCAGCACCATATACTTATACGCAGCTTCCAGAGAGTGCTTGTCGCGGAAAAAACCGACCAATTGGGCCGTAGCGAGGGTGCTGGCTTCAATGGCAATAAAAAAAAGAATCAAATGGTTTGCAATAAAGGTCAGCATCATGGTTGCGTTGAAGGCCGAAATAAGCGTGTAATAGAAACGCAGGTTCTTATTCAGGATTTTGCCTTCAGCTATCAAGGTCTTCATGTAAGAAAAGGAATAAAGAAGCACCAGCAACAGAATCACGTTTACCAGCAAGGCCATCAGGGATCCGAATCC
Organism: Acidobacteriota bacterium; assembly: GCA_016934295.1. Classification (GTDB taxonomy): domain Bacteria; phylum Acidobacteriota; class UBA6911; order UBA6911; family UBA6911; genus UBA6911. The sequence continues at coordinate 5,053 of JAFGTD010000151.1, forward strand.
ATCGATGAAAATATTCTGATAAAAGGCCGTGAATTTCCCGGTCTCGCTCCCGTTAAAAAGGGTGCGATTGCAGAAGTAACAGGAAAAAACAAGACTCAGAACAACGCCCAGCAAAGAGATCCCCTCCCTGAGAAATCCCTTTTTCCTGCCGAACAGGGCCACAATCAAGGAGGCCGAAGCCGGAAAAAGAAAAAGCATGAACGGTAGAATGGATGCAATTTCTTTCATGACGATATGTCCTCAGTATTTCAATTCCGAGAGTTTCATCGTGTCCAACGATCCGAATTTTTCATAGATGCGCCTGCTTAGATACAGAAGTATGAAAACAGATAGAATCACATCGGTGAGAATGCCCAGAACGGCTGTTTCAGCCATGGCAGGGGTCAAATCCACCAGGGTCACGTCGATGCCATTGCCCATAATGCACAACGCCAGGACCGTTTTTACGGCGTCTTTTCTAGTAAGAAGCGTGTACAGCCCCAGGGAGAAAATCGTGAATGCTATGGCCAGGTTGGATCGAGCCGGTTCCAGTGCGGCCTCCGGCGTGGGAGCGACGGCGGCAATGATATAGTGAAAAAATTCCCAGCCGCCCACTGCCAGAAGGGCTATAAAGGCCAGGGAAACACCGAACGGCAGTATCGGCCTGACTTCCGTGGCATTGCATTTTTTTACCGTGTAGAACAATCCGCCGGGAGCGAAGGGTATAAGGACGACCTGGGATAATATCGTTGTGAAAAACCAGAGATACATCATGGGGTTGTTCAGGTTATAGGCGTACCAGACATATATCAGGCTCAGAAGAAAGGAATGCGTGATGTAAAACCAGATCGAAACCCTGTATTTCCGAATCACAATTAAAAAAATCAGAGTCAGTAGCACACCGACATAAAGATCTTCGAGCAGGATTTCATTCGTCATGTCGATTCAACTCCCAGTCTATTGAGTCTTGTTCCTTTAAAGCTGCGGTAATCAGGCGGATCGAGCGGCGTTTGAGAGCTGAAACAACGCCCGCATCGCGAACATGTCGCCATGTAAATGTGGTGGACTACATGAAGATCCCTTATGTCATTGGTCGCCGTTTCAAAGCGTTCGGTCATTTCAATCGCCATTTCCGGGCAGACATCGGCGCAACGGCCGCAGTAAATGCACCGTTCGAAATACCTGGTAATAGTGGTTCGATCCGGTTCGTCGACGATTTCCACCAGGCTGGACGGGCAGACGCTGGCACAACCTCCGCAACCGACACATCGATTTATATCCACGCTTGGAAGGCCCCGGAATCCTTTCGGAATAAATGCCGGGGCAAAGGGGTAGGCAAGGGTAACCCTTCCAGCCTCAAGACAGATTATAGCTTCTTTGATCTTGCTCCGGAACATGGCGGATTGCACCTCCATTCATGGTTGCAGTTTGCTTCGGGGGCCCGCATCTTTTGACGGGATTCACCCCATGGTTGGCCGCAGCTTTCGCGTCAGGAACCTATAAATGCAAAAATAAGTCCGCACATGACGGTGAAAAAAACCACCCCGCAAAAGCGCAATGACTGGTCAATGCGAAGACGGGGATTGGTGGCATCAATCAACTCAATTAAGATCAGGAGAACAACGGCCTGGACGCAATTCGCGGCAATATTCAAAATGTTTGCCAACAGGCCCGGCATGGGGAATGCCCGGAAATCCGGCCAATTAATGAATATTCGCCAGAAGAGCGTGGCGAACAAAAATTCTTTCATGTAGAAAGACCACTTAAATAACGCAAGACCCGGTCCCGAGTACTCTATAAACGGCCCTTCCATGATCTCCTGCTCCGCTTCCACGATATCAAAGGGCAGTTTCGCTATTTGAACCTGAATGATGAGAAAAAGCCCGATTGCGGCTATTGCCATCGAGATGGAAAATGCCGACAGCGGCAGATCCGTCATCTGCATGGACTGCGCCTTGATGCCGGCCACAATCAAGGTCAGCGCAAGGATGGGCTCTGCGGCAAACAACGTCATCAATTCCCGCGAAGCTCCCAATCCGCCGTAGGGGCTGGCGGTTGCCAGACCGCCGATTGCAACCGCGACAGAAGACAGGGTGATGAAGTACAGGAACGCAACCAGATCGCCGGCCCCGCTTAAGGCCGGCGAAAAGCCGAAAGAAACGAACAGGGAGGCGACAAGGACGGAACTGAAACAGACCATCGGCGCCAGACGCAGCAGGATGGAATCGGAAACCCGTAAATCCTCCTTGCCCAACAGCTTGATGATATCGATGTAAGGCTGATAAACAGGAGGCCCCTTGCGCGAATGGATCACGGCTTTGAACTTCCGCATGACGCCTTCCAGGAAGGGCGAAAATCCGACCACCAGAATGACGGCAACCGCGATCTTCACAAACATGTGCGCCATTTGTTTCACCCCCTCCCATACTTCCGTCTGGAGATATTTAGAATTTCCTCGTTGGAATAAACTTTTACTTTATGTGTTTTTACATCAATGACTTCCAGCCGTTCCGTACAGGAGAAACATGGATCCATGCTTCCCAGTGTGATGGGAACATCGGCCACCGTAGCATGTTGGATCATGGACGGAAGCGCCTGCAGTTGCTGGTAGGTTGGAGCCCGAACTCTCCATCGGTAAGGCCGGTAATCGCTGCCGGTAATGACATAATGGATGGCTTCGCCGCGGGGCGCTTCGACCACGATCATGCCCTCCCTTCCCGGCGGCGGTGTTTCTTCAACCTGCGTCAATATCGGCCCGTCCGGCAGGTTTTTCAGACCTTCCCGGATGAGACGGATACTCTCGAATGTTTCATGCATGCGCACCAGAACCCTTGCCCAGTTGTCACAACCCGTGAAGGTAATCACCCTGGGAACAAGCTCATCGTAAGCGGCATACGGATGATCGACCCGGCTGTCAATTGGGATATCGGATCCCCTGACGGTAGGACCGACCACGCAAAGATCCCTGGCCTTGTCGGCCGGAAGAATGCCCACGCCTTCGAGGCGGGCCTTCAATGTTGTGTCTCCGGCTATGGCATCGAGTACTTTCTTCCATTGCTGCTCGAGCGTGTCGAGCATGGGAAAAAGCTCCGGTATTAATTCCTTCTCAATATCCCTCCGGACGCCCCCGATCAGGTTCTGCCCGTATGTTTTCCGGTTGCCGGTGATCTTTTCTGCCGCCCACATCACCGGTTCCCGCATACGCCAGGACTGCATCAGGACGGTATCGAAACCAATGATATGCCCCGCTATCCCCAGCCACAGGAGATGGGAATGGATACGCTCCAGTTCGAGGAGAATGGTTCGAATATAGCGTGCTCGGCGCGGGGCCCGGATTCCCGCTGCTTCTTCTACCGACTCCACATACCCGGTGGAGTGGATAAACCCTCATATGCCGCAGATACGTTCCGCCACGAAAGGTATTTCGTTGTAGGTCAGCTTGCTGTCCCCCAGTTTTTCTATGCCCCGGTGGCTGAAGAAACCCCGGTAGTCGCAATCAACGATTTCCTCGCCCTGAACGAAAAGCTTTAAAAATGCCGGTTCTTCGAGAACCGGATAAAACGGGCCGATTGGAACAACCGTCTGGCCTTTTTCCGGCTTCTTCATTTCCGCAGGAGCGTCCGGTTTCTTTTGCGGCTTGATGTTGTATGGCACATCGCGGCGCAGGGGGAATAAATCGTCCGGCCAGTCTTCAGAAAGGATAAGTCTTTTCGGTTTCGGATGGCCGATAAGCTCGATGCCCAGAAGGTCCCTGAACTCCAGTTCCGCCCAGTTTGCCCCCGGAATAATCGGGGTGATGGATTTGATCTTCGGCCGAATTCCGTCCAGGCGTGTATTAACGGAGAAAAACGCCTTCTCCTCATCATGGGAAAAGATATGTGTGACCTCAAAGCCGTTGCCCGACTGCCTGGCATCCACACCGGCACTGACGATAAAGCGGGCACCCTGTTCTTTCAGATACCGTACGGCATCCGGAACGATATCCATGTCAAAACGGATGGAATATTTCCGGGGAATCCGTTCCCGGACATCAAAAATCTGTGTTGGGAATCTACTTGTCAATCCCGCCACAATGCTCTCTGAAAGCGTCATAAGAATCCCCCCTTCAGGCCAACCAGAAAAGGACGGCAATGGTGATAACGGCTCCCATTACAGTCCAAAGAAGATAGATCTGCGGGATTCCCACATGGCTCCTGGCAAACCATTGGCTGGTCTTTACAAGGGATCTGGAAAGCGGATAATAAATCCACTTGTCCAGATCGAATATTTTTGAAAGATCGGTTCTGAACTTCAGCTTTTTGGGAATAAGGCTCCGGTTCAGAGATTCAAAATACCGTTTCAGCGGAACATAGAAGCTGGATGCGTGATAGATAACTTCATCCTTGTCCGCAACGGAGCCGCAATACCAATTGCCGACTGTTCGGACTTTTGCCCCGGCGGACCTGGAAATAAAGTAACTGCCGCACATCAGGAGGAGAAAGACCCCCAGGGCCAGACACGGATTCCAGACGCCGATGGACGTAATATCCCCGGACAATGATTGTGTATGGAGCACGACGCGAAAGGGATTGAATTCACCGAACACGGCCCTGTACCCAAGGCCGGTTAAAGCAGGCAATCCGGAAAATATGGAAAAGCCGGGCAGAATCCCCAAAACCGGAAAGATCCCCAGCAGGATGCAAAGTGCAGCCAGAAAAAGCTGGGAAATTTTTATCGTGACATCCTCTCCCGGGATTAATTCGCGGTATGCAGCAGGGCGATGTCCCAGAAACATGCAGGCATAAAATTTCAGAACCGAAACCAGGGTAACAACGCTGATAAAAATGGCAGTCACGCCCATCAGCGCCAGAACCGGATAGTGCAGACCGCCCATGATGGAGGCTTCGTAGAGAATCCATTTACTGACAAAGCCGTTGAAACCCGGCAATCCTGCTATGGAAAAAACGGCGATTAAAGCGGCCACGGAAGTAAACGGCAGGAGAGAAGCCATGCCGCCCAGCCCGTCCATGTCACGCTCTCCTGTTTTGTGAATGACAGAGCCTGCATTCAGAAACAGGAGTCCCTTGAAACAGGCATGGTTGAGCAGATGGTAGAGCCCGCCGATCAAAGAGAGAAGTGCAATGACGGGATATGTGGTTATGAATATCATTCCTATGCCCAGGCCCAGGGTGATATATCCAATCTGGCCGATGCTGTGATACGCCAGAAGAATTTTGGAATCATGCTGCATCATGGCCCGGATTGTGCCGAAGAAGAGAGACAGGGTTCCAAAAATGGCGAGGATCCATCCCCAGTGGACCAGTGTTTTGCCGGGAGGCAGCAGGAAGAGGAATAGACGGATAATTCCATAAATTCCCACTTTGATCATGGCTCCCGACAACAGCGCGCTTATCGGAGAAGGGGCCGCGGGATGGGCGTCGGGAAGCCAGAAAAATCCAAAGGGGAAGATCCCGGCTTTAGTGGCAAATCCAATAAAAAGCAGGGCAAGCGAGAGGTTCAACATAACGGGCGATGTGCCCATCATTAATTCCATGGATCTTGAGATGGCAGGGAACAGGAAGGAAGCTTCATTTGCAGGAAGATAGTAGTACAAAACAATGCTGCCGATGAACATGCAGGTCGTTCCAAAATGTGTGACGATGAAATACTTCAACCCGGCCCGAAGAGCCTGCGGCTCTTCCTTCTTGAACAGTATGAGGGCATACGCGGAAAGAGACATGAATTCCCAGGGAATAAACATGAAAAACAGGTCGTCGATGCATAAAACTCCCAGCATCCCGATCATGAAAAGCAGCAGGGGGCTGTAGTATCCGATCCCCTTTTCATGCTCCATATATCCCACTGAAAACAGGGTTGCAGGAAAGGCCAGCAGCAGAACCAGCAGCATGAAAAAAGCGCTCAGGCGATCGATGCTGAAATGAAGCGAAGCATTCAGAGCCTGTATCTGAAACATCTTCAATCCGCCGGAAACCGGATCTCCCGAGATCAGGACCTCCCCGCATACACCAATAATAATAAGGGAGGCGGCCAGGAAAAAAATGAGCACCGCCCAGCCCTTGATCCGATTCCTCATCCCGGCAAGCCCCAGAATGAAAACAAGGAAAGCGCCGGATAACAAAATCCCGAAAGCCGCAATCAGCAAGTGAATTTCGTGGTTCATGTTATCCTCCCAGCATATTGATGAAGGAAAACATCACCCAGGGGATAACG
>JAFGTD010000152.1 GCA_016934295.1 Acidobacteriota bacterium
CTAATCTTCAGGGAGATCCCTCGGCTCTGCCGGGGTGGCAGGAAAAGTTGGACAGTTCCAGGAATCGGGGTCGGAGTCGGTATCGGAATCGCGGTCGAAGCAGGAAGGCCAATATCTCCAGTGGAATCGATACCGATTCCGATACCGATACCAACCCCGACAATTCTTTCAAGCCGCTTTGAGCGGCTCATTGTATAAAGCCTTCGGCTGGGGCCGGAGGATATTTACTTCAATGCCCCTCAAACGCTAATCATAGCTTTTCTACCGCAGGATTTTGTCCCTTCAGATACCCTCCCAACTTTTCTTTCAGACTCAGCATCGATGAATCCCGGCCGCGATTAACGATATATAATTTTTTATTATATCTGCAATTAGGTGGAAAGTTTTTTCCCGGCCGGTCGATATGAGTTTTGTAATCCTAAAAGAAGAAATGCCCTACGGGCTAAAAAACACGCTGAGCGATTCCCCTCGCCGAGGCGGCCAGAGCCATGATCTGGCGGAGTAGCATGTTTTTTGTGACTCGGATTCAAGGAGGAACTCCATATGGGTTCATTCAGTATTCTGAACAACATCGCTGGTGTCAATGCACAAAACCAGTTAAATATTAACAATGTCAATCTTTCCAGAACCTTGCTGCGTTTGTCTTCAGGCAGAAGGATCAATACCGGTGCGGACGATGCCGCCGGTCTGCAGATTGCCGACAGCCTCAAGGCGAACACCATGGCTCTGAATCAGGCCGTCCGGAATGCAACCGACGGTATAGGAGTCGCGCAGATCGCCGACGGCGCGCTTTCGGAAATCAGCAACCTTCTGACGCGTGCGGTAACACTGGCGGAAGAAGCGGCCACGGAAACGGTTGACGATGTCGCTCGCGGTTCTCTGCAGACTGAATTCACCGCGATACAGGCTGAAATCGCCCGTATCGCCAGCCAGACCAATTTCAACGGTCAATCTATTTTTACACCCGGCTCAGGGGTGGATGGTACTTTGAGTGTATTCGTTGGAGATATGACGAACGCCAGCTCCATCGGTGTCACCATTGCCACCATTACTACATCCGGTGATACGGTTACAGATATCGGCGGCCAAGATCTGACGTCAGTGGATATTGGCACTCAAGCCAGCGTCGCTGCATCCATGACCATCATTAAAGATGCCCTGAGTGAAGTATCAAATATGCGGGCCGATATCGGTGCCGGTATCAACCGGCTGCAGTCCGCAGTCAGCGTGTTGCAGAACACTGCGGAGAACACGCAGGCCGCAGAATCCAACATGCGCGATGCCAACATCGCCACCGAGATAGCGAACCTGACCAAATACCAGATTCTGGCCCAGTCGGGAATCGCCGCATTGGCCCAGGCAAATTCCAGCAGCCAGGCTGTTCTCAGTCTGCTTCGTGGATAGCAGTACACCAGCTGATGTGAAAAGGCGCGTTTTTTTGGAAAAAGCGCGCCTTTTTTCTTTTCTCGGTGGTTTTTCAACCGATCCGCCCGATTACTTTCTTCCAATAAAATTTGCTTTAAAAAGTTTTTAAAGGGATCCGTCCTTTAAAGACGATAGACTGTAAGTCGGGTTTGTTTTAGACTGCTTATACGTCGCTCGGAGAGGTATCCCTTGAACCATTTCGCATCCAATGTTTCCCTTCTTTCCAAACGGCAACCGGAACTGGCACGGATGCTGCAGGATATAGAATATAAAAGGGTACGGGTATTTGAATCGGTGCGCGGCGGTCCAACGGCAAGCTATAAAAAAGGGGAATCCGAGTTATCCCTGCACAGCCGGTACGAACCCATGAAGGAAGCCCGCCAGACCTTAGGGAAAACGGACTGTTCGAACTCCGATTACTTCATTTTCCTTGGATTCGGTCTCGGTTATATTCTGGATGCCCTTATTGAAAAACACCCGGACCCACGCAACCATTATTTCGTCGTTGAATCGGACCTCGAAATACTGAAGGCGGCATTTGAAGCGAGGGATCTCAGTAAGATTCTTTTATTGCCGCACCTGCATTTCGCCTGGCCTGCAAAGGGACCGGAACTGGCGGAACAATGGATGCGGTTTTTCGATCCCGTCGAGGCCAGGAAAAGCACCTATCTTACGCATCTTCCGTCGGCATCCCTGAATCCGGATGCCTTTAAAAGCGCAGCCGAAATAATCCAGAGCCAGACATTCCAGATCTTCTCGGACATTAACACGCTGGTTGAAAAATCCCGGACATTCCTGGACAACTTCGTCCGGAATGTCCGGAAGGCGGCACTGGCTCCCGGCGTGATAAAGTTCTCGGGGAAATTCACGGACGTACCGGCCGTCATCGTTTCAGCCGGGCCGTCTCTGGACAAAAATATTCATGAATTAAGGGGATACGAGGACTGCGTTCTTATCCTGTCCACCGATACTGCACTGAAGCCTCTTTTAACTGCAGGGATTCGTCCGCATTTCATTTTAACGGGAGATCCGTTCCTTCTGAATTATCGCCATATGGAAGGCGTTTCCATTGGGGACAGCCTTGTAGTGGCGGAGACAACGTCCTATCCCGAGGTTTTCAATCAATTTGAAAATCGAATCGTCGCCTGTACCTACGAGAACTCTTCATTGCGATCTTTATCCGATCTTATAGGCAATAAGGGAATATTGCGCGCCTGGGGTTCCGTGGCCACCATGGCGCTGGATTTTGCCCTGTTGCTTAAGTGTAATCCGGTTATTTTTTTGGGTCAGGACCTCGCCCATTCCGGCGGAAGTATCTACTGCTCCGGGCTTCATTTCGACGAAGAATGGTACGGCGATATTCAAGATCCCGTTTCATGGCTACAGCAGCTTGAGAACATGAGATCTTCCCGACGGACCGTCCTGTCCGAGGATATTTTCGGGCGCCCCATTGAAACCACCGATAAGCTGACGGCATACTGGAATTGGATGCTTAAAGAGGTAAAGGAAAATCCTGAAGTATGTTTCATCAATGCAACCGAAGGAGGAATTTTAAAGGGCGGCATGGAAATCGTCAGTATGAAGGAAGCGATATACCGGCATTGCTCCAAACCTCTGCATCTTTATGATCGCATCCACAATATTTTTGCAGACGCGCAAAAAGACAGCCTGCACTATACCGGAATGGATATCTCCCTTCTTGTCGCGGAAGCATCCACCATACGGAACATTTTAACCGACGGATCCCGCCTTTGCAGCCCTAAAATAAAACTCCCGGTACAGGATCTCAGCAGAAAACTGGAAGGCGCCAAAGAAAACCTCTATTGCAACACTCACGTAGCGCCTCTCCTGGACTGCCTGAACCAAATGGGAAACGTCACCTTTCTAAGGAAACGGAAGGAATGGAGCAAGCATCCGAAAAACGAGGCATCCATTAAGGACCTGCAATATATCTATGCGGAATATTTCACCACTGTCCGTCAAGCGCTGGATATAATCGAGGATTCATTGAAAAAAATCAAAAAGAATCTCAGCCTCTCTTGAAGCAATCTTCCCCGAAATTACTTCCACGTTTATCCCATAAACCGCTATTCCAAACGGTAAAAAGTGTCGATAAGCAAGATATTCCCGGAATCGCCACAGGATCCGGAGAATAGTTGAGAGTCAGGACATGCTTGTGCCGAAAAAAATGAGATCAAGCCTCCGTTCATTATTAAATTTAAAAACCAAGAAAGCGCACTGGACAGGATATGAGCTCCGTTAATGTATTGAGCAGTGCCATCGACGTAGAGAGCATTGTACAAAACCTGATGTATATTGAAGAAGCTCCGATACGTCGCATGGAAAGCGAGACCACAACGCTGGAGAGCAAGGTGAGCGCTTTTCAGAGTCTGAATTCCAAGCTTTCCTCCTTAGAGGATAAGGTAAAGACTATCCTCTATGGCAGCGGCACGGTGCCGCTTCAGGCGCCGTATTCCTTTTCCGACAGGCTGGCGACCAGCATTTTTTCGGTCTGCAAAGTATCCTCGTCGAATGAAGATGCCATTTCAGCCGTCACGACGGATGTTTCCGCCGACGGCAGCTATACCATTAGTGTAAGCAACCTGGCAAGGGCCAAATCATCGGCATCCGTTAATTTCGAGGATATGACTTCGGTAGAGACAGGTACGGGCACACTAACGATCACGACCGGCGCCGGCGATCCGGTTAATATAACAATCGACTCTAACAACAATACGCTCAGCGGGGTGCGCAACGCCATCAACGCCGCCAACGCCGGAGTAACCGCAACAATCATCGATGACGGCTCCGCAAGCCCTTACAGGCTCCTGATAACAGCCGACGATACCGGAACGGAAAATGCGTTTACAATAACGGACAACCTGTCGGGAGGCCAGGCGCTTGGAATCGTGGAAATGCAGGCGGCCGAAGATGCCCAATTCGTGGTCAATGGGGTTGCGATTACCAAAAACACGAATACCGTCAGCGATGTCGTTGACGGGGTCACTCTGACTCTGAAACAGGAAACTGCGAGCGATGTTCGAATCGATCTGGAAACCGACACCGATTCCATCGTCGATTCCATCAAAGAACTTATCACCGCCTACAATAATGTCAGCTCTTTTATCAACGCGCAGTTCCGGTACAATGCGACAACGGAAAGCTCGGGAGTGCTCTCGGGGGATGCCACCCTCAGAAGCATTCAGAGCAATCTCCAGAAACAGGTTCTCCAATCCGTTCAAAACCAATATTCCAGTTTCGGCGTTACAAGTCAGATCGGCTTGAATTTCAACCGCGACGGCGGACTGGAACTGGACGAAACGAAATTTCGTGAAGCCCTTGCAGACAACTTTACGGACGTGGCCGCTCTTCTGCTGGGAAATGGAACGCCGTCAGGCGGCGCCACCGTTACCGACAACCGTGTATCCTATACCGGGAAAACAGGAGCAACCCAGGCGGGAACTTATGCCGTGGAGATTACCAGCCTGGCCGAGCAGGCTGTGGCGACCGGAATTCAGACGATAACGACGCTGGCCAATGACGAAACCCTGACGATCACTTCCGGGGCGTCCAACGCGGTTGTCAACCTTCTTGCAGGGGATGATCTTACCACCGTCCTTTCCAAAATCAACGCAGCCTTGACGACGGAAGGCCTGGATGCAACCGCCGTCGATGACGGATCGGGACAGATCCGGATTTCCACCGATAATTACGGCAGTTCTTACGATATCAGCGTCGTTTCCAACAGAGATTCCTCTGCCGGTACGACCGGATTCGGGACCACACCCGTTACCGGAAACGGTGCTGATATTGAAGGCACCATCGGCGGCAACAGCGCCGTCGGAAGCGGGCGGACTCTTACGGGAGCCGCGGGCCAACCGGAAGAGGGATTAAGTCTCAGCATATCCCAGACGACGACCGGCAGTTACGGAAGCGTGACACTGGCCTCCGACTCCGAAGGGGTGGAAGGTTCCAGTATCCTGTTGAACCTCTATAGCGTTTTAGATGGAATTACGGATCCGCTTTCGGGACCGATTCACCATGCAACCGACGGCCTCAACCAGAATATACGGCTGATAGAAGACCGTATCGAAGCCTATCGGGTCCTGCTGGACACAAGAGAAGCATTGCTGTATAGCCAGTATCAGAAAGCGGACGAAGCGCTTCGCTTAATGAACGTAACTACGACTTCCTTAAGCAGTCAGATTGGATCACTAACATCTTGATCCATAACGCCTTAACCTTAGAAGGAGTTTAAATGGCCGGGAATACATCCCTAGCGTATCGTTATGAGGAGGTAGCGGTTAATACGGCGAATCCTCTTCAGTTGGTTGTCATGCTTTATGACGCTGCGATCCTTTCCCTGCAAAAAGCACGGAATCATATGGAGCAGAAGGATATTGAAGGCAGATCCAAGGCCCTCAATCACTGCATCTCAATAATATCCGAACTGCAGTCCTGCCTGAATCTAAAGGAGGGCGGTGAAATCGCCAGTTCGCTGGACCGTCTCTACGACTATATGAAACGTAGAATATTCAAAGCGAATGTCGAACAGAATGTCCACCCACTGGAAGAGATTGAAGGGCTGCTCGAGAATCTCTCCTCGGCATGGAGAGAGCTGGTGAAAAAGTCTCCGAATGCCATCCAAAAGAGAGTTAATACCGGGATTATTGATTCCAATATGGCTGGTTCCGGTAAACCCGTAGCCGTACAACCGAAAACCTTAAATATATCGATTTAATGATATGCAATCCCCGGTTCCCGATCTAAGAAAATTAGCTCAATTCTACTCCGATCTTCAGAAGGATCTCTCAGATGTTTTGAACGAGGGCGATTCCGGCAACGAACGGTCGTTAACGGAATCGATCCTGGAGAACAAATCCCGCATTTCACAGATAGAACGGATGCATGCACATATTCTCCAGCTATCCGATAACTTGAAAAAATCCTACAAGGACCTGAACTCGGGAACCCGCGCTGAAGCGGAAGCGTTAGCGTCTGAAGCCAGATCTCACGCAGTTCACATTCGCGAACTCTGCACGCAGGCTTCCGAAAAAATAGAAAAAACAAAAGTCGGAATTCAAAAGGAACTGGAAGGCATTGCAAAAGGAAAGCAGTATTTGAAAAGCGCGGCTCCCGTCAAAACCAATTTTCCGAAATTCATCGATTCAACCGGCTGATTAACCAATCAGTTTTTTAAGCACATCCAGTTTGGGGATCTGTGACTGCGCCGCAGCCAGATTTTCGCGTTTAATGGATTCATATACCTCGTGCCTGTGGACGGATATATGGCGTGGTGCGGAAATTCCAACTTTGACATTACCGGTACCGATATTGAGTATCGTTACTTCTATCTCGTTTCCGATTATCAGGCTTTCGTCTTTTTTTCTTGTAAATACTAGCATCCGTGTCGTTACCTGCAGGGCATTCCTGATCCTGCGTTAAAGAGAACTATCTTCTAAGCTCCCTGTGCTTCTGCTTCATTCTGACCGCTAATCTGCAATAAGGGATGTTTGACGGAATATTTGCTTTCGTGCAGTATTACCTGTTTCCCGCACCTCTCATTTTCGTTTATGACGATTGGGGCCATCAGATTGATCGTCGCGTCACTTGGATTTTCCGGTATCGTTGCAACGGCATAGACTGCGAGTTCGGAAGAGTTCTTGCTGTTGACATCCGCCATGTCGGTTTCCGACAACCTGAATTCGTAGGTCGGCTCCACCATGAACGGATTTATTATAAACAGGGTTATAGGAGGGTCGTCCAGGGCCTGAAGATACTGAAAAGGTTTTATTTCTTCCAGTTCCAGAACAACAAACCTGTGTATTTGCGGGAATCCGGGAAGTCCTTCCTTGAATGTTAGAATCTTATCTTCAGGAACTTCCAAATCTCCAAAATTAACCGTGTGGATCAGCATGTTACCTCAACCTTATAATCGGGGATATACGCAAACCGTATAAACGATGTTGCCGGAATCCGTATAACCAATTGTCTGTTTATTCTCTATATTAAATTTCAGCTACCCATTACACATTCAATAGTAGCGTGATTAACCGATAATGTCGAACAGGTTCGGTTTCCTCAATAAGGATCCGCCTGCGGATATGGCGGCTTCCAGAGAAGTCTGAATTCTGTTCAACTCTACTGCGGATTCCGCAAGGTCCGCATCTTCGATCCTGCTTTTCTGTTCTTTCAGGCTGATTTTACTCGTTTCCAGGTTGGATTGAATGTTTTCCAGCAGTCCTATATTCGTTCCTATTTTTGCACGGACCTGCCCTAATCCTGACAATACGTTTGAAAACTGACCGAGTGCATCCTGGATATCTTCGGTATTATTACCGTCCATTGCAGCCAGGAGTTCTTCGATTGCCTCGAATATGGAATCGAACACTTCCGAACCCGACACTCCCTGTTCAACCTCGGTCCCCCGGTCGACAGCGACGCTGTTCACATCGTCGTTCCCCTGGTAGGTCACTGCATCTCCCACAATGGTGAAAGGTACATCCGTTACAAGGGATCCGGCAAAAATATACCTTCCCCGCGCCTGGCTGTTGGCCAGACTCAGGATCTGGTCCCGAAGCGAGCGTACTTCCCCGGCCAGCACGGCACGCTCCTCCGCCCCGATGGTTTCCGTCCCGGCCTGGCTTCCCCGTGTATATATACTGGCAATCAGGTTATTCACTTCGTTCAGCGCGGAATCCGCAGCCCGAAGGAAAAAAGAACTGTCCCCCACATTGGATGTATACTGGTCTATCTTCGATTCCAGGTCGCTTATCGAAACGAGCCGGGCGCTGCCGGATGGAGAATCCCTTAAGGAAGACAGCTTCTTTCCACTCGAAATTTCACGCAAAGCCTTATTGGAACTTTCGTTGAGATTCGAAAGATCGGACAAAAAATTACGATAGGCGATAGATTCTGTCACACGCATGGTTAACCACCCAGAAGATTTATAAGTTCGTCACTAAGCGTGACAAGAGTATTTGCATATCGTGCACTCGCTTCATACGCTTTTTGAAACTTGATTATATTAATGGCCTCTTCATCCAGATTTACACCGATGTCGGCATCCCGCTGGTTCATCAACTGCTCTATGACTCCATTGTGCGTAATCATGTTGTCTTCCGCCGATCTGGCTTCCGATCCAATTCTGAAAATAAAACCGGAGAAAAACTGGTTTATCGTTTCCGTCGCGGTTGAGAACAGCTTTTCATCTTCAATCGCGAAAATACTCTTGGCGTTTTCATTGTCGCCCGGACCGCCTGCCGCTCCGGCCGCGGCGATGCTTCGTGGATCCGAAAGCGCAACCTGCATGTGCCTGGCCGCGCCTTCGTTCGAGCCGGGAGCCGGCTGCACAAACGGCACGAAAAAATCCCCTCCTGCCAATCCATCGAGGTCGCTTCCCAGAGTATGCTGCTGGTTGACTCTTTCGACAAGTGTCGCGGCCATAACATCCAGCACCTGCAGGCAATCCGCTATGGTTTCATCACGAACCCGCAACAATCCGCCCAACTTCCCTGAATTCATAGACGCGGTGATGTCCGTACCGTTCAACTGTATTCCGGTCAAGGGGCTGGGTACCATCGGCGCTGTTTCCAGATCATAACTTGTATTGTCCAGCACCAGTGCGGCTCCCTGCCTGGTCGTAACCGTAATGGATCCGGATTCGGTTTCAAAATAGTCGATTCCCATCAGGCCGGACAGTTCCTCCAGACATTTCTGCCTTTCGTCCCGGAGTGTAAGTTCCGAACCGGGCTGGGAAGCTTTGGCTGCAGGAATCTTTTCGTTCAACGAGGCAATTTCAGCAGTCAACACATTGATTTCCTGGACGATCTGCGGAACCATCCTGTCTTCGGAAGCCTGCAATTGCTGCAATCCCGCATAGAGGCGATGGAATTCCACGGTGAGAACTTCGGCGCTGGACAATACTTGCTGGCGCGCCACCAGGTCTTCCGGGGTGCTCGACAGGGTATTGAAGCTTCCAAAAAACTCGGAAATCGCTTCCTGAAGTCCGACTCCGCTTTCCGGTTTCATTATCGATTCAATCTGGCTCAGGGCTTCAGACATGAATTCATATCCCCCTGAGGATTGCAGTTCCTGGCTGATACTGCTGTCCAGGAATTGATTCCGCTTGGACTGCAGGTAGATGCCTGGGATTCCCGATGAGACTTCCGGTTCTTCACTGTTGGTAAAGATCACATCCTGACGGGTATAGGATGGATTGCCGGCATTGGCGATATTTTTCTGAGTAATCGAAAGAGCGTACTGTTGCGCTGCCAGCGCCTGCTGAACGTTGTCGAGTCCGTCTAAGATGGAAGGCATAGGGATCGTCTCCGATTTTTAACTGGTACCTTTTAAACAGACCGTCCTGAGATCGGGGATTATATGTTTGTTTAGCTAAAACCTTAAACTCTATGTGAAAACGTCGGCTGAACGGCAGGAATGGACCGGAACAGTCCCGTCCGCTGATACGGACTCGTTGCATTGGAAACCAGTCCCAGCAACCCCTGGGAATATTTAACGGATTTCTCGATCAGCTGCATGTTTCGCCGTGAAACGGCTTTCAGCTGCATTACGATATTCCCCAAAAGCTCGGTCTGGGATTTCAGTTCTCCTGCGGCGGGCTGTTCAAGATTTTCGGCGAGCTTCTTAAGAGTAAACTCTTCACGCGCAATTCCAGCGGTCTGGCAAATTTCGGAACAGAGACGTTTCATTTCGTTTTCGAGAAAACGCATTTTGATATTAAACGTCCCTTCAACCTTGTTGCTTTCCTGAATAGCTTCTACCCGGCCCTGAGCCAGCAAAGCGGTTTTTTCCCTTGCGTGCTCGATTATATCCCGGTAAAGGTTGATTTCCTCTTTAAGAATGCCGAGGAGATCAGAGATCCGTTCGTCCATATTTCAGATTCTGAGATCGATAAGACGCGAAGTCGTGGAATTCTCGTCATCCTGGGATTCTTCAGGCTCGTCGTTTACGGATTTCTTTTTGGCTTGTCCCGTTTTTTGATTCCTGGGTTTTTTCGGAAGTTCTTCACTCATCCGTTCTTCCCGGGATATTCTTTCCAGAAACGGTGTTTCGACAAGATTTAAGAGACCAAAGTCGTCTGACATGGCCGTCTCCACCTAGCCGGGCCTAAAAAACCTCGTTCAACAAGGTACCCCCAATGATCTTTTCAGCGATCTTCTCCGCCTTCACGTTGTAGGTGCCGGTTTGCAGATCGTGAGTGATCTTTTCGACTTTCGCTTCCCGTATATCGGGTGTAGATCGAATCAGATCATCGAGATGCTGCACTTTCCGGCTCTGGACCGATAGCTCCAGCCTGTCTGCACCGGAGCTGCGATCGCTGCCGCTCTTTTCGGTCTGCACGGACTGCTCCGACCGTTCGAGCTGCCGAACGTTGCTTTTCAAGCCAATCAAGGGATTGTTGCCATTAATCTCCATAAATATCCTCAAGAGATTACTCTTTGCATAGTTTATCGTCCCCTCGATGATAGCACTTTAATAAATAATGGCCTATCCGCTTTTCACAGCTGTTACAGCCGGCAAAATTACCTTAAACTCGCCAGCTGCGTACGTAAGGCGGGAAGCGGATCGACCGGCGTCCCCATTCGAATCGCTTCGAAATGGAGATGCGGTCCGGTACTGTGCCCCGTATTGCCGACGGTTCCCAGCGAACTCTCCGGCGTGACGGTATCCCCGGTTTTCACATGAATCTCTCCGAGATGCCCGTACCTTGTCTGCAGCTCCTCGGAATGCTGTATGAATACATAATTTCCGTAACCCTTTTCATAGCCGGCAGAAACGACTTTTCCAGGCAATGCGGGTACAACCTTCATACCGGCAGGGGCTGCGAGATCCATTCCCTTGTGGAACTTCACCCGATGTGTAAAAGGATCCTGCCTGAACCCGAAGGGTGAAGACACGGGCGCTGCGACCGGAAGCTGCATTCTGCTTATTTCATGGTTACTTACAGCATTATCTTCATGTTTATTCTCAATTTTTTCTGGTGAGACGACCGGCGCCGTCTTATTTTCAAGCGATACAGGTTTCTTATCTCCGGAATCTTCCTTGACAACACTATCGATTAGGTTTCTGTACAGCAGATCCGATATCCCGAGCGTTCCCCGCTTCGCCAGACACTGTGCGATTTCCTGGTCGAACATCTCCGTATAGATCGTTTTTCCGGGTCCTCCCTCGGTCAGGCCCGATTCTTCAATTGTCTCACGCATCACTTTCAGCATGTAGGTTATAAAAATCGCCTCGAATTCCCTGGATACTTTTTCCAGTTCGCTTTTCTGTTGCTCCCCCGCCATACCCCGGGCGGCATGAATTTTACCTTGAAGCCTGTTTCCAGCTCCGACCAGCAATTCGACAGGCAACTGATTGGGAGTTCCCGGGAGGATTGTGTTCTGCATCAGGAAAAACCTCTATTCTGTTTTTAAAAAGACGGCGCAGGGACCTTGCCCCGTCATCAGATAATTTCCAGTTCCGCCTGCAATGCGCCATGGGCCTTAATGGCTTTCAATATTGCAATAACATCGCGTGGACTGGCGCCAAATGCATTCAATTTCGTGACAATTTCTTCAACACTCGCCCCTTCATGCATGGTAAGGATGCCCCCTTTTTCCTCCTGCACCGATACTGTCTCTTCCGGAACGACAACCGTATCCCCCTCTCGCGAAAACGGAGCCGGTTGCGAAACATTGAATACCGTGCCGACCTGCAGGGTCAAACTCCCATGTATGATGGACACCTGGGAAATCTTCACCTCGTTTCCCATAACAATCGTGCCGGTCTTTTCGTTTATAACAACCCGGGCCCGGATATCGACATCCATCGTGGCGTTTTCCACTTCAGACATGTATTCCACAATGCGGTTTTCGTAGCTTTGGGGCACCTTGATAGCGATAGTCCGACCGTCTACGGCGCCCGCCACGGCGGATCCCACCGATTCATTGATGGCCTTCGCGGCTCGGCTCGCGGTTGTAAAATCCGTGCTATGCAGCACAAGATTAAGATTTTTTTTGTGCGTGAAATCGACGAGCACCTCTTTTTCGACCAGGCCCCCGTTCGGTATTCTTCCGGCAGTCGGGTGGTTCAACTGCGCCCTGGCATTCCTTCCTCCGGCGCTGTATCCACCCAGCACCACCGATCCGTCCGCAACAGCGTAAACCTGCCCGTCCGGACCTTTCAAGGGAGTGCTGATTAAAAGACCGCCCTGAATGCTTTGTGCGTCACCGATGGATGCGACATCCACGTCTATGCGGCTTCCCTGCCTGACAAAGGGCGGCAGCGTTCCTCTTACCATTACAGTGGCGATATTCTTGACCCGCACTCTTTCCGGATCAATGGTTATGCCGCTTCGCTGGAGCATATTCGCAATCATCTGGGTCGAGAAAAAGGTCTGACTCCGGTCACCGGTCCCATTCAGACCGACCAGAAGACCGATACCGGTCAACTGGTTGTCCCGCACTCCCTCGAATTCAGCAATATCCTTGATTCGGCTGGCAGCCGACGTGCAACCCAGAAGCGCTCCTGCAAACAGAAACGCGAAGATTGGAATTCTCCATTTATCGTTCATAGAAATTTCGTTTAAAAAGGCAATACGCCATTGAGAATTTTATACAACCACCCGGGTTTTATCGGCTGGCTGACAACTCCTCGGCCCTCAAGTCGAACAGACATCTGGGCGACCGCCGACGAAGGCACGATATTATTAGGGCTGATGTCCTCCGGACGAATCACTCCGGACAGGTAAAGGCTCTGATTTTCATTATTGACATGAATTTCGCGCATGCCTTCAACAACCAGATACCCGTTGGGAAGAACGTCCACAACGCGTGCCGTAAGATTGGCGGACAACGTCGTCTGCCGACTTGTGGAACCCTGGCCTTCAAAGCTCGAACCGCTCTCACCTGAAACCATCGTGGGAAGTTCCGAAATGCTTTTTTCGAGGCCGAAAAGATTATCGAATCCCGCCGAAGCGCTCGTGGACCTTGAGTTGGATGCATCAGCGCTGGCTAAAGCCTGGGTGGATTCCGACACCAATATGGTAACAACATCGTCGATGTTGTGGGCCTTCAGATCACGGAACAGGTTCGACTGGCGGCCGCTGCTGGACCACAGCGAGCCTTCGGCCTTCTCCTCTCCAAGGGATCTCCTCTTGGCGCTTTCGATGTAATCTTTTAGTTCTGTAGGGTCATTAACCTGGACGCTTGTCCTGGTGCAACCCGCCATGGCGGATGAAAGCACGATGCCAAGAATAAAACTTACCCAGTATGTAGATCGTTTGTGGATCATGGTCCTCCTAGTCAGGGTATCTCAACCTGTGCGCGTCCCGTGACCCTTGCTTTCAGGACGTTGGAAAACTCGAGATTACGTACCCTGATAACCTGGCCGAGCCTGCCATTCTGTTCCGCCCTGGCAAGGGCCGTAAGAACAATACCGTTCCCTTCCAACCGGAGATGTACGGTATCCCCGCTATTGACAAGGAACGGCTTCATGAGGGTTTCACGGGTGAGGGGATCACCGGGATAGAAACTCCTCTTTGCGGTATTGCCTATTGCTTCGTCAGCGTTACGCATAATTGCAGTATCCGGATCTTCAATATCCGTTACGGCTATCACAACATCCTCCGGAGCAATGACCTTTCCGTATGGAATCCTTTGCGCCGCAGCCAGAATCTCAGCCTTGATACGAATTCCGGCGGCCAACCAGAAGGAAGTCAGTTTTTTCCCGTCCCGAAAGGCATCGAAAGAAACCAGCATTCTTCCATTGCCGAAAATCGGGGATTTTTCAGATATCCTTAAGTCAAACTCTTCCGCGGGCACCTCGATTTCTTCCAGATTCTTGAAGGAATGGATCTCGATTTCATGTTCCCGCCATGGAGTTCTTTCCATCATAAAAGCTGTCAGGACGGGCACGATTTCTTCAGCATGTATCCGCCTTCCCTTCAGACGTATTTGAACGATCGGAGCTCCGCAAATCCGGATTTCAGGCGGGGCATTCCGAGTCCTCTGTAGAATCTCGTCGACCTGATGACGGCTGAGTGTTTTGACCTCCCCGAATTCAGGAGAATCGATAATCGGCAGACTGCCGATCTTATTTATTAAATCCGGTTCCTTTCCCTCGAGATTGGCAATGTCCTTTAGCAACACCTTCCCGGATTCTACAAGAACCGTTTCTTTCAACTGAACCTGGACCGGTCCGGAGCCGTAAAGGCCGGGAATTGAAAGCAGGATGACGGCAACCGCCATCACCGGATATTTTATTGTTTGAAGCAAGCTGCGAATTCTCCCCTCACCCAACCTGGGGTGGATAAAACTGCGTGGTGGACAAGACCTGACCGGAAGTATGGAACAAAGCAGTTGCTTTTCCTCCCGGTGGACGTGGAAAGGGGTGAGGAGGCGGCCGTTCGTGGAGACTTCATCTCGAGGAAATCCGTTTGCGAACCGCGCCGCGGTACTACGAAATAGGCGAAGGGTGAGGAGAGAATTCGTAACTTGCTTCATTGTTATCCTTTACCGAACTACACTATTTGCCTGAGAGAACATTTCCTCAGCCGTTCGTATGACCTTGGAATTGGCCTCGTAGGCGCGCTGACTGATAATCATATTGACCATTTCTTCTACAACGCTGACGTTGGACTGCTCTACGTATCCGGACATCAGTGTGCCGAGGCCGTCTTCCCCGGGTGTCCCGGGAATGGCATCTCCGGAAGCCCTGGTCGGACGTAAAAGGCTTTTCCCGATAGGTTCAAGGCCGGATGGATTCCGGAACAGGGCCAGCTCTATCCTTCCGACGGTCTGCGGCTCGGTCTGTCCCGCGGTCGTCACGGTTACCGTCCCGTCTTTGCCGACGGTAATGCCCGTCTGGTCCTCAGGAATGTTGATTTGAGGATCCAGGAGATCCCCGTCGGATGTCACAATATTTCCATCCCGATTCTGGTGGAAATTGCCGTTTCGTGTATAAGCAATCTCTCCGTTCGGCATGAGAATCTGGAAGAACCCCTGTCCTTCGATAACAATATCCAGTGGATTGTTGGTCAAGGCGAAGTCACCCTGGCTGAAAATAATTTCCGTTGCGGCCAGCTTGGTTCCCAGTCCGATCTGTGTTCCTACCGGGATCTCCGTAGTCGCCGTATTGGAGGCGCCGGCCTGACGGATGTTCTGATACAGCAGATCCTGGAATTGCGCCCGGCGCATCTTGTATCCGCTTGTATTGATATTGGCGAGATTATGCGCAATGTTATCTATGTTTAATTGCTGCGCTTCCATGCCGCTTGCGGCTGTATACATCGCTCGTAACATAGGAACTCCTAACGGCTCAACGTTTCAATGGCCTTCTTATTCATGTCGTTGGTGATCAGGTTCATACTTTTTTGAATGGCTTCAAAGTTGCGTAAAATTGAAACCATGCGGACAACAGCCTGGACCGGATTCACATTGGACTGTTCCAGGAACCCCACTCTGACTTTTGCATCCGATTCCAGCTCAATATCCTGTCCTCTACGCGAGTTAAAGAGTGAGGAACCCTCTTTTTCGAGATAAGAAAGGTCCTCAAATCGAACCAGCTTCAGTCGATCGACGTCTACTTCGTCCAGCTTGATATCGCCACGCTCTCCGATATTGACCTTCCCCGGACCCAGGTTAATCGGCTTATTTTCGCTGCCCAGGACGGGAAATCCTTCGGAGGTGGTCAGAATTCCGAGCGAGTTCATATGCAGATTGCCGTTTCTTGTGTACCGTATGCCCTGGGGCGCCTGGATTACCAGAAAGCCGTCGCCCTCAATGGCAATATCCAGATCCCGGTAGGTGTTTACCATGGAACCTTTTTCGTTACTGAAGGTGCTCTGTACCGTAACCGGATTGTTTATGGCCGCGTAAAGCGGGTTCTGGTTTTCAGCTTCATGGACGGACTCCTGCAACAGTGTGAAAAAAGCCTGTTCCGCCTTGAATCCCGGTGTGTTGACATTCGCCAGATTATTAGCAAGAACATCCAGTGCATTCGCCTGGGCCTGCATTCCTGAATATGCTGTATATATTCCGCTGTTCATTCTTCAATTCCTCGGGTCCCACATTCCTGGAGACCGTTTTCCTTTCCATTTACCACTGCAATATTCGTTCCAATGAATTTCACCCTATTACTGTTGTTATTTCTCCGATATTTCCCGTACTGCCGCGATTGTTTCGATACACGGGCAATTCTTACCCACTAAACTGGGCAAGAAATGCGGCTTTAACGTCAAACGGCATAGTCGAATCTCTCCGCTTCCCGGTGGACCGGCACCTGCGTGGGAACAACCGTGTTATCGTATTGGAAAAAGTGATGATGTGTCTCTTCGGGATAATCAAGACGCATCCAGAAAAAGTCCCGAAGCAGTTCGGCCTGAATATCCCGTGCCCGATTTTCTATTGCGGAAGCGACGATGTCTCTGCCGACGTCGAGCAATTCGTCCAGGGAACTGTACGTTGGAACATTAGACAAATCCAGTTCTTCCGGTTCGTAGTAACGTTCCCAAAGTTGTTGTATCGCGGATTGGTCGCCGATATACGGCGCGATACCCTTCCGGACCATGCGGCGTATAGCTTCCTGGAACTGGAAATCGACCGGACCGCAAACGGCGACACGAAGATGGGACTGATCGTCATCAAAACCGACAGGTACAAGGCCGGAACGCTTTGCAACCTTTCCCGGAATCATACGAACGATATCCGAGTTCGTATCCGGATTCTTTAAATTTATCATCGGCAATCCGTACTGTTTCGCAAGCGCTGCGGTAACCTGATGCTCATCCACGAATCCGAGCCGGCGGAGCCATTCTCCAAGGCGTCCCTCCTGCATTTTGGTTTGCATTCTGATCGCCTCATCCAGCTGTTCCCGTGTAACGAACGCCGTCTGCATGAGAATAGTCCCGATCTTCGGCCTTGGGATCTTTCGTTCCTTTTCCGCGTGCAGGCGATGCCACTTATCGTTCAACTCATTTTTGAAATAGGCATATAGGCAGTCATCGCTGCAGAATATGTGGTTTCCAAATCTCGGTGGGCGCCGTCGATTAAGAAAAAGACTGAATTCCGAGCGTATCCGGGTACATTCTTTCCAGTAACATTGGTATTTAGGCATATTGTCTCACCTGTTCTTCATTCCTGGCAGTGCCATGATTTTCGGTCTTTGTGTATTTCCCGAGGTTTAAAATAAGCTCCGCCTCTCCAACCGGCGCCTTCAGGCGTTTCACAATATCATCGAGCGCCATACCCCTTCGCGCCAGCGTAAGCACCTGGTGACGCCTCTCAAAAGGAAGACTGGAATCACTGGAAGGTATGCTGAGCTCCATGATCCTTTCCTCCATGTTTTCCATGGAGACCGAATATTTTCTATGCGATTTCACCTGCATTTCGGCCATCTGAGAAACCACGGCGCAGATGTCCGTCAAATCCTTTTCCAAACTCTGAATCCTCTGGGAAAATGTCTTACGGACTAAAAGCGCAGGAATGAATCCACAGAGGACCAGGATAAAAAACATGAAGAAATTCGACATACCGTAACTCCTTGCAGCAACAACGCCGGAAACTAATTTCCCATCTTGGATGTTGCTTCAATCGCCGATTTGGTTTCGTTGGCTATAGTGTCTAACGCGGGCTTGCTTAGTTTCAGCTCTTCTGCCGCCGGGAGCTCGGACACCTTCAGGTTTTTATCCTTCTGAAATCCTATTTCCATGGATATCATGAGCGAGTTTGCCAGACTTACGATACATGCCAGCTTACGGAATCTGGGTGCGGTAATGGGGTTGTGATGATAGCCGACCGCTTCCGCCAGCTGGGGAGGAAAATTCCATTTTCTTGCCAGCAGCGCGCCTACATGAGCATGCGAAAATCCGAAAGCCATGAGTTCCGATTGATGGAAGCTTGTCATCCCTCTATAGACATCGTTTGCGATCTCATTGTATCTGTCCCGGTAGTTCTGCATTAATATCGGTTTTCCTATATCATGCATAAGACCGCATACAAGCGCCTCCTCCGGCTTTTCGTATTGAACCCGCTTGGATATCGCCCGTGCAGCGATGGCCGTTCCCCAGGAATGTTCCGAAAGCAGCTTGGTTCCAAGGCTTTTCGCCGACTGAAAAACATTTTCGACCGATGCAGCCATAATTACAGAAAAAACCGTGTCGATTCCCAGAACGGAGACAGCATGCGAGACCGTTGAAACTTCACGCCGGAGCGCATACATCGCTGAATTAACGATGCGGAGTATTTTGGCCGACAGCGCCTGGTCTTTCGCGATGAGAATCTGAAGCTCCCGGACCGAACCGTTCGGATCGTGCGCAATTTCCATTGCGCGCGAAACAATGTTCGGTAAAGGAGGGAGGTCTTTCACCTTTGATACCAGGTCGTTGATATTAGGATTAGGCTGGCTTGTGTGTGTGCTGTCCATGTATGGTTTCTCGTTGAGCATCTCAATATTTCCTATAATTAATTGTTTTCTATGCCGGGCTGCGCCTCGGCGTTAACAAAATTACAGAGTGGTCCTGATAGTGATTCTTCTTCATCCCAGGGACCGGATACGATCCGCGGTGCTTTCTACCTCAAGGATCCGGACACCGTAATTCCCGTCAACCATGACAACCTCCCCTTTTGCAATAGGTTTGTTGTTCACGATAACGGTAACCGGATCGTTGACGGATTTGTCCAGTTCGATAACCGATCCCGCACCCAGCTTGAATACATCCCGAAGCTGCATTTCCGTCTGTCCGAAGGAAACGCGAATGGGGAGTTCCACATCAAGAAGCAGGTCGATGTTCCAGTTTCCTGAATTCCGCGATTTACTCTCGTCAGAGGCGTCGGAATTCCGTCCCCCCTCGGATCCGGCGACTTTGTCGAGCGGTTCCTGCTCTTCGATGGGATTGTCTTCGACGTTGCTGCCGCTGGTTTCTGCGGCTTGGACGTCGTTACCATCGCTTGCCTTTTCTTCAGCGTTGTTTATGTCCTTTTCCGTCACGATAATCCTCGCAAAAATAAAACCGGCATAATGCCGACCCTGTTGATCGGTTAGCCGTCATGGTTACATTTTTCCAAAATCTCGAATGCCTTTTTCCCACGACGCAATATGATTCTTCCGTTGTATTTCGGAATCCCCCCGGCGCACAAATAGACGGGAGCTTCGACTCTTTCCTTCAGTTCTATGACATCCCCGACCGAAACTTTCAGCAAATCGTCGACTGTGAGAATGGAATGCCTGATTTCGCTGGTTAAAAGAATCGGAACCTGTTTCACAAGATCCACGATTCGTTTTTCTTCATTTCCATAGGTCTTTTGTCTCCGAACATTCCACTGCTGGTCGAACTTGCTTCGCAGCTGTTTCAGAACACGGGATGGAATGCAGATATTCATAAGCCCGGAGTTTTCGCCGATTTTCAATTCCAATTGAATTGCAATAACCGCCTCGCCGGGAGACACGATCTGAAACATCTGCGCTTTGGTCCCTTTATCCTCAAGGTACAGGTCCAGATCGATTACAGGATTCCAGGCAGTCCGCAGGTCCCGCATGGCAAGCCTGAGAACGCCGTCGATAATATTCATTTCAATTTCGGTTAAATTCCTGTTGTCTGTCGGGGCATTTCCGGGGCCGCCCAGGATCATGTCAATCATGGGGAATACCACCGCCGGATTCATTTCCAGTGCAAGATTGTCGTCCAACGGGCGCATCCCGATACTGGAGAACATTGTCGGATCCGGAATTCCCTTCAGGAACGCGGAATAGGATTCCTGCTCCAGATTCACCAGTTTTACATCTACAAAATTCCTGAGATACGCCGACAGGGAAGACGCGAAATTCCGGCCGAAATACTCATGCATCAGATGTACGGACCGCATCTGGTCCTGCGATATACGGTCTGCACGGTGAAAATCATATTTCGTGACTTTTCGTTCGGACGGACTTATTTCCTCGGACGCTTCCAGGTCTACATTTTCCGAGGACATCGCCGAAAAAAGTGCGTTAATTTCATCTTGAGAAAGTACTTTATCCATAACAATAAAAGTTACTGATCCTGTCCGTTCATCTTTTTAAGTTTCGTGCGCAGCCGCAGCATGGCCTTGGTATGGAGCTGGGACACACGGGATTCATTGACGCCGAGAACTTTCCCGATCTCTTTCATCGTCAGTTCGTCAAAGTAATAGAGCGAAACAACCAGACGTTCTTTTTTGGGAAGCGTATCGATAGCTGTGCTGAGAATGCCTTGAATTTCCGATTTATGGAATACGAAAAACGGATCCATCTGAGGCGCATCCGGAACATACTTTACCAACGGTTCCCCGCTTTTCTCTTCGTCTTGAGAAGAAAGCTCTTGAAAGCTGCCGAGGTTCAATCCCTTGATCTGGTCCACCAGTTCGTAGAATTCTTCCAGAGAGATCTCCATCTCATCGCAGACCTCTTTATCCGTAGCCGGACGTCCCAATCGCTGTTCCAGTTCACGGTAGACTTTTTCAAGGTCCTTGCTCTTTTTTCGCAGCGAGCGCGGCGCCCAGTCCAGATTTCGCAAACTGTCTAAAATAGCTCCTTTAATCCGAAGTTCTGCATAGGTTTTGAATTTCACGCCCCGGTTCGCATCGAACTTGTCAATAGCGTCCAGCAATCCCAGTACGCCGGCGCTGACAAGGTCGTTCAGCTCTACATGCGACGGCAGCTTTGTGGAAATACGCTGGGCGATGTACTTGATCTGGGGTAGATGCTCAAGGATCAGCTCATCACGTTCCGTATTCGATTGAACCGTTGATTCGTAAGCTTTGGACTGACTGACCAATTCCTGCATTTTTATATCCTCTTACACGGGACTGCGGTAAAAGATGCAATCCTGATGGCTATTCAATAAGCATTGTTATGTCCCCCCTAAAGAGGGTCGGGAGACAAAATTTCAATTAACCCAATCATTCAACAGTTTTTCCCAAACAAGTCCTCCCTCGAACTGTTCCGCGCGCCCCTGCTGTCCGAGCCGCCGCGCCAAATTCCGAAAACACCTGCTTGAAGAAGCGTTGGGGAAACGGTGTGTTACCAGCGTCTGACTGCGGACAGCCTGCGGCACATGGGCGTCGTGGTCCACATGGCCGAGATAATCCACTTCCCTGTTTAGAAATCTCTTGACGACTGAATTTATCTGGCAGTAAACCTCGTGGGCGTCATCCGCACTTTCAACTGAATTAATAAGAACCTGTATCTTTTTTTTGGGATCTTCGGCCAGAATTATTTTAATCACCGCGTATGCGTCAACGATTGCAGTCGGTTCCGGAGCGCTGACGACAATCACTTCCTGGGCTGACAACAGAAAGTGAATGACATTTCGCGAAATGCCGGCTGCAGTATCTATAATGAAATAATCCGTGTCGACATCCAGGTTGGAGAAGCATTCCACCAGGTGATTTCTTTGGGCCGACGTCAGTTCCGACATTCGCTGAAGTCCCGAACTGGCAGGGATGATTCGAATACCCTTCGGACCCTGAATCATTATTTCAGTCAACGATTTATTCCCGAAAAGCACGTGTCCGAGATGGTATCGAGGAGTCAATCCGAGCAATACGTCGAGATTTGCCAGACCGAAATCCGCATCCAGCACCACAACTTTATGGCCCAACTCAGAAAGGCTGACGGCCAGATTTGCAACTACGTTTGTCTTTCCGACACCGCCTTTTCCGCTGGTCACAGCCACAATCTTGGGGCCTGCAGCGTCGATCTTCAAAATGGATCCCTCGGATGAGGAAAGCCGGGAAGATTGCGATTTCGGACTTTGATGTCCGGTTGCACTGTGATTTCTATTGAACTCAGGCTTCATAATCATTCCTTAAATGCGACGTCGTTTCGGTTAAGGACCAGGTCCAGAATGCATTCTCCCGTTGCCGTATGAAGGTCGTCGGGCACTCTTTGCCCATCGCTGTAATAAGAGAATGATTTCTGCGTGCGGATAATTTCGTTTAATATCGGCCCGGGAGTCGTCGTTTCATCCAGTTTTGTAAACAACAGATGATCGGGTCCGCAAATTTCGAAATTATCCACTACGGCGCGGAGGTCCTGTGATTTCGTGGCGACACTCAGGACCAGGTGTCTCTCAATATCATTGGATTTTCTTAAAAATTCAGCCAGAGGATGCATTGCGCCAAGATCCCGAGGGCTGCGTCCTGCGGTATCGATAAGGATATAATCACGCTGTTTGTGTTCTTCAATCGTGTGAACCAGGTCGGGCAACTGGTCGACAAATCGAAAAGGTATGCCCATCAGACCGGCATAGGTACGCAGTTGATCGATGGCTCCAATGCGGTACCCGTCCGTTGTTACAAGGAGCACCTTCTTTTTCTTCTTCAAAGCCAGATGCGCTGCGAGTTTGGCTATAGATGTTGTTTTGCCGACTCCGGTAGGGCCTACAAACGCTACGATTCTTTTCTTCGGGATTCCATCCCGATCCGGTATTGCAGGAATCATTGAGAGCGCCGCCCGGGCAACGGATTGAACTAATGCACTGCGGCTGCGCCGTTGTCCGGATGTCAGTTCATCCCACGCCATGGACATCAGTTTCTTTGCGAGTGCCGCTTCTACGCCATTGTCGATAAGATTGCGGCAGAGGCAGCTGGCAACCCTGCCTTTAAAAAGCAGCCCTGCATTTTTTCCCGTTTCCCGCGATGCCTTCCTGTCTGAAGTTTGAAGAACTTGTTCGATACTGCGGCGTTTACGGGATGCAACGGAACGTTTTCCCGCAAGTTTTTCTGGAGAGTAGGTTCCGGTATGGACAACGCCCGGCAATGTTTCCAGGGATTCCGCATCAGGATGAAACGTTCTGTTTTCAGAATTACTGAATTCATCCTTCTCGGATAAAAAGTCGACGGCTTCGGCATCGTCGCAGGCGGCGACCACTTCAAACCCGGAGGAGTGCCCCCAAACACCCGACCTGCAAGGGATTTCCTTCGTGGAGAGCAGAATGGCATCCGAACCCAGATGGGTTTTAATCTCTTTGAATGCTTCCGCCATGGTTCTGGAATAGAAGGTTTTTATCTTCATCCTAGGTCACCATCCCCAGAGAGAGAATCCGAATGCTGTGTGGAACTTCGCTGTGGGACAGAATGGCAACATTCGGCAAAAACCGCTCCAACAGCTGTCTTACGTACATACGGATATTGGGAGAACAGAGAACAACCGGGTTGCCGGAAGATCCCGCCGTTTCCACAATGCTGCGGAAACGGTTCATGATGTCTTTCGCCTGTTGAGGCTCCAGGGCAAGGTAGGATCCCTGATCTGAATTCACCACTGCATCCTGAATATTTTTCTCGAGTTCGGGACCGACCGTGAAAACCTGGAGTTCTCCGTCTTCGGTCTGGTAAGGCTTACAGACAGATCGTCCGAGTGTCTGGCGACAATATTCCGTCAGCAGGGCTGTATTTTTTGTATAGGCGCCGAAATCCGCGAGCGTTTCCAGAATTGTCACGGTATCCCGGATGCTGACCCTTTCTTTCAACAGGTTCTGCAGTACCTTCTGAACATCTCCCACCGACAGAACCTTGGGCACCAGCTCCTCCACAACTTTCGGATGGGTTTCGGAAACCATATCCAGCAGGCTTTTTGTCTCCTGTCGTCCGAGAAGTTCGTATGCATGAGCCTTGATGATTTCGGTAAGATGCGTTGCCAGTACCGTTGCCGGATCCACCAGCGTATAGCCGGCAGCCTGCGCCTTTTCCCGTTCCTGTGTTTTAATCCATTTTGCCTGCAGTCCGAACGCAGGCTCGACGGTCTTCAGACCTGGAATTTCCTCATGGGCAGTGCCGGGATTGATTGCCAGGAGGTGATCCTGAACCAGATCTCCGCGTGCAATCTGCACACCCTTCAATAAAATGGCATACTGTTTGGGATTTAATTGCAGGTTGTCCGTGATATGCACGGGCGGAACGATCAATCCCATTTCAAGCGCGATCTGGCGGCGAATGGATTTAATACGCTCCAGGAAATCGCCCCCCTGACTCGCATCTACGTACCGTATCAGTCCGTATCCCATTTCTATTCCGAGCAGATCAACCTTTAGAAGCCCTTCGATCCTGTCTTTCGGCTTCTCCGCAGCATCTTTTTCCGATTTCGCCTTTTCAAGAACCAGCGTTTCCTCTTTTTGCTTATTCCTTCTCTGGTAAGCCAGGAGCCCGGTTATGGATCCAAGGACGAAAAACGGCATCATCGGAAGGCCCGGGATCATACCGAAAATGAAGAGAAAGCCGGATCCGATGGCAACGGGGATAGGATTTTTTAAGAGCTGGGTTGTGACCTCTTCGCCGAGGTTTGTTTCCGAAGCGGCGCGCGTCGTGATAATGCCGCCGGCAACCGATATCAACAGCGACGGAATAGCCGTCACCAGTCCATCGCCGATTGTCAGGACCGTGAATCGTTTCGCCGCATCCGCAAGTTCCATATCAAACTCAAGAACGCCGATCAAAAATCCGCCAATTATATTGATTGTGAGGATTATGATGCTTGCGATTGCATCGCGGGCCGTAAAGCGAATGGCGCCGTCCATGGCTCCATAAAATTCTGATTCCCTGGCAATCTGGGTTCTGCGTTCCCGCGCTTCGGCTTCATTGATTATCCCGGCATTCATATCCGCATCAATAGCCATCTGTTTCCCCGGCATCGCATCCAGGGTAAACCGGGCGGTAACTTCCGAAATGCGGGTGGCACCGTGGTTGATTACGATATATTGGATCGCTATCAGTACGAGGAATACGACGATGCCGACGAAGTAATTGCCTCCGACTACAAATTGACCGAAAGACTTGATGACCTCTCCTGCTGCATCTTCACCCCCGGAGCCGTGCAGCAATATGAGCCGGGTAGAGGCAATATTCAAAGAAAGTCGGAATAGCGTAATTATGAGAAGGAGCGATGGGAATACGGAAAAACTGACCGGTTGATTGATATACATCGATACCAGCAGAACTAAAATGGAACACGTAATATTAAGGCTGATCAGGAGATCCATGATCATGGTGGGCATGGGTATAACCATGACTAGCAGGATCCCCATTACGCCGACGGGGATAACCATGTGGAGTTTTCCGAAGGCTTTTGCAAGGTTGGTAAGTGTGGCTGTCGATTCAACACTCATTTTTTCTGTGAATCTCCTGATCGCAATTCTTTCGCTCGGCTGAATGGAGACGCAATTTGCATTCCACTCTATGGGTCCAAGGCATCTTTTCTCCGCAGAATGTTTCTGAAGTAGAGTGTTGTTATCGATGTAAGACGGTCTTAGCCTTGTAAATATAGGCAAGTATTTCAGCTACCGCCCTGTAGAGATGCGCCGGGATATATTCTCCAATTTCAACGGATTTATATAAGGCCCGGGCCAGCGGTTTGTTTTCCACCTGCGGAATTCCGTGCTGCTGTGCCAACTCTTTTATTTTCTGCGCCAAAAATCCGACACCTTTAGCAATAACCTTTGGCGCTTCCATAGAGTCCATCTTATAGGACAGGGCAATGGCGTAATGTGTCGGGTTCGTGATAATTACATCCGCTTTCGGTACTTCCGCCATCATTCGCCGCCGGGCCATTGCACGCTGAATCCTCCGGATGCGTCCTTTCGTGGTCGGATCTCCTTCCATCTCCTTGTATTCTTCCTTAACCTCTTTTTTGCTCATCTTCATCTGTTCTCTAAAGCGGTATTTCTGGAAACAGAAGTCGAAGAGCGCAACTAAAACCATCAAAATGGCGATTCGGATCAATACGTTGAAACTTATGGACGCAATCCAGTAGATAATTTTCCTCTGATCCATCAATACCAACCGGGGATAAAGCGAGAGGTGGCTTACGATCACCTGGTAGGTTATTAGAGTAACCACACTGACGACAACCAGGCTTTTAATAAGTTCGACAAGCCCGTTCTTCGAAAATATTTTCTTTAAACCATTCTTGGGATTGAGTTTTTCCGGCTTCAACTTCAATGAATGGGTTGAAAATGCCAGGCCTCCCTGCAGAATATTTGAAAAAACGGAAATGCCGAGAACTCCCACTAGAATGGGAACCATAACCGAGGCCGTTCGTACCGTGATGCCCTGGACCATTGTCGTAAGATAAGACATGCTGATTTCCTGAGGCACACGCAGGTTAAGCAGGTAATACATTTCATTCTGCAGGGTATGGAAGAAATCCTTACCGAAGTAATAGAGCATTAAAACGACGCCCATTAGTACGGCTGCGGCAGGAACCTCGCGGCTTCTTGCGACCTGGCCTTTTTCACGCGCTTTTTTCAGCTTTCTTCTAGTGGGTTGTTCTGTTTTTTTATCTGTCCCACCAGCCATACAGGCTCCCTAGCCCAGATGCACGAGCGTAAAAATGGTTTTATAAAGAGAAGCGAAAACGATTTCCAAATAGCGTGGGATGAAATACAGGGAAAAGCTCAAACAGCTGAAACCGACCAGCAGCTTCAACGGCAACCCTAATATCAAGATGTGCAACTGCGGCGCCGACCGCCCGATGATGCCTACGACAATATCGGTTATTATGGTAACGACAATCACCGGCCCGGCAATTCTCAAGCCTATGATAAATATCTGTGACGAAAGATGGACAATGTATTCAACCAGAGAGGCTTGAATCTGAATGCCGCCAACAGGCATAAGGTGAAAGCTCTCACTTATGGCCCTTAGAAACCAGTGGTGCCCGTTAAGAAGAAGGAAAAAAAGAATGCCGATGTAATTATGAATAAATGAAAATACCGGAGACTCCACATTGGTTTGCGGGTCGATCAGCTTAATCAGCGAGAATCCCATCTGGAAGGATATTATCTGTCCGGCGTATTGTATTCCAGCGAACACCAGGTTTGCGGCAAGACCCAGTATCATCCCCGCGACGATTTCACCGATTAAAATCAGGGTGACGCCGGTCAGGCTGAGCCCATCGGGAACGAAATCGACCGGCAGCAGGCGTGCCAGCAGAAAAGACGTTACCAGGGCGAATGCGATCCGGACCTGGTACGGGATTGACGGACTGCCGAAAAAGGGGGCGAATACAATCAGCCCGGATACCCGCAACAGGACAATGACAAATTGAAGAATTTCAGTTGGAGAAAATATAATGGCGGGCATTATTCAGACATTCGCAACCCACGTTTAAATATGCAGGATAAAAGCGGGTTTGTTCCGGCACATAGTATGCATCAATACACATAGCGCCCAAGTTGACTGAAAAGCTGCGCGGTAAACGACAGCAGGACATTCATCATCCATGGAAGCGCCAGAAGAAAAACCACCAAAACCGCAATAATTCTGGGTACAAAAGACATCGTCATGTCCTGGATGGATGTTACGACCTGCGTAATGCTGACAACGAGACCGACAACCAGAGCGGTGATGAGCAGTGGGCCGCTGACCATCAGGGTAATCTGCAGTGTATCTTTCGCCAGCTTCAGAATCATAGTCTGATTCATAGGATGGATCTCCCAAAAATTCTAATAGAAGCTCTTGACGAGCGAACCGATAACCAGGTTCCACCCATCCACCATTACAAAAAGAAGTATTTTGAAAGGCGTGGATATCATGATCGGAGGAAGCTGCATCATCCCCATGGACAGCAGAACCGACGCGGTAACCATATCGATAACCAGAAATGGAAGAAAAACCGCGAATCCGATCTGAAAAGCTGATTTCAGCTCTGAAATCATAAAAGCAGGAATCAGTACTCTCATCGGAAGGTCCTGCATCTCTTGGGGTTTCGGCTGCTTTGCGATATTCAGGAAAAGAGCGATATCCTTCTCTCGGGTATATCGAAGCATGAACTCACGCAGGGGACTGCAGGCGCGATCCAGTGCCTGCATTTCCGTCATTTCCCCGTTTATCATCGGCTGCAGTGCTTCCTGGTTCACGCGTTCTATAACCGGCTGCATAATGAAAAAGGTAAGAAACAGTGAAAGGCCGACCAGCACCTGATTCGGAGGCATCGTTTGAGTTCCAAGCGCCTGCCTGAGAAAATGAGCCACTATTATCAAACGCGTAAAGGATGTAACGGAAATCAGGATGGCCGGGATAAAGGTCAGCAGCGTCAGAAGCAGCAAGACTCTGATAGGGGTAGTCAATCCCTCCTGGCCGTCCCCGCCGCCGATGCGCAGTTCTACTCCCGAGAAACCGTCCTCGGCGGAGAACGCCGGTTGCGCCGCCGCAAGGAATAGAACGATTCCAACAAGCAGGAGTAACTTATACACTTTGATTTTCCGCACTCCTATATACCTCATTCGGCGTCCGCGGTTCTGGATCAGGTTGTTGACAACCCTATAAATCTTTTTTCCGGAAGGCATCTCGAAGTCTTAATTTAAATGGAGTTACCGTTCCAGCGCCTCTCTTAATAAACGCATTTTAGTTCGAATATCTTCAGGCAGGGGATTTCCGGGATTCGGCACAGGACGTTTTTTCTCAAACTCAAACAGGTTTCTGAAAGAATTCCCTGATTCTTTTCTTTCCTTTTCCACGGAAGGCCTGGAAGGTTCATTGACTTCAGTTTGCAACGGGATCGGTTCGGAAATTTCTGTCAGGAGATTTATCTGATGCGCTGTATTCCCTATCAGAAAGCGCTTATCGGCAACCTGAATCAACGCAATAGAGCGCCGGTCTCCCATGGATAACGTCTCCAGTATCTTTAAGTTCTGTTCGGAGCTGGCTTTTTGAAAATATTGCGGGAAGAATTTCCTCGTACCGAAATACAGGGCGACCATTAAGCAAAGAACCAGGCCCAGGCCGCCAACAGTCCGATATAGAGGAAACTGGAAGGATTCATCGGACGTTTCGGGTACAAGAGTCTCTTGATGCTGCTTCTGGAAAGGGATTTCCATCTTTGCGGATTCTTCGGATTCGATTATACCGGCGTCTCCGGGGGATTCCCCGGCAGGCAGAATGCCGGTAAATACCGAAATTACTATAGCGATCATTAAGACTGACCTGAATGCCTTCATCATCATCATTACTAATCCCCTAAAGAATCACATTAAAATCCGTTAAACGCACACCCGTGGTGCCTTCCAATTCGAGCACTTCTCCGCCGGCAATCAGCCGGTTATTAACAAGAACATCCACGTTCTCACCGGCAGATTTCGGCATTTCAACGATGGAGTTTTCCCGGAGCTGAAGAATATCTCTTATTTTCATGTTGCAGCTGGCTAATTGGACGGTTATCCGTACCGGTACATCCATAAAATCTTTTGCTTCATCCATTACTGAATGGTGGCCGTTCGTTTTTTCACTTTTTTCGGATTCTGACATTCCATCCCCCTGAATCCTATACAGATGCTCCATCGTTATTAAAAATTCGGCGGTGCAAAAAGGTGTTTCTCTTTACTCACGGAGCTTACTTCTCCAGGTAGCAGCTACTCGAGTCACCGAAAGATTCCTGAAGCGTCGTGTAATGAATTTCACATCCGGATGCAATTGCGGGATTGCTCGGCTCATCCGGATATTCCCTTACAGTTGAACCACAAAATCAACGATGTAGACCTCTACGACGCCAATTTCGGGTGATATCGCATTCACTCTTGTTTGAATCTGTTCGCGCAGTTTCTCTTTGCCCTGAGGCGTCAGTATCTGCTCCGCCGTTTTCGAGCTGAGCAGGGTAATAATGGAATCCCTCATCGCCGGTGTGGTCATTTCGATTTTTTTCTCATCCGGCTCTTCCGCCAAACCCAGTTGAAAAGAGGTCTTAACAAAACGCACTTCCTCTTTGTCGGCCAGATTTACCAGAAAAGGTTCCAGCGAGAGCGTAGCTTTGACATCCTTACGTGTCGACGGTGGCGCCTCTTCTTCCTGCTGTTCTTCAATAACCTCTCCTTTTTCGGATGCCACCCGGGCTTCCATAAAATACGGGAGGCCAAAAATCAAACCGGCGGCAATGACCAAAACCTGAGCCGCGATGATAATCCACAGTTTCTTCATTGTTCCCTTACCGGTTCTTCCCTTTTTGTTTTCAATAACAGGATTACTGTCCGCTTGTTGTTTATTCTCCGCCGCCTGTTTGTTTTTTTCATCCGGCGTGGCCATTATTTGAACCCTCCAATATACATAATCCGCTCTACCGGAAATGAATGGATGCAACTCACATGCCACTTGTGCAGAAATTCTTTTTACGGCGAAGCTTTCCCTGAATTTCAAGGAAAAGGGGCGGAAATTCGGAGGTTGGAAGGATTAAAGAATTTCCAGGGAGGGAAAATGGAAGAAAAAAACGTGCTTTTGTGTCAAATCATCTCATGCGTTTGACAAAATCCTGACTTTTTCCTCGGAAGATTCATTTTCGTCGTTGAAACAGACCCGATTTTTTCCGGATCGCTTTGCTCTGTACAAAGCATCGTCTGCTCTCCTGATTATACGCCGCGCGTCCAGGCGATCGAAAATGGTACAGGAAGTGATTCCAATGCTTATCGTAATACGCACCTTTGCGGACGGAAGGGTAAATGCATGGGACATAAAATTGGATCGGAGATTCTCGGCGGCACGATAGGCTCCAGCGCCGTTGGTTCTAGGCAAAAGCACGGTGAACTCTTCCCCTCCGTATCGGGCAATAAAATCCGATTTTCTCAAGGATTGACAAAGTAGCTTCCCTGTCTGTTTTAGTACATCATCGCCCGCCTGATGTCCGTACCGGTCGTTAATCGATTTAAAATCATCGATATCGATCATAAAACAGCTGAAAACTTCTCCATAGCGCCTTGCTCGCGCAATTTCCATATCGAGTTGCTCCAGCAGTCTCCGCTTATTATAAAGACCGGTGGATTCATCTGTGTGGGCCAGCTGCTTTAATTTTTCGTTCAACTGGGACAGGCGTTGATCGTGGTCTTTCAACCGGGCATTTGCCGATGCAAGTTCCTGCCTTGTCAGGATATTATCCAGCGAGGCGGATAGATGGGTCGCTACGATGGTTCCGAGATGGTACTCGATTTCATCCAGGCGATCGGGTCGGTTGGAGGTCATTTCCAGGCATCCGATCACCTTTCCTCTCGCCCAAAAAGGGATAATAAGGATTGACCTCGGAAGGCTTTCGGTGTTCGCGCGAAACAGTTTTCCTTTTTTATCGGATGCCTTTGTGTCCGGTATCCATAAACGCGTCCCGGATTTCAGAACACTGCCGGCCATACCGTGCGTAATCGGCACATAATTTTCCAGCTTTGGAACCGGCGCGCCCGAAAGACATAATCTTCTGTAGTGCGATCCTTCAACTATGCAAAGCCGTGTCTGTTCGTCGTGAAAGCATTCCTGAAAATATTCACCCAGAAAATCATGAAGCTGATCAACACTTTTTGCCGAACCCATTAACCCGGACAGGTTATTTATAGCCAGGAGCCGGCGATAAAGTTCTATCGCCCGCTCCTGTGGCGGCACGGTCTGTCGAAGCAGATCAAGGAGGTTTTTGCCCTGTGTAATGGGTGTTGCCGCGATTGCCATAGGATTCCCTTTAGTCCATGACGGTAAAACGCGTCATCCCTTTCAATTTGTAAGGCATAGGGTAATTCCTATTCAGTCAGCCCCAAACTACCGTTTGATGTTAATGGATTCCTGGTACAGCTCATCCGTTGTTGTAATGATTCGTGTATTGGCTTGATAGGCTCGTTGGGCCGCGATAAGATTGACAAATTCCTGTGCCATATCAACGTTGGATTGCTCCAGCGACGAACCGGATATGGTGCCTCGCCCTCCAGTCCCGGCAGCCCCGATAGAAGGCTCCCCGGAACTCGGGAATGAAATGAAAGTGCTTCCCTTATACTTCTGCAAGCCCTGGATATTTGGAAAATCCGCCAATGCCAACTGCGCGAGCGTTACCGACTGACCTGTTTCCGACTTTCCGATTATGACTCCACTGCTGTCAATGGTAATATCCGTCAAGACACTGGCTGCGCTTCCATCCTGGGTGGTGGTGGACACACCGGAGTCCCGGTCAAAGTTGGTTATAAGACCATTCCCGTCCGCGTCCCATAATCCCAACGTTACCGCCATATCGGAAGCTCCGTTCGCCAAACCGTTAATGTTAAGAGCCGGGTTCCCCGCCGGTGCGGTCAGATTTGCATTGCTGTCAAAGGTCAGATTTCCGTTTCCAATAACAACCGGCGGATCTGCAGCAGCGCCTCCTGTATCAACTGCCGGTATCGTGGCCTCCCAACTCCAGTTAAGAGCGGCCGTATTTGTATACTCAACCGTGACGGCATGCGCCGATCCAAGCGAATCATAAACCTGTACCGTGGTAGCATACGTATCCCCGGCCTGGGCACTCGCATCCAGATTGGCAAGGATTTCAAGACTCGTCGTCGCCCGGGCCGGCAGGATCTGCCCTTTTTGTATTTCAATCGGCTCCAATGCCCCGGAACTATTTACCTGGCCGTTCACGGCCATATAGCCCAGAATATCAAACCCGTCCGAATGGATTAGACCTCCATCCTGGTTCCATTCAAATTTACCCGACCGCGTAAAACCCATACCGCCTTCGACTGATACGACAAAAAATCCGTTCTGGTTAATGGCTGCATCCGTCGAGTTCCCGGTGCTGATTACCGTACCCTGTGTCGTCATTCTTGAAAGGCCGTTCAAAGTGCTGCCGAGTCCGACGGAAATAGGATTTCCCGTTTCGCTCGTTCCCTGGACGCCGGCCAACAACTCACTGAAATTCGCCTTACTTGACTTAAAACCCACGGTATTCATATTGGCAAGGTTGTCTCCGATGACGTTGATTGCCGTGCTGTTGTTGTTGAGACCGGTCAAGGCCGTGTAAAAAGAAGTTAAAGCCATTTTTTTCTCCTGGTCCGGATTAACCGGATTATTGGGTTATTCAATTGGAGCGACGGACGGTTTAACGTCCAATCGATTTTTAATCGGCTGAGTTATCATCACCAGCGCTGCTCATTGCGCTCGTCAGTTCGGCAATGCCGTCGTTAATGGATATGAGTTGTTCCAGTGAACTGAAAGTTGCCAATTGTGCAAGAAACTGCTGATTATCCACAGGATTCATCGGATCCTGATTTTGGAGCTGGGCAACCAAAAGCTGTAGAAACTCATTTTTGCTGATATCCGAGCTGGATTGATTTGTGGATTCGGTGCCGGGAAACTGAGTTCCCGGCTGCGACACTTCACTCACGTAACTCATTTATTATTTCCTTTGAATCCTTCGACGTTGAAATGCAAGCATGTGACAAATCCTGATCACCGCACTTGCCCGAACGGAACATGCGTTCAGGTTTACTGCATTTTTCTATTGCATATTCCGTGCCAGATATCGAGGCGTATGGATAAAACATATATCTCTTTTATAATCAACACCTGCCTCCATATGCCTTCCCGCCTCCGCCGCTATAGAATCTGTGCAAAAATTGCCTATGGGAAAATTATGCAACGGTATGAAACCGCCCATCCTGGCTGAAACCTGCCGTGTCGGCATTGTCGGGAATTGTATCTTCCGGCGAATTTTCGTTTCCACCGAAGTTCCGGCGCGACCCTTTTTCGTTCTGCCCCGAACTGGAATGTCCGGATTTTGAGAAATGTCCGGCGTTTGACTGGGAATCGAAGAAATCCTGAAGCATCACCTGGATACGATCCACTTTCAATCCCAATTCCTGAAGGTTCTGTTGCAGAATATGAAGGTTGTTTTCCAGTATGCTCTTTACGCTTCCGGTTTCGGTCGAGATTCGCACGGCCATTCCCCTGGCTGTGGATTCAGCCCTGATTTCCATATGGCCGAACTCATCCGGATGCAGTCGGATACGGACTGCATCCCCACCGTCCCGAATCAGAAAATGAATCCGTTCGGTTACCCGGGATAAAAATTCATCGGAATGGGGCGCAACCGTTTTTACGGTGTTCGTCCCTAGGGGTGTGGTGGATGCTGATACATGCGTCGAGCCTGCGGAAACATGAGCAGACGTCCCGGTCGGTTCACTTACATGAACGCCTTTTACCGGATTCGCATCCTTTCCTGCAACCGCCAAGGATATATCCCCGTTGACTTGAAACGTTTTCGCGGTTGCCGTCCGACCTGAATTATTCCCGGATTCGTCGTTGTCTCCGCTTGACGAAGCATTCCCGGCGGGTGTCTTTGTTGAAGTTCCGTTACCGGCAAATTCGGGCACCTGGAAAAAACCGTTCTTTCGGACAGTATCCTGATGTTTTATCGAATCTCCGACAGGCGTTTGTTTATCCCCGGAGGGATCGGATTTCTTTCGGAATACATTTTCTGATTCCAATGCACCCGGTTCCGCATTTTCATGCTCCGTGCTGAACGATTGAATCGCTTTTTTCAGACCGGATTCTTCCGCGGATGCATTCAAACTTGACCGAAGGTTATCCATCGTAAAATTTGAACCGGCATCATCTGAAATTCCGGCGCCGGTTCTGCCGTTGTCAGCGTATTGTGTCGACGGCGCAAAAGATGCTTCCCGGGCAGCTCGACCCGAAGTGAAATCCGATTCCGCAAAATTTCTTTGAAATTTGCCTGAATCGCCTGAAACAGAAATTTCTCCAACGGCTTTGCCTCCCTGTGTCGAATCTTCGGATCTTTGCCCTCTTTCAATGCCCTTCGTAAAATCGGCCTGCGTTCGACCATTCTGCAATTTCGAATCCGATGCAGCTCGAATACCGGCCTTTCCGGATTCTATATCCGATTCTTCAACTTTCAGCTGCAGATGAGCAGGCTTGCCGTCGGGACCGGACAGTGTTTGGGTATCCGCTTCTTTCGAAGCGGAAGTCTCTGTAGCCGTTCTCCCGTTTCTTTCGGTCTTATCCTGAACGTATTGCTTGGAAAAATTGTCTGCGTTTTCTGTTTTCGAACCGCTGGTTGTCCCGGAATGACCTTCTCGCATCCGCACTTCAGAACTTCCCTGTCTATCCCCGACCTCTTTTTCGGGATCGATATTCACTTGCGGATCCCCGTCATTCCGGTCGGAAACATCGGACTCAATTCCATGTACGCTCGCGTTCGACATGGAACCTGTTGCATCATCGTCGGATTCATCGTAATCGGATCGGGAGTATCCGCCGCCAATGCCGCCTTTTTCATCGTTCCGATGCAGAATCCTACTCATCTGAATTGAAAATGGGATAATCGCTTCATGGCCCGGCTGTCCGGCCGATTTGGCGGGCGCGTTTGCGCCGGTCTGGGATACATTCATCGGAAGGTTGACTTTCATAGGATGTGTGCCTTTTTATGATATTTGTCTTTGCAAAGATTGCCTCTCGGCTGCATACCTCGCAGCAACCCATTCCTCCACTTCCTTCTGTTCTTTTTTGTCCTGGGCGATATTAAATTCTTTTTTTCGTTTCGCTCTAAGGATGGAGATTACTTTTCGCTTTTTCACGGCTTCGACAACAACTTTTTTCTGCTCCTGAATTTCGGAATTCAGTTTCATCAGCCGTTTTTCGTTTTCTTCAATTTCATGGAACAACCTGCTCATATACAGCCGGAACCATTCAAGGTCCCCGGCCTCAGGATTTTCTGCCTGCTTGAGGGACATTTGCAGCATCGTTTCGCGGCGTTTCTGTTCGAGTGTATCCCTTTGACGAAGCGCGAGTTGATAGAAATAGGCGATCCTCAACAACGCATCCCGCTCTTTCTGTTCGATATTCTCTCTGTGTTTCAGTAAGACTTCCAGGTTGAATCTGAATTTCGCCAAGGCGTCAATCCTTTGTCATTTCTTCCAGAGATGTGAATGCATTATCCATGTTTTCCCGTTCGTCGCTCCTTTGAACGAGGTAAGAATTTATGCAATCGATCTTTTCCAGGGCTACGTCTATTTTGGGATTGCTGCCTTTCGCATAAGCCCCTATATTGATCATATCCTCGGCTTTGTTGTAGGTTGCGAGCCATTCACGGATTTTTCCGGCCTCCTGGAGATATTCCGGAGTTACCAGTTCCGGCATCAAACGACTTATGCTGGATAATACATCGATACACGGATAATGATTCTTCCAGGCAAGTTCCCGGCTCAGTACGATATGACCGTCGAGAAGGGAGCGAACGGCATCGGAGACAGGCTCCGTCATGTCATCCCCCTCAACCAGGACAGTATAAAATCCGGTAATACTCCCTCCGGACGTAAAGTTGCCGGCACGCTCCAATAATTTCGGGAGCATGGAAAAAACCGAAGGCGTATAGCCCTTCGACGCGGGAGGTTCTCCCGCAGCCAGCCCGACTTCACGCTGGGCCATCGCAAATCTCGTCACGGAATCCATAACAAGGAGTACGTTTTTCCCCTGATCACGGAAATATTCGGCTATTGTAGTTGCGGCAAGCGCCGCGCGAATCCGAAGGAGCGGAGGTTGATCGGAGGTTGAAACAACTACAACGGATCTTTTAAGTCCCTCATCGCCCAGATCTTTTTCAATGAAGCCGCGAACTTCCCGACCGCGCTCTCCAACAAGGCCGATAACAATGACTTCGGCTGAAGTGTAGCGGGCCATCATTCCCAATAAGGTGCTTTTACCGACTCCGCTGCCTCCGAATATACCAATGCGCTGCCCCTTGCCGCAGGTCAACAGACCGTCGATGGTCCGCACACCCGTTCCCAGAGGTTCTTTGATGTTTTTACGTTCGAGAGGATTTGTTTCCAACGGATGGACGGGATAGGCTACCGTACTTTCAATCCTGCCTTTATCATCAATCGGCTCCCCAAAAGCGTTTACAACCCTTCCCAGCAGGGAATCTGAAACAGCGATGGTTGCCTTGGGCTTCCGGCTGCAAATCCTGTCTCCCAGCTTTACGCCGTCCACTTTGTACAGCGGCATGGAAATAACATAATTGTCGCGAAATCCGACCACCTCTGCGGGGATACTGCCTCCTGAAGGACCGTTGCCGGTAATTTCACATAACTCCCCGACCGAAACCGGGGGACCGATAGACTCTACGACAAGCCCGACAGCCCGCTTAACGGTGCCGATCGTCTTTATCGGATTGCATTGTTCAAGCTTTTGAAAATATTTCTCAAGGTTGAGATCCTGGCCGGCCATGTAACTATTCCATATCCCCGAAAAAGGCATTTTCAACTTCGCGAAATTTCTCTCCTATGCGTGCATCAATGTCGCCGCAGCTTGTCTCCACCAGACAGCCTCCCTGTTCGATGGAATTATCAGACTGGAGGGAAACATCACACCCTTCGGCTTTCGCCACTGCCGCACCCCGTTCCATCAGAAATTTGTAATCCATGGGATTGAGGCGCACCGTAACGGATGCTTTTTCCGTAACGCGGGAAAGCGCGACACGAACGAGTGCCTGGATAATGTTTTGATCTGCCTGGATTTCACGTTTGACGATTTTTTTTGCAATCTCTATAGCCAGCCTGACGACTTCTCTTTCTGTCCGGGAATATAAGAAAGACTTTATGCGGCCGATTTCCTCAAGGGAATCCGCGTATCTTTTCATAACGGATTCCATTTCCTTAGCGGCTTCTTCCCTTGCAGCGATTTCACCCTGATGAAATCCTTTTTGATAGGCTTCACTTTCAAGTTTTTCGGTATCGATCTCCGGATCGACCGTTGCTATTTCCGGGGAATCAACCTCCGTGGTAACAGCCCGAATGCCTGGAATATCGCCTGCCTGCTCCATCTCAACGCTGGGAGAGAAAGCCTGAAAATCTTCCTTAAACAGGAAGTGCCTGATTCCCATGGCGCGTTTCGTGCCCTGCTTGATAAGTTTTGAGGTCATTGGAACCGACTTACTGGAATTAACTGCTTATGGATAAATGTTCCGAAGGGCCGCAGATTCCATTTCAGTTACAGTTAAATGGAATCACTTCATTGCAGCGGGATCAGGTTATATATTCATCGCCGCTGCCGCCTTTAAGGCTGATAACACCGCTCTCGTCAAGCTTTCGGACAATGCTGACTATCTGTTGCTGGGATGTCTCTACATCCCGCACCTTGACGGGCCCCAGAACTTCCATATCTTCTTTCATCATTTCCACAGCCCGTCCGGACATGTTCCTGAAAAACTGATTCCGCAGTTCTTCGCTTGTTCCTTTCAATGCGATCGTCAGAGTCTTTTTATCGACTCGCTGGAGAATCTCCCGCATGCCGGCGTCGTCAATCAGCATGACATCGTCAAATACAAACATCAAATTTCTTATACTCAGCGCCAATGCGGGATTTTCACCCTCTATCTTTTCAAGAATCGCCCCGGCGGACTTGGTTTCCATCCTGTTTATCAACTCCGCGACCGCTCGAATTCCACCGTAGGATTCCCGGCTAAAGTCACCGAGGGATCTCAACTTCTGTTCAAGAATCGAGGTAATCTTATTAATGACATCCGGAGAAATCTGCTCCAGATTTGCCATTCGCATAACAACATCGGCCCGAAGCGAGGTCGGCAACGATCCAAGGAGAGCGGCGGCC
Organism: Acidobacteriota bacterium; assembly: GCA_016934295.1. GTDB lineage: Bacteria > Acidobacteriota > UBA6911 > UBA6911 > UBA6911 > UBA6911. The sequence goes on from JAFGTD010000152.1 coordinate 38,775, forward strand.
TGAGAGGAATTCAGATGGGCCAGCACAAGGGCGATGGTCTGTGGCTGCTCGGATTGTATGAATTTTGAGAGCTGTACCGGGTCCGCCTTCTGCAGGTTGTCAAATCCGACGATGTCGTTCTGCATTGAGATATTGAGATAATCCAGCAATTTCTTTGAAGAATCAGCCCCGAAAGCCTTGACCAGGATTTTTTTAGCGAATTCAGGGCCGCCGCGCGCGAGGAAGGATTGTGCCAGGGTCAACCGGTAAAATTCCTCCATTACTTCATCCGCGACTTCCGTATCGATTTCACCCAGTCGTGAAATCTCTTTGCTTATATCCTGGATTTCGTCTTCCTGCATATAACGGAAGACGCCTGCGCTCGCCTCATCTCCCATCAACACGAGTAAGATCGCCGCTTTTCTTGCACCTGGTATTCGAGAATGTGGCACCTTCTACATCCCTTCTCGTAAAACGGAACGGAGTAACTGAGAAACCATTTCAGGATCCTTCTTCGCTTTTTCTACAAGTTTCTTTTTTATAACGGCCACCTTTCGGTTGCCTTGACTCGCCACGGAAGCTTCTTTCAGCAATTCCCGCTCAATCTGTTCGTCGCTGTGCTCCAGGGCCAGTAATTTATCCTCCGCTCCGGAGGTCGTTCCCGGTAAAGCCCCTTGACTACCCGAATCGGAAGACCCTTCAATTTCACCGGCCTTCTTTCCATCCGGCAGAGCAGCCGCCTCCCCTTCGGAAGGCAATTGCGCCTCAGTCGCGTCTCCGGTCCCGATAGCAGCCATGGATAATGCATGAGAAACGCGCCTTCGGATCGGGCGGAGAAAAATCAGATAAACCAGAAGGAAAAGAATCAGAAAAGCCAGATACTTCATCCCGGGAATTAAATATTCCCTCCACTTTACATAAAAAGTCTCTTCGGGCAGGGTTTCCACCGGCATTGTATCCGCATAGAAGGGCTCATTTTTGATGGTTACGACATCGCCCCTCCTTTCGTCATAGCCGACAGTCGCCAGCACCAGATCTCTGTAGCGGTCCAGGTCCCTTTGAGGTATCGGCTCCAGCCTGGATGTAATCTCGCCCTCATCAGTCCTGTCATAGATTTTTCTATGATCCAAAAGAACGGCTACGGAGATTCTTTTGATCGCTCCCTTCGGCTGAACGGTGTGCCGCGTAATCTTGCTGACTTCGTAGTTCGTCGATTCGCTTTGACGAATCCGTTCCAGAATGGAGCTGGCGCTCTGCGACATTGCCGGCGGGTTCAGATTGGACTGTGTTCCCGGAACCCCGGAGGCGGCTGAATTGTCGCCGGGACCGGAGCGTTCTTCCGTTCTCTGCTGGCTCAAAACCGCCGGCGTGCTGGGGTTGTATGTTTCCTCCATCTGCTCGGTAGTGTTGAAATCCATGTCCAGGGACGCGGTCACGCGCACTTTATCTTTGCCCACCAGCGGTTCCAGCATGGAAACCACGTCGGATACTATTTCCTTCTCCAGTTGTTCGCGGTAGCTGGATTCCAATTCCGTCCGTTCCGCATCGGCGGATTCCACCGACTGCGTCAGGAGATTCCCCTCGTTATCCACTATGGAAACGTTGCGCGAACGCAATCCCGGCACGGCACCTGCGACAAGGCCTTTAATCCCGGAGACGCTTGATTTGGAAAGCTCGGATCCTCTATTGAGTGTTATAAGAACGCTGGCTTTTGCATCTTCGGTATTTTCCTCAAACACAGAATCATTCGGAAGAACGATATGCACCTTCGCATGCATCACTTCATTGAGGCTGGATATCGTTCGGCTCAACTCCCCTTCCAGAGCCCTTTGATGGTTAATCTGTTCGGTAAAATCGGTCATTCCGAACTGGCTTTTATCGAATATGTCGAAACCGACCCTGCCGCTGCCGGCCAGACCGGAACCGGCGATATCCATCTTCAGTTGATCGATTTCATTTCTGTTGCCGGCAACTTTTATCGTCGTTCCCTGGACGATGAAATCCCTATTCTCTTCCCTGAGTTTTTCCATAATGGCATGGGCGTCCTCCGGGGTCAGGTCCTGATAAAGCGTTTCATATTCGACCCTGTTCATAAAAAAGACCAGAGATCCGATCAGCGCCATGCCGAGGAATCCGAAAACGAATATTGTGGTTCTCTGCGAATGTGAAAGACGCGACCATATTTCAAGAAGCTGATTGACCATGGGAGGTCGGTTAATTGGCATTTTCTACTCCGGCAACATCTGTCTCGTGGAAGTTTTCAAGCCTTTAAACCTGCATGCGTATGATTTCCTGATAAGCCTGGACGATCTTATTGCGGACCTGCATCATCATCTGGAAGGACAGGTCGGCTTTTTGCATGGCGATTACGGTATTGTGCAGATCCTGGGATTCCCCAGTTATCAGTTTTTCTATTTCCTGATTCGACTGTTTTTGCAGTTCGTTTACCGTGGAAATCGCATCCTTTAAAACCGTACCGAAGTTCGTATCTTTTTTTTCGGTTCCCGGACGCCGGAGCGGCTCTATCTCGGGAATCTGAAGCTTCGGATTAATGGGTCCAATAATGCCTTTATCCATTGAATTTCCTCTACCTGAGTATTTCCAGTGTCTTCATGGCCATTTCTTTGGCTGAATTCACCGCCTGGAGATTTGCTTCATAGGAGCGTGTGGCGGAGAGCACATTCACCAGCTCTTCCATGGGTTTTATATTCGGGTAGTAAACATAACCTTCGGAATCCGCATGCTTATGACCGGGTTCATGTCGCCGATCGGGATCGGTACGATCCGTGGTGATGCCCGAGATCTCCACTCCCTGTACCGCGTTTTCAAATTCCGCGCCGAAGGACCTCGCGGGTGTTACGGAACTGAAAACGACATCTTTTCTGCGAAATGGTTCCACCCCTGCCGGTCGCGTGGTATTGGCGTTCGCGAGGTTGCTGACAAGCACCTCAAGCCTTTTGCGCTGGGCGGTCAGACCGGAAGCACTGACTGCGATGGCGTCCAATAAGCTCATTTAATTTCCTCCTTCGTTTATACTGATGGCAAGCGTCCGAAATTTTCCCTTCAATATTTCCGCCATCATGGAATACCCGAAAGATGTCTCGCTGAGTTTTAAAAGCTCCCTATCCAGATCCACGTTATTTTGATCTGTCCTGGATATCAATCCGGGGACTTCGAAAGGCTGAACCTGCGAGGGGCCCGGCAGCCAGCTTTGAACGTGCCCCGGGCGACTGGTTCGCTGTGGCGTCGTTGTTTCACTCAAAAGTTCCTGAATCGTCGCGTGAAAGGACACATCCTTTGTTTTGTATCCCGGAGTGTCAATATTTGCGAGGTTGGAGGCGACAATTTGCTGACGCTTTGAAAGCCTGCTCATATACGGGCCTATCGCCTGCAGTGTCGGATCCTGAAATAAATCCATACAATTCCTCCAAAAGTCTCCGTTCAGGTCGAGACTAGCAATAAATCAAAGCAACTAATGTGCCAAAAATGCTTTAAATATTTGATTTATTAAAGAAGCACGACGTTTGGAGTGCATCGGTTCTCTTCTTTTACGCATCTACTGTACCGGCCGATCGATTTTGATTCCTTTCGGTGCATCTACCCTCATTTTAACGACAGGAAACAAATCCTTGATGATAAGGATATTACCGGGCATTTAACTCAAACGGACGCATGCGAGTGGGCAGATTTTGCCTGCCTTCCCTGCAGCCCCCTGTCCTGAAGTCCGAATTCATTTAATTTATTTCTCAGGGTTCTCAGGCTAATGCCGAGACTTTTAGCGGCCCGAGTCCGATTTCCCCCGGTATCTTCCAGGGTTCTGCAGATCAATTGACGCTCCATTTCCCGCATGGTAACTCCGGCGGAAAATCCCAGTTCGTGGGATTTTGTTTCCGTCTCGGACGCGGAAATCTCCGATTGGGGATTCAACAGAGGCAGATCTTCCACCCGTAGGTTTTCGCCGGGACAAAAGGCAAGAGCCCGCTGAATCGTATTTTCCAGTTCACGCACGTTGCCCGGCCAGGAATACCGCATCAAACGATCCAGCGCGTCAGAACTTAAAGCGACGGAGTTCTCTCCCGAATGTTTCCCGTATTTCTTGCAAAAGAAATCCGCAAGCAGGGGAATATCCTTACGTCGTTCCCTCAGAGGCGGGATGGTTAAACGAACCACGTTCAACCGATAAAAGAGATCCTGCCTGAAATCGCCGCGGCGCACCAGTTCCTGCAGGTCGCGGTTTGTGGTGGCAATTATGCGGACATTGATCGAAACCGGAGTGCGTCCGCCGATGCGATCCACTTCTTTTTCCTGCAGAACCCGCAGTAGTTTGGCCTGAAGAATCGACGCCATTTCACCGATTTCATCGAGCAGCAATGTTCCTTCGTTTGCAAGCTCGAATTTTCCGGGTTTTGAACTGATGGCCCCGGTGAATGCACCCTTCTCAAAACCGAACAATTCGCTTTCAAGCAGATTTTCAGGAAGAGCGGCACAATTAACCGCAACGAAATCATTGTTCGACCTGCCGCTCTTTTGATGAAGCATTCGCGCCAGCAATTCCTTGCCCGTTCCGCTTTCCGCTTCTATCAATATCGTGGCTTCGGTTGCGGCAGCCTGTGCAGCTAGTTCAAGGGTGCGTGAAAAATCCGGATCCTGAGTCAGGATCGTATGTGCCGTCTTTTCGTTTTTTTGCGGAATGGAATCAAGCGCCCGTCTGACTACACGCTCCAGTGCTTCCGATGAAAAAGGCTTGAGCAGATAATCATAGGCGCCGTGACGCATCGCATCCACAGCGTTCTGAATCGTACCGTAGGCGGTCAGGAGAACAACCGGAGTTTGGGGCGAAAGAGATTGAACCTTCTTCAGGAGGTCCAGCCCGCTCAGTTCGGGCATTCTCATATCCGTAAGAACAAGATGGTAATATTTTTCCTTCAACCTGCACAAAGCCTCCATCACGCTTCCTGCAGTCGTGATGCCGTACCCTTTGCGCCTGAGCGTTTCTTGAACCGCAATAAGCATTTGCGGTTCGTCGTCAACCACAAGTATTTCTTCATCCATGCATCGATTCCTTTGTACTCCGGCTTTTTTCAGGCTCGGAAGGACGTGTTCCGAAGCTGATGATAAATGTAGTGCCGTGATTGATTTCACTGGAAACCCGGATGGTCCCGGAATGCTGTTCTACAATCCGATGGACCACGGAAAGTCCCAGTCCCGTCCCTTTTTTGTTGGTGGTGAAAAATGGATCGAATATACGATTCAGATTTTCCGGCGGAATGCCGATGCCTGAATCCTGGATTTTCACTTCCAGCCCCCTCCCGCTATCGTGCTCCTGTTTGATATTTTTAGTCTGAACCAGGAGCGAGCCTTCGGAAGGCATGGCGTTCATGGCATTCATAATCAAATTCAGCATCATCTGCTTTATAAGTTCACTGTCGGCGCAAAGAACCGGCTGATCTGCTTTAAGTTGCTTCAGTATCCGGACCTTCCGTTGATTCATAATAGGATGGGTAAATGCCAGAACGTCCTGAATGATTCTATGAATATCCACTTCTGCAAACGCCGGGGATAATGGATTGGCAAAATGAAGCATATTCGAAACTATATTATTTAGCGACCGGCTTCCGATCCGGATGTTCTCGGCCCACCGTTTTAAATCTCCCGACACCTCTTTTTCCAAAAGTGAAGCAAACAGCTCAACACTTCCCAGGGGATTCCGAATCTCGTGGGCCAGTTCTACTGCCATTTCTCCCATCGCGGAGAGTCTCTCGACCCGTTTATTCTGCTCCTGGAGAGCCTTCATTTCGGTAATGTCGCGGATGATATGAAGAGTGCCGACCTGATCGCCGCCTGCATCCGTCAGAGGCGCACCCGAAGTAGCCAGTATCTTCTGTTTTTTCCCACGTTTGAGCGGGATTTCGACCTCGCGCTTGCTGCCGCTGCGCGCAACGGAAGAAGCGAGATAGGAGCGTACCCCCGAGTTGAGATAAGGCCGGCGATGTTTCCCTGATTTTGTAAGCACCTCGGCAGCCATTGGATTGCACAGGGTCAAATCACCCCTGTCGTCTAGAACCAATACACCGCATGGGAGTCTTTCGAGAATGTTATGCAAAAAATTCTGAGCTTCTTCCTTTTCCCGCAGGCTTTTTTCCAATTCCAGATTCTTGGCTTCCAGTTCCTCGGTAAGTTCCTGCGCTTTTGCCTGGAGTTGGCTGTATGCTGTTTCAAGGGAACTTGAAGCTTTCGTAAACATTTCAAAAGCTTCAATAAGTAATCCAGTTTCCCCCCCTTGCCTGATTCTTTTTTTGGGATCGGACGGAAATATCATGTTTTCAATTTTTTCTCTGACTCTCTCAACCTCCGGCGCCATAGGTGCCCTCCAGGGGATCTTGCCTCAACATTCGACATAGCGCGACCGCTCTCGTTAGGACGATGCCTGCTCGATTAATAGGCAATCCCTATGCCATGTCGCGACCAAAAATTTTTAAAATATGTATTCCATTTATTTACAATAGGATAGACTTACCGCGCCGACATTATATTCTCCGGACCCTACTTTCATTTCCATCTAAGGAGTCAATTTGTTGACATTCGTGCAATCGAAGCTTTGACGTACAATCAGTGAATAAAGCAGTGGGCAGTGGGCAGTGGGCAGTGGGCAGTGGGCAGTGGGCAGTGGGCGATCCCGATGCCGACTCCGATACCGACACCGGGGAGAAATTTGGACACCCATTATCTAGCAGTAAGCAGTGGGTAGTTGGCAATAAATCGTGTGCAGCAGGGGCGAACCTTGCATCCGAGGGCAAAATCGGTGTCGGGGTCGGTATCGCTATCGGGATCGAAAGTGGGTAATGTGCAGTGGGCGATCCCGATGCCGATTCCGATCCCGACTCCGGTGGGGAGAAATTTGGACACCCATTATCTTAATGTTGAAGATTGAGAACTCATCTCTGTTCAAAGAGTGAATAAAATTTTTTTTGCGCAGGCGGAATGATTTTGTTGACAAATATGAATACTATGAGATATATAAAAAATCCGAGTCGCAGTTTTCAGCATCCGTTTAACTAAAATCCGAATTCTTACGAGGGGCCAATGGTACGCAAAAAGGACGTCAGGATCCTTATCGTCGATGATGAAGACTATATGCGGGAAGTTGTCCGACAAGCTCTCGAAGGTGCCGATTTTGAAGTTGATGAAGCCGCCGACGGTAAAACGGCACTGGCAATGCTTCGTCAATATCCCTACAACGTAATCGTTACCGATATACGACTGCCCGGACTGACCGGAGATAAAATCCTCGAAGAAGCTCTTTCACTTTTTTCTGAAACGATTGTCATTGTAATGACCGGCTTTGGAAATATACAGTCCGCCGTAGAAGCCATGCGTAAAGGCGCCTACGACTACTTACCGAAACCGTTTCAGTTGGACGAACTTGTAGTTCGTGTCGAAAAAGGACTGGAAGAGCAACAACTCAAGTCGGAGAACCGGATGTTGCGGGGAGAGCTTCAAAGCAAGTATCATTTCTCGAATCTCGTCGGAAACAGTTCGGCGATGCAGAACATCTACAGGCTGATCAGTGTTGTTGCCTCCAAGAACAGCACGGTGCTTATCGAGGGAGAAACGGGAACCGGCAAAGAATTGATCGCGCGTGCCATTCACTACAACGGCCCCCGCAAAGACCAGCCTCTGGTCAGCGTCAATTGCGGAGCGATCCCTTCGAACCTTCTTGAAGACGAGCTCTTCGGCCATGTAAAAGGAGCTTTTACCGGTGCCCATCAGCACAGAATCGGAAGGTTCGAACAGGCAAACCATGGCACGCTTTTCCTGGACGAAGTGTCCAGCATGCCGATGGATCTCCAGGTAAAATTGCTGCGGGTACTTCAGGAACGTGAATTCCAGAGAGTCGGCAGCCCCACAACTGTTAAAGTGGACGTGCGCATCGTTGCCGCTACAAACAGCAATCTTCTTGACGCGGTAGAAAAGGGCGATTTCCGGGAAGACCTGTACTATCGTTTGAACGTAATACCCATGCATGTCCCGTCACTGAAAAATCGACGCGAGGACATCCCGTTTTTAATCCAGCATTTCTTAAACAAATACTGCACGGACGAGGATCTTCAACCCAAAAGCGTTTCGAATGAAGCTATGAAGTACCTGATGTCCTACGATTGGCCGGGCAACGTCCGCCAGCTGTCGAACTCGATTGAAATGGCGGTCGCGCTCTCGGGAGACAGGGATGTCCTGGATATGGAGGATTTCCCCGTTGTTACAAAGCCGGCCGACTCCAAGGCATCCTTTCAGGCCATCGATATTCCGGACAACGGCCTCGATTTCAACACCATGATTTCCGACCTTGAAAAACAGCTGATACTCCAAAGTCTGCAGGTGGCCAGGGGAAATAAAAAGCGGGCGGCCTCCCTTCTCCAGTTGAAAAGGACCACCTTCGTCGAAAAGCTGCGTCGCATGGGAGTGGAATCATCTGCGGGCGAATCGGCCGAAATCTAATAACTCATTACCGAATCGCGCAAATAACCGAACCCATGAAGAAAGGAGTCCTTCTTCATGGGTTTTTTCTTTAGCCCGCATCTCACAGGGGTACCCGCTGCTTCGCTTCTAAAGCCGCTTTGTACAACAAGTCGCTGCAGTATAAAATGGCCCAAATTTTCAGCTGGAATCCCGGTGAAAATTTGGGCTGTTGGAAATGCGGGCCATGTATCGAAATAAGATTGTCCCTTTCCGGTCAATCTGCGAAAATCTCCTCTCCCGTATTTCTAACAGGGTTTGCCGCGGTTTTTTCATCCAGCGGGTACAACGGCCTTGCTTATGGCGCCGCCGTTTGATAATCGGTATAACCTTGTATAAAATGCAGGCTATTTCAAGGAGGTGGAGATTGCCGACTAAAAAATTATGGGGGGGACGTTTTTCCTCCGAGGAAGATCCTTTCTTTTCCGACTTCAACCGGTCTCTCCCTTTCGACAGCGAGTTGCTCGAAGTGGACATCCTTGGCAGCCTCGCATATGCCCGCGCCTTGGAACGGGCCGGCGTATTCAACCGCCGCGAAAGATTATCGGTGGAAAAGGGACTGCGCGGTGTCTTGAAGGACCACCTGCGCAATCCCGGCTTTATTGAGGAAAGCCGGGCTGAAGACGTCCATACCTATGTAGAGCAGGCCCTGACCGGAAAAGTAGGCGCTCTTGCGCTTAAACTGCACACAGGGAGAAGTCGCAACGATCAGGTGGCGACCGACCTTCGGCTTTATCTTCTTCAAAAAGAATCCGGGATTGAAAAGAGGATACTGGCCCTGCTCCATACACTGGCCGATCTAGCGGATGAATATCTCGGGGTGATCCTGCCTGGATATACCCATCTTCAGAGAGCGCAACCCGTGCTTTTCTCCCATTACCTGTTGTCGTATGCGGAAATGCTGCTTCGGGATCTCGAGCGGCTTGGAGATGCAAAGAGCCGAACCGATGTCTGCCCGCTGGGGTCCGGGGCTCTTTCGGGGACGGTCTATAATATCGACCGTAAAGCGCTGGCCCACGATCTTGGATTTTCGACCGTTTCGGGCAATAGTATGGATGCGGTTTCCGATCGCGATTTTGTTCTCGATTTTCTCTTTTTTGCATGCACCCTCCAGATACACCTGAGCCGTCTTTCGGAGGATTTTATCCTGTACAACTCCGGAGAATTCTCTTTTTTACAGATGGATGACAGTGTGGCTTCGGGGAGCAGCCTGATGCCGCAGAAAAAAAATCCCGACGCCCTGGAACTGGTCCGCTCCAAAACCGGTCGAACGCTCGGCCATCTGGTCTCGCTCATGACGGTCCTGAAGGGCACACCCATGACCTATAACAAGGACCTCCAGGAAGACAAGGAGGGATTATTCGACGCCATTAAAACAACGGAAGACTGCCTGCATATGGTTCAACTTGTTCTCGAAAGAGTGCACCTCAATCCACAACGGATGCAGGAGTCGGCAACCCAGGGCTACCTGAATGCGACCGAACTCGCGGACTACCTTGTCGCAAAAAACATGCCTTTCCGTGAAGCGCACAGCCTGATAGGAAAAATTGTAGTCCGGGCTTCCGAATTGGGGCTTACGCTGGAAGAATTACCCATTCGGGAATACCAGAGCTTCTCTCCCCTCTTTGAGGAGGACCTGTATGGTTGCCTGGATCTGAAAAAAGCAGTCGCCCGCAGGAAAGAACTGGGCGGAACCTCCCCCGCAACCGTTAAAAAAGCGATAAGAACATTGAGAAGGAAGATACAGAAATACAGATAGACACTTCATCGAACGTACTAACGTGCGAACGTACTAACGTGCGAACGTGGGATGACGGGATGGGCTTATTGATTGAACGAAATCGGCATGTCTTCATACCTGTAACTCTTTGGGAATGCGGAGCGAGTCTCGGTCACGGATGAATGGGGCGGGGCAGGTAGGAGCGTTTGAAAGTACTAACGTGCTAACGTTAAAACCAACTACATTGTGTTCGGGTTTATGACGGATGAATGGCAAAGGAGATGAGTACCGCCAGCATATTTTATCTTTCCGGTAACTGAATTAATTTGCCTCCTTTCTTTCTATATAATCTATTCATATTGTAGGTGTACGTTTTTAAAACCGTTTATTCTCAACATTTTAAAAAATTCTTCTGAGGGAGTGTCCCTAACTTGAAGTTGAAGAATTACGCATGAAACGCACTCAGTTTTAGAGCGGATCCAATTCTCTAATTGCGGATAGTTCATATTTCTGCCATCAACAATAAATGTATCAATTCCCAAAACCCTTATTGGTGCAAGATGTTGCCCTCTGATTGGATTATTGCTAGCAAAATCAAACCAAACAGTAATGATTCCTGACATTTTATAAGTATTTTCATTATCTGTAAGCGGCAAAAACTTCCACGTATTGATGTAATTTACAGCGCTTTCATTTAAAAAAGAATGTCCTGCAATGATGTTTGTTTTCTCTACGATACCGTTTTCGTTAATTACAACAGATAAGATTACTCGTCCTGGAATTTTTGGCTTCCCGATATCAGGATATTGAAGTTCACCTTTTTCAATCACACGATCAAGCAGAAATTCCTCAGTAACATATTCCGTATTGAACGCAAGTGTTGATGTAACAAATAACGAACAAAATGCAATGAATATCATGAAGGCTTTCATCCTCATGCCTTTCCACATGAATGATTATAATATTCCTATACCCCCTATTCCGGGCAAGGGCAATTAAAAAGACATAATGTTTTCGGCAATCATATGAAGAGCTGCATCATAGAGCGTTCTCACATTCATACGTTAGCTCACGAAAGAGTGATTTATTCCGTGATAGATACCCCGCCATTTATCCGTCACCGGATCTCACCCCACCTTTCCAGGCAGCAACAACTACAACGACATATCGATTTCGGCAATCAGGGAACGAACTCCGTCATCCCACGTTCGCACGTTAGTACGTTCACACGTTAGCACGTTCGCACGTTTTACGTTAAAAGTTAGAACGTTTGCCCCACTCATGAACCGGCCCTCCGCCATTCATCCATCACCGGACCTCACTCTTTATTCCCAGATAGATACAATTATAAATATAAACCGATTTCGGCAATCAGGGAACGAACTCCGTCATCCCACGTTCGCACGTTAGTACGTTCACACGTTAGCACGTTAATCGTTAAAGATATAAAAGTTCCAACGCTCGAGGGCTCTACTCTTCCAAATAGGTGTAGCTTCCTAAAGTAGTTTGGAAGGATTCGCAGTAAGAATCCAGTTCCTCTTTTGTAATCTTCGATTGATTTTCCGCGTTCCGGGCCATGGTGCGGAAGTTCTCGACCAGATTCTGCTCGCTGTAGCCGGCGGATTCCAGAACCTGTCCCAGCGTTTCTCCGCGGACTATTTTGTCGATATGAGGTTTGCCGGAATCGTCAATGAGAAAATGGGCCTCGTTTGCAGAGCCCAGAAGGTTGTGGTTCATGCCGAGCGATTCCTGATAGGCTCCGATCAGGAAAATCGCCAGAAAATAGGGTTCGTCGTTGACGCCGTGAAGCTCCAGTGCCTGCTTAACATCCCGCAGGTCGACGAATTTATCGATCTGCCCGTCGGAATCGCAGGTAATATCGCAAAGGGTCGCCCGTTCCGTAGGCTCTTCCGTAAGGCGTGTAATCGGTATGATCGGGAAAAGCTGGTCTAATGCCCAGCTGTCCGGAGTGGACTGAAATACTGAAAAATTGCAGATATATTTACTGGCCAGGATGTTCTCCAGATCGATGAACTCCTCGGGGCGTTCTTTCATGGAACGTGAAAATTTAATGGCTTTTCTGCAAATCTGCCAGAACAGCCACTCGCCCTGGGCTCGGTTTTGCAGGTTCAGATATCCCAGATTGAAAAGGGATTGAAGCTCTTCGCGATTCTGGAGAGCATCATGGTAGTATTCACGAAAATTCTTTGGATTAATTTCCTTGTAAAGGTCCGTCATCTCCTCGACGACTTCGGAATCAACCTTTGAAGGATTGATCATTGTGCCGCCCAGACCGGGATTCAGGGTTCGTATTACATTGGTAATAAAAAGCGCGTGATGGGCGGCTACCGCGCGCCCGCTTTCAGTCACAATCGTCGGTGGCGGCACATTTTCCGATTCGCAGATCTCGTTTATAGTATAGACAATATCATTGGCAAATTCCTGCATACTGTAGTTTACGCTACAGTCCGAAGCCGTCCGGCTGCCGTCGTAATCCACACCGAGTCCGCCCCCTACATTAAGGAATCCTATCGGGAATCCCATTTTATATACTTTTGCATACACCCGGGCCGCTTCTTTTATCGCATTCTTGATTCTTCTTATATCGGTAATCTGGGAGCCGATGTGAAAGTGAAGCATCCTGAGCCGGCGGGCCAGGCCCTCATCCGAAAGCAGTTTGAGGCAATCCAGGAGCTGAATGGTGTTTATTCCGAATTTGGAGGTTTCTCCGCCCGATTCTTCCCATTTTCCGGCCCCGCGCGAAAACACCCGTACACGCACGCCCAGGTCGGGACTCACACCCAGCGCAGAGGATACCTCGGTTATCTTCTTGAGGTCGTTTACTTCCTCAATAATTAAGATTGGATTTTTGCCGATTTTTGAAGCCTGAATCGCCCATTCCAGGTATTTACGGTCTTTGACTCCATTGCAGATTAATAGAGCTTTCGAGTGAAGGGACATTGTCAGTGCTGCGGCCAGTTCGGCCTTTGTACCCACTTCCACACCGTATTCGTATCGATGCCCCGCGGCCATCAGGCGTTCCACGACACTGCGCTTCTGGTTCACCTTCATCGGGAAAACAGCCCGATGCTGGGCGGTGTAATTATACTCCGCTATGGAATTGCGAAAGGCTTCGTGCAGCTCCTTAATCTGGGTGTCGAGAATCTGGGGAAAGCGCAGCAGGTATGGAGGCGGAACTTTGCGCTGCAGGAGAGCCTGAACCAGGGAAACAATTTCAACTCCCATCAAGGGATTTTTGGTTGGATGAACCGTTAAACAACCCTGCTCACTGACATCGAAATAACCGCCGCCCCAATTGTCCACGCCATAAATACGGTTTGGAATTTCGCTTGGAGAAAGTCGGAGGCTTTGGGTAAATTCTTTCATTGGTACAAGCACCCTCCATTTGCCAAACCTTTGAGGTAACAAATCACGGATTCATCTATTCAGCCGTCAGGATTTTACCCGCTCCTGGTATTTTCCTTCGCCGGTGTCGACGCGGATAAGCTCCCCTTCATTAATAAATGGCGGCACTTGAATCACCAGCCCGGTTTCCAGGGTAGCCGGCTTTGTAACGTTGCTCACTGTGGCCCCACGAAGCGCCGGTTCCGTGGATACAACCCTGAGTTCTACGGAAGTGGGCAGTGTCACGCCGATCGCATTCCCTTCGAAAAATTCAACCTGCAGCTTTATATTCGGAATAAGGTACGGGATGGACTCTTCAAGAAGATTGGCAGGCAAATGAAACTGGTCAAATGTCTCCGTATTCATGAAGTAGTAGTCGCCCCCGTCCGAGTAAAGAAATTCAACCTCGTGGTATTCAAGATAGGCCTGCTCAACGCGATCATCCGAGCGGAATCGATGCTCGATTATCGCTCCGGTCTTCAATGACTTCAATTTAGTCTGGACAAAACCGTGCCCTTTCCCGGGCGTCAAATGCTGATATGAAAAAACGCGGTAAAGCTCATCGTTCAGCTTAATAGCCATTCCCTTCTTGATTTGTGTTGCAGAAATCATTCCAGTAACCCCATTTCGATTGCGAAATAAATACTTTAAGCCTTAACCCGCATTTCAGGTCGCCGGTATTATGAGAGCGCCCGCCTATCCGACATGGCGCTTTCTGCGTTTCCGTGGTCGCACCGTATCGGAATTCAGGATTAAGCAAAGCCTGTAATCCGGCTTCCCTGCATCCGGATTGATTGATCTCAGGGTATCGGTAGATATCTTGTACTGACCGATACGTAGATCGAAATTTTAATAAAATGGACAGCAATACAGGCAGCAGGCTTAATTAAGAGCCGTGATGTATTATGAAGTTTCAGATCTCAAGAATTTCGTTTTCTTTATTTTTCTGAAGTTCTCCGATCTGCTCAATGTACTTGTCTGTTATTTCCTGGACTTTCTTAAGCCCATCCCGTTCTTCGTCCTCGGAAATTTCTTTCTTTTTCAAAAACGATTTCAACTGATCGTTCGCCTCGTGTCGCACCTGACGAATCGCCACCCTGTGCTGCTCTCCTATCTGCGACACCGATTTGGCCAGTTGTTGACGTCGTTCCTGAGTAAGGGGCGGTATCGGAAGTCGTATTACCTTCCCATCGTTAGTGGGCGTCAAGCCGAGATCGGACGCGAGGATCGCCTTTTCAATCACGGATATTGTAGAAGGATCCCACGGCTGGATCACTATTAACGCGGGCTCGGGAGTTGAGAGAGAGGCCATTTGATTCAGGGGCGTCGGCGTTCCGTAATAATTGGCCTGAATATGGTCCAGTATGTTGATTGAAGCCCGGCCGGTCCGGATCGTAGCCAGGTTTTGCCTCATATCGTCCACGCATTTTTCCATACCCTTTTTGGTGGTATCGAGTGTATCTCGGATCATGAAATCTAACCTCCTGTTTGCGGAGCGCACTCTCGTGAAGAGACGGTCGCACTACGATTGAATAACGGATCCCACATTCAAGCCCAAAACAGCATCCTTTATATTCCCATGACGCAGCAGGTTGAAAACTATGATAGGCATTCCGTTCTCCATACAAAGCGTAACAGCCGTTGTATCCATGACCTTCAATCCTTTAGCCAACACTTCCTGATAGGTAAGCGTGTCAAACTGTCTGGCCGAAGGATTTTGCATAGGGTCCGAATCGTAAATTCCATCCACCTTGGTGGCTTTGAAAATGGCATCCGCGCCGATTTCCATCGCTCGAAGGGCTGCTGCGGTATCTGTTGAAAAGTATGGATTTCCCGTACCTGCAGCGAAAATGACAACGCGTCCTTTTTCAAGATGCCTGATGGCGCGGCGTCTTATAAACGGTTCCGCGATTTCCTTCATTTCAATGGCGGACTGAACCCGCGTAAAGACAGAGCGTTTCTCGAGTGCATTCTGAAGTGCAAGGGCGTTTATCACCGTAGCCAGCATGCCCATATAGTCCCCGCTGACACGATCCATCCCCGCTTCGCTAACGGAAATTCCCCGTATGATATTTCCGCCTCCGACGGTTGCCGCGACCTGTACACCGATTGTATGGAGTTCGGAAATCTCTTCGGCGATACGGTCGGCCATTGCCGGATCGACACCAAAACCCTGGCCACCCATTAAAGCTTCGCCGCTCAGCTTCAGCAGCACTCTCTGGTATTTTGGTTTTGCTTCAGTGCGATTCGATTCCATCCGACCTCCTGGAAGAGCCGAGGCGTGCCGTCAATAACCGAAATGGGCATCAGTCAATTGAGGGAACGTCCGGACCGGATATATTCCCCTGCGGGGTTGTGCCGCACAACCTGAAAATAGACCGTCTGCCTGGATTCCCACTCATGGGTATCGAAAAACCGGGGCTTGAACCGCTTCTGTGAAAATACTGTTCAGCCGATCCGACAGCATACAAGTGGAATTGCGATTCAAGAAAACAGGCGTTTATTCTCCGAGTTTATATCGGACAAAACGGCGCACCTGGATGTTTTCTCCTATCTTCTGAATATGCGCTGCAATGTGTTCACGCACACTGATTGAGGAGTCCTTCACAAAAGGTTGTTCCAACAGGCATACTTCGGAATAAAACTTTGATAGGCGCCCTTCCACGATTTTTTCCAGTACATTCTCCGGTTTCCCGCTATTCCGCGCCTGTTCGAGAAAGATTTCCCGCTCCCCGGCTAGAACATCTTCAGTTACATCCTCTTTATTGACGAATCGTGGTTCGCTTGCCGCGATATGCATCGCCAGATCTTTGGCCAGGATCTGAAAATCGGGATTCCGAGCTACAAAATCGGTTTCACAGTTCAGCTCGACCATGACGCCAATTTTGCCGTTATGCACATATGTGCCGATTAAACCGTCCTTGGTTTCGCGACCGGATTTCTTGGCAAGAGACGCAAGACCCCGCTTGCGAAGAATTTTTATGGCCTCTTCTATATCCCCGTTCGCTTCCTGCAGTGCGCCTTTGCATTCCATAAAACCGACACCGGTTTTTTCCCTCAGTTCCTTCACAAGATTAGCGGATACGGCCATGGTATATCTCCTCGCTTCTATTCTCTTCGCTCGATGAACCCGGGATCGACTGTTTCGAGCAGAAGTGGAATAAACTTCCGCCCGGAAGCATGGATAATCCTCGGAAATTCTTTATAGAAAACTGCAGCAAAACATCGGCTAGCTTTCCTGACCGGTCGTCGAAGTTTTCCCCGGATCTTCCGACTTAGCGTCCTTCACTTCGGTCGGCTCTTCCTTTTCTTCTTCTGACTTTACGTCCTTTGCAGGATCGGCCGGTGCAGATTCCGCCGGTGCAGGATCGGCTGGTGCAGATTCCACCGGTGCAGGATCGGCCGGTGCAGATTCCGCCGGGGTTGCCGCGACCTCGGTCTTTTTGGTTTTAGCTTTGCGCTGCAGTGTTTTTCGCATGGTAGTTTTTGGCTTAGCAGCGGATTCCGCGGCGCCCGCATTTTCGTCTGCAGAGGAACCCTGACCATCGGGAACAGTGGCTGCATCCGTTTGATCGGTTGCCGGCGCTTTCGTATCTGCAGCCGCGGCGGCCGCTTTTTCAGCAGCTTCTCGAGCGGCGGCAGCCTGCTTTGCCTGGATCTGGCGCTGTTTTTCCATTTGTTCCGCCAGTTCCTTTTGCTGTGCTTCGTATACGGCCTTGCCGTCCAGATATGCCTGGGCGATTGTATCCGTAATCAGCCGGATAGCCCGCAGGGCATCATCGTTGCCCGGAATGATATAGTCGATTTCATCCGGATCGCAGTTGGTGTCGGCCACGCCGACTACCGGAATTCCCAGCTTGACCGCCTCTTTAATCGCGATGGTTTCAAGTTTAGTATCAATCACGAAAAGCGCGTCCGGCAATCCGGTCATATCCTTGATGCCGGAGAGGTTTTTCTCGAGCTTTTTTCTTTCCCGCTCGTAACGCGCCACCTCTTTTTTGGAAAAAAGATCGTATTGCCCGTTACTACGCATGGTCTCCAGTTCGCGGAACCGTTTAATGCTTTTCTGTATCGTAACGAAATTGGTGAGAAGTCCTCCCAACCACCTCTGATTTACGTAGTAGGTCGATGTCTTTTGCGCAGCTTCCTGAATGGCTTCCTGCGCCTGCCGCTTCGTACCTAAAAACAGGATGGTTTTCCCCTGGCTTCCCAGATCGTACATGAATTGAATTGCGCTCTTGAACAGCCTGATGCTTTTCTGCAAATCAATAATGTATATGCCGTTTCTCTGCCCGAAGATATATTCTTTCATCTTCGGATTCCAGCGTTTTGTCTGGTGGCCGAAGTGGACTCCTGCCTCCAGCAATTGCTTCATGGTTATCGAAACCAACTAGAACCTCCTCAGGCTACCTCTTCGAGAATTGGAATCTCTTACGAGCCCCTTTCTGTCCGTATTTCTTTCTTTCCTTTATGCGCGAATCTCGGCGTAGCAGACCGGCCTTTTTTAACTTGGGTCGCAGTTCCGTATTGAACTGCAGTAACGCATTCGCGATTCCAAGCCGTATGGCGCCCGCCTGACCGGAAGTTCCCCCACCGTCCACAAGGGCACGGATATCGAACTTGCCTAATGTATCTGTAACGGCCATTGGGTAACGGATTATCGTTCGCTGTGTCTCGCCCTTGAAATATTCGTCCAGGTTACGTTTGTTGACAGTTACCTGTCCCTCGCCGGGAATAAGACGCACGCGAGCGGTTGAGCTTTTTCTTTTCCCCGTTCCGTAATATTCAACTATCGCCATTAAAATCCTCAACTTGCTTCACAATGAAAAGCAATCGGCTTGTGTGATTATAAAGCCAACGCCGTAGGTTGCTGGGCCTGGTGCGGATGCTCCGGGCCTTTATATACCTTCAGTTTCTTTCTCATGGATCTGCCCAGTTTGGTCTTAGGCAGCATCCCGAAAATGGCATCACGTACCAGTCTGTCCGGGTGTTTTTCCAGAAGCGCGCCGGCAGTAATTTCCTTCAATCCACCGGGATATCCGCTATGGTGGCGGTACTTTTTATCCTCTAATTTATTGCCAGTCAGTTTGATCTTCTCGGCATTAATTACAATTACGTGGTCTCCGGTATCAAGAAAAGGAGTGTATACCGGTTTATCCTTGCCCGTTAAGAGCCTGGCGGCACGCGCGGCAAGTCTCCCGAGAACCTGCCCTTCCGCGTCAATTACGTGCCATTTTTTCTGCATATCCTCTTTGCAGGGGATAATACTCTTCATTACTCTCTCCCTCTTTAAACTACCAAGTAGAACAATCCCTTAGGCTATCCAAGACACGTGTAAGTGTCAAGAAGAATTGACATTATAATACACCGGTATTTTGGCGGATTTAATAAAGAAGTGGTGAAAAACCGGGCAATTTAATGCAGGGCGGACCACACCCTCAACGTGCACCAATCCTTAAATCTTTTCCAGCCTGGTACTTTTCTCTCCTGAACCGCGTAACTCCTTTTCGCGGTTTACCCGTCCTTCGTTCGGGCTTGAGGGATAATTTTAAAACTCCGAAGCAAATATTACAAATGAAACATGACCGTTCTTTAAAGAAATTGAATATTTAAGGATTCGTGACGCGTGTCACTTCGGAAATTAAGAAAAAACGCAATATGATTCTCAACAAGACGATAAGGCTTACAGGGAACAGGCACGAACTTGCTGTTTCATTGGAATTACAAAAATGAATCGTGACTTTCTGAAAAAAATGTTTCTCTTAAAAATTTACGAAAAATAACGAAGAAACCGGCGCAAACATTATGCTCAGTTTTCTAAATCGAAACAAACAGGCAATTGGTCTTGACATCGGCTCCAGCGCATTAAAGGAGGCGGAACTCCGTCCTCTGCGCAAAGGCGGGTATGAACTTATCAGTCTTGGAATTGAGGAAGTTTCTCCGGATTGTATCGTCGACGGTGTCATCATCTCAAAACTTCCGGTATCGGAAGCGATTGACCGTATCTTCACCGGACAGAATATTAAGAATGAACGCGTTATGACATCCATTTCCGGTCATTCAGTCATCGTTAAAAAAATATCCTTGCCGGTGCAGAGTGAAGCGGAACTGTCGGAATCCATCCATTGGGAAGCGGAACAATACATACCTTTCGATATATCGGACGTGAATCTGGACTACCAGGTTCTTGGAGAAAATACGGCGACCGGAAACCTGGATATTTTGCTTGTAGCCGTTAAAAAAGACAAAATAACCGACTTTTCCAGTGTTGTTAAAATGGCCGGGAAAACTCCGGTCCTGGTGGATGTCGACGCATTCGCGCTTCAAAACGCCTATGAAATAAATTACGAACCGGCCGGCGATGACACAGTCGCACTGCTCGATATAGGCGCAAACACAATGACGATTAACATCGTTTCCGGCACCGAATTCCTGTTCACACGCGATGTCGGTGTCGGGGGGCATCAATACACGGAATTTTTACAGAAGGAATTCAACATCGACTATGACCAGGCTGAATCCTTGAAACACGGCCAGGAAATTGAAAACGTCGATGCAGCCGAAGTAAACCGTGTCATTGAATCCGTTACGGAAATCATCTGCCTCGAAATTCAGAAGACGTATGATTTCTTCAAGTCTACAACGACCGTGGAACATATTGACCGCATGATCGTTAGCGGAGGCGCCGCGCATACTACCGGGCTGATAGACGCACTAGCCCGGAAGTTTGAAATCCCGGCCGAAAAATTCAACGCATTCAAACGGATCAAATACGACCCGAAAAAATTTCCATCCTCAACGATAGCGGACCGCGCTGCAGATTTCGCCATCGCGGTCGGTTTAGCAATCCGAAATCCTGAGGAATAGAACGGCTATGATTAAAGTAAACCTGCTGAAAGATCCTATCGCCCGTACGCACAGGACTTATATAAAGCCATCCACGTCCCGAACAGGGCCGCTCCTCATTGTCTTCATTGTTCTGGTCGTGGGATTGATGGGCGCTTGGTATTATGTTGTGAACGAACGGAAGAATGAACTGACTGAATATCGCAATGAACTTAAAGCTGAAGAGGCTCGGCTGCAGGCATTAAAGATAAAACTCGAGAAATACGAAGAAGATAAAAAGCAGATTCAGAGCCGGATCAGCGTGATTGAACAACTAAAGGAACAACAGACAGGTCCGGTTCTTCTTCTTAACCATGTACTTCACAGCATTCCCAGAAACAGGCTTCTATGGCTGACCTCGCTGATTCAGAAGGACAGCGCCGTTCAAATCGTCGGTCAAACTCAAAAAATAGAAGCGATCCCGGACTTTATGACCAATCTTGCAGAAACCGGTTTTTTTCAAAGCGTCGATCTTGAGATGATTGATAGCGTAGGCCAGGATGATGCTTCGAAATTCTCGCTCCTTTGTATGAGCGCACAGTACCAACCGGAGGAGTGAAGAAATGGATCTAAAGGATATCCGTTTAGACAACCTGTCCCGGCCTTTTAAGCACGCACTTTTAGCGGGCCTTATTGTCTGCCTTGCAGTTGTCTTTTACATATACTTCATGAAGGATCTCATAAGAGAGCGTGATGCGCTTGAGGTCGAGACCGTAAATCTTGAAACCTCCGTGGCCAAAATGACTGCGGTGGAAAGCCAGCTGAAAGAGTTTGAACAGGAGCTGGCCCATCTTAAGAAATACCTCGCAGACCTTCGCAGCATCCTTCCGGCTCAGAAGGAAACTCCCACTGTTTTGCGAAGCGTGCAGCATATGGCTGTTTCCAGCAATCTCAAGATCCTGAAATTTTCCCCAAAACCGGTCATTACAAGGGATTTTTATTCCGACTGGCCGATCGATATAGAGGTGCAGGGCAACTATAACGGCCTTGGAACCTTTTTCGAAAAAATCGGCGGAGCGACCAGGATCATCGATGTCGGGACCATTTCCATACAGCATATCGAAGGATCCACGGATCCGAAGTTGACGCTGAAGGCAAGATGTACAGCGACAACATTTGTATATAAAGAAGACCAGCCGGATCCTGCCGGGAATGATGCTTCGGGTACAAAGGAGAAAACGCCTTGATCCTTACCTATTTCAACCACCCCTATTCGCGGTATTTCCGAAGGCAAACAGGTTCATGCCGAAGGTCTTCCGCATTCGGGATTACAGGATGTCTGCTCCTATGCTTCGCGATATCCGTACTTCCGATGAAGCAGGCAACAGCACAGGAAGCAAAACGCGGCACTGTGACAGGATCGCAACAGCCAGGTTCCGTCAAGAGCCCCCGGTCGAACTATACCGGGATCGCCTACAGCCCCAGCAATCTTCGAGATCCCTTTCTGAACCCACTCCTTAAAAAACCGGGCAACGAAGGAGATCAGGAAATTGACCGCGGTCTGCCTCCACCGGGAATCGCCGGCACTTTTATAGAGGAGGCGGTACTCAAAGGGATCTCCATTAAGGAGGATGGGCGCCTTGCTATCGTCAAAGGATCCGGGAATCGAGCCTATTTTCTCAGGGAAGGAGACAGGCTTTTTGACGGATACCTTAAGGAAATTTATCGTGACTCTATCAAATTGGTCCGCGAAATAAAAATGAGGTCTGGGAAAATCATCACCCAGGAAGTGACCAAGCGGCTAAGGACACCATAGGATGGCGGGTATGAAAATTCGACTCACTGGAAAGAACATTTTCGGATCTAATCAAACGGGGAATACAAAGTACTGTATTCTTCTTTTCATTCTAGCGTTTTCCGTTCCGTTGTTTACCGCGGCAAAGGAAGTGTCGGAGGATAAGAAACCTCCCTCCGTTGGATCCCTTAAGGACATTTCGGCTTCACAGGAGGATGGTAAATTGACGGTAACCATGAAAACGGACCGGTTGATGAAGCCGCAAGCATTCAGGCTGGAGAATCCCTCCCGTCTGGTTGTCGACTTTCAGAATACCGTTAATAAAGTTACTTTCATGAAATTGCCGTTAAATGCGCCGTCCGCCAAGCAACTGCGCGTCAGTCAGTTTCAGAGATCTAATCCCCAAATAGCGCGGGTAGTGTTCGATCTGGAAAAGGATTTTGGAACTCACAACATAACTCAAGACAATACTTCGGTTCAGGTAACGCTCTATCCTGCAAAGCCTGGAACGAACAAAACCGCTTCCGGCATTGAAAAGAAAGCTGAAAGCCCGGCCGTTACACCGGCCAGCGCTGCCAAAACCACCGAACCGGTCAAGACAGCCGATTCTTCGGAAAAACCGGAGGCTGCCGGGGTGGATTCCTCTTCCCTGAAGAAAGCTGAAAGCCCGGCCGTTACACCGGTCGGCGCTGCCAAAACCATCGAACCGGTCAAGACAGCCGTTTCTTCGGAAAAACCGGAGGCTGCCAGGGTGGATTCCTCTTCCCTGAAGAAAGCTGAGAGCCCGGCCGTTACACCGGTCAGCGCTGCCAAAACCATCGAACCGGTCAAAGCAGCCTCTTCCTCGCAACAATCGGAGATCCCCAAGGTTGCTTTTTCCTCCCTGAAGAAGGCTGAAAGCCCGGACGTTACATCGGCCCGTGCTGCCGAAAGCATCGAACCGGTCGAAGCAGCCGTTTCCTCGCAACAATCGGAGATCCCCAAGGTTGCTTTCTCTTCCCGGATGAAAGCTGAAAGTCCGGCCGTTTCGCCTGTTCCTGCCAATATCGATTCTTCAAAAGAAACCGAATTGAAAAAAAGCGGGCTCAAAATGTCGGACGAAAAAGCCAAAGAAATTCCGGCTTTGATAGCATCACTGTCTCCAATGTCGCCGCTCAACCAGTCTGCTCCACCTCCAGCACCGCCTGCGGTATCTCAATCATCCCAAATTTCAAGGTTCTCCGGACAGCTGCTGACTCTGGATTTTGTCGAGCTTCCACTGGTCGACTTTTTCCGGGTTATGTCTGAAGAAGCCGGCATCAATATCGTTCTCGATCCCAAGGTAAAAGGAGATATCTCCATCAAAGTAGAAAAGCTACCGTGGGATCAGATTTTTGACATGGTTCTGGTCAATTATTCCCTGGATAAGCAGATTGAAGGCAACCTGATTCGCATTGCGCACAAATCGACATTACAGGAGGAGGCTAAACAGCAAGAAGCTCTCAAGAAAGCCAAACTGCTTGCCGCAGACCTGGAAACGCGGGTCAAGCGATTGAATTATGCGAAAGCAGAAGACCTCATGTCATCCCTGGAGGACTTGAAAACGGTTCGCGGTAATGTTGTGCACGATGAACGAACGAACTCGCTGGTTATGACCGATATACCGAGTGAGCTGGATAAAATGATGCAATTGATAACCACTCTGGATATACCGCAACCGCAGGTGGAGATCGAAGCCCGCATCGTTTCCGCCGCACGGGATTTCGCCCGTGAAATCGGCATACAATTCGGTTTTGTCCAGGGTAATCTCGAACGCGTCACCGTCGGCGGGCCGAATACTTTCGGCACTATCGGCGGCACGAGGCCAAGCGCAACGCCGAACTCAACCTATATCGCCGGGAATCCTGCGACAGGTAGGGGCGCTGCCGAAGATGAAGTCGGCGATATCGGATCCGTCAGCACGGGTGGTGCGGGTAATTACAATGTGAATCTGCCCGCAACGAAAGCTTTCGGCGGGCTGGGCATCTCCGTCGGGAATATCTTCGACACCTTCCTGCTTGACGCGGCGCTTACAGCCGGAGAAACCAAGGGCCTTGCCAAGCTCATTTCGCAACCGAAGGTTACGGCCCAGAACAACAGCCCCGCCGTCATTACCCAGGGAACCCGTTTCCCCGTGTTGGTAAATTCAAATAATACGATCACGGTACAGTTTTTCAATGCCGCATTAACGCTGACGGTAACGCCGCAAATTACCTATGAAGGCAATATCGTTCTTGATTTGAAAGTCGAGAACAACACGGCGGATTGGGGACGGAATGTCGGCGGTGTCCCGTCCATAAGAATCAGTGAATCCGCAAGCCGGGTATTGGTCAGCGATGGAGGAACAACTGTTATCGGCGGCATCCTCATCGACGATGAATCCAACTCGGGAGATAAGGTACCCGGTCTGGGCGACCTGCCTCTTGTCGGAAATCTTTTCCGCCGGTCGTCTGTTTCTCGGTCCACCCAGGAAGTCCTGTTCTTTGTTACACCCCGAATCGTCAACTAGTCCGGGGAAAAGCGACTGACCCAACAGTCGGAAAAACCCCGGTTCCAGGAAACTCCCCATTTTCCCTGGAACCGGGGTTTTTTATTTATGGAAAACCTTCCTGTCTATGCGGGGCGCTCCCTCCGGCATTTCGGACGTCACACGGCTTTGCAGATTCCGATCTCACGCCTGCGGTCTGGAAACATACGCCCTTACGGATTCAGGTCTGTTTTCATGTTTTTGACAACACACAATTATTGATGATAGTATCCAACTCCCGCACGGACGGACCGGACCCGACAGTCGTCCTAAGGCCTAAATTTCTAACAGGATTTCGTCACAGTACTACAACGGCTCCAAAATCCCGTGCTCTGAACAACACAAGGGTACACCGATCATGAAGAGAAAGCTGCTGTTTCCGCCGATTTATCCTATTACCGACAAAAAAATGGCGCGAAGTTGCGACCACTACAGCATATTGAAAGAACTGGTGCGGGGCGGCGCCCGGTTTGTTCAGATCAGGGATAAATACACTCCGGCTGCAGAGTTGCTGAAGGACCTCAGGCGATGTGTGGATTTCGCTTCGAGCAGAAATGTAACCCTGATCCTTAACGATCGTTGCGACCTCGTTCTATGCAGCGGTGCATTCGGGGTGCATCTCGGGCAGGACGACCTTCCTCCGGAGACAGCCAGGACCCTCCTTGGGGGGGAAAGCATTATCGGGCTCTCAACACATTCTCTGCCGCAGGTTCGAAAAGCATCCTTATTGCCTGTCCAGTACATCGGATTCGGCCCGATCTTTCCCACTTCCACAAAAGAAAACGCGGCACCGGTTGCAGGCTTGAGTAGATTGAGACAGGCATGTAATGCGTCTTCGGTTCCCGTTGTCGCCATAGGAGGCATAGGATTACAACAGGTAGGCGATGTTTTGAAGGCGGGAGCTTCCAGTGTGGCGATTATTTCCGCATTGATGCAGGCGGTCGACCTGACCGGCAGGATGCAGCAGTTTCTTGAGGCCGCCAGGGGGAGATAATAGATCGGGAATAGGAAGGATACCCCTCAAACACCATATCGGATCCTGCAGAAAAGCCTCTTCGAATTCTGAATTTCGGGGCAACCGCTGTCGTACCGTAGCCTTTCCCTCCAACTGAAGGAATCGCATTTTCCCCGCCAAGAATCATCGGAGCAACGATAAAATAAAAACAGTCTACCATCCTCCTGGAGAGGAATTCCCAGTGCACCCGGCTGCCGCCTTCAACCAATAGTCCGAGAACGTTCCGCTTCGCCAATTCTTCCAGTACGGCCGCAAGATCCAGAATCCGGCTTGCAGATGGAATCGGTATGATTTCAGCCCCGACGGCTTCGAGCGCCTTTTCCCGGCCTGTCGCGCGCCTCTTGTTACAGAATATCAAAACGGGGGCAGGACCGGTCATTTTAAAAATACGGGCGTCCGGAGGTGTCCGCAGGTGCGTATCCAGTATAACCCTCAGCAGCGGCCGGCCTCTGGCGCCGCCCCCCCGATAGGTCAATTGTGGATCGTCTGAAAGTATTGTCCCGACTCCAACCAGCAGAGCATCGGCGCGAAGCCTGAGGTATTGTCCGAACTCCCTGCCTTCGGGGGAAGATATCCTATGGCCTCCTTTTTTACCGGTACCGATCCTCCCATCCAGGGACATCCCCACTTTCGAAACCACTAACGGAAGTCCCGTGGTCATTCGGCAGGCAAAGGCTTCGATAATTTCACCGGCCTGTTCTTCCATAAGCCCGACATCCACACGCATGCCGCTGGAACGCAGCTTTTTAATGCCACGTCCGGAAACCAATGGATTCGGATCGACCCTGGCGACGACAACGCGCCGGATCCCTTCCCGAATTAAAAGTTCCGCACACGGAGGCGTTCTTCCCGTGTGGGAACAGGGCTCAAGAGTGACATATACGGTGGCATTCCGGGTTTCCCCGGACGCTGTCTTCAGAGCCCGCACTTCTGCATGATCCAGCCCTTCGTACTCATGCCAGCCCCTGCCTATCACTTTTCCGTCGCGAACAACCACACACCCTACACTGGGATTCGGACTGGCCAGGCCGATATGTTTTTCAGCAAGCGCCAGAGCCATTTTCATATACCTGCGATCCCGGGCATCAAACATGATCGTTCCGAATTAAAAATTGAAGATTAAAGATTGAAAACCAAATATTGTTCTTCCCCGTCCTTTGGGAATCCTGTCTTTCCGGAATTTATTCTGTGTTTTCGGAATCTGTTTTGACCCTATCAGGTTCCTGCAGTTGTATTCGGATCCAGTATACGCGTCTTCGATCGGCGTCCAGAATCCTGACATTAAAGCCTTCATAATCAAAAACTTCTCCCGGAGCCGGAACACGCCCCAGGTATGACATGATCAATCCGCCGACAGTCGAACAATTGAAACCGCTGAATTTCTTCTGAACCCGGTCTTCAAGCATGCCGAGTTCCGTGCTTCCGCGAATAACAAAACTCATGGGGCCTTCTTCAATAATCTTGCTTACTTTAGCCTCATCCTCGTCCCGGATCTCCCCGATAATCTCCTCTACCAGATCTTCTATCGTTACCATTCCCGCTACTCCCCCGAATTCGTCGATCACAATAGCGGCATGATCCGCCCGGGCCTGCAGCTCCTTGAGAAGTTTGGAAACCGGCTTTGTCCCCGGCACGGATAAAACGGGATTTACAAGTCCCGCTATGGATTCGGTCTCCGCTCCCTCGACATATGCAGCCATCAGCTGGCGGATATAGACAATGCCGATGATATGATCCATGTCATCGCGATATATCGGTATGCGGGAATGCTTGCACTGCACCATAGTATCCCGCAGTTCAGCGACAGATACTTTCTCTTCGCACGCGATTATTTTTGTCCGCGGCGTCATGACTTCACGGACGAGAGTGTTCCCGAATTCGACTACCGACTGGATAAGCTCGGAATCCTCTTCCTGAAGGATGCCTTCATCTTCCCCAATATCCAGATAGGCCTGTATCTCCTCGTCGGTCGCCTCCTCACTGTCCGTGCCGTTTCCGTCTTCGACCTCTTCGTGCATTCTCTTGTGTAAATTCAACAGACCGGAAACCGGCAGAGCCAAAAGATGCAGTACCCGGTAGAAATGCCCATAGATTTTCAACAGTCGCACCAGCTTTTTTTCAGGCTCGTTCTGAGTGAAAAGTTTAGGCAGCAGCTGACGGAAAAGAACCGATATAAGAGCGACGGAAACGAATGCATAAAGCAATCCCTCTGCCGGCCATCGCTGCAGGCTCAGGTGTGTCGTCAGAACTGCAACGACGATCAAACAGACCTGTATCCCCAGATGAACAGGGACCATGATCTGCATTTTATTTTCCAGGACCAGCGACAATAAAGGCGAAAGCGGCTTTTCCTGCCGATCCATTATCATCCGCAACGCGAGAGGGCTGGCAAGGGTTATTGCACTTTCAACCAGAGAGAGGACAAACAGCATGCCGGCACATATTATGATGGCCGAAATTTCGAGGTTCAAACCTGTCATGGATAAGCCTTTGATTTTATTAGAACGGGGTCTCCACTTTTAAAAAAGATTCGCCTCGTAAGTTTCTTCTGCAACCGAAGCATTGTTCCATCGTCTTCTTCGTGATCATACCCCAGAAGATGGAGAATCCCGTGTATAAGAAGCTTTCTCATTTCGTTTTCCGGATGATTGCGGTACTGTTCGGCATTGCGGACGGACACATGAGGAGCGATAATAATCTCTCCTAGAAAAGGTTTGCCGTCCTCCATGTCTTCATTATAAACGAAACACAGTACGTCGGTAGGATAGTTTCTTTGAAGGTAGCTGTTGTTGAGTTTTTTGATTTCGTATTCACTTACAAAAGCAACGGATAATGAACGGTCCGGAGCCCCTATCGCCTGAAGGACCGCTGAACAGAAAAAGGCGGCCGATTTGGAGTCAATCTTATACCGTCTTTGCTTGTTCAGAACCAGTATTCGGGACAGCAGTTCCTTCCGCTTCCGGGTCGATGCGTTTGAAGTCATAGTCGGGATAATCTATGCGCCGGTGAAACACGCCGGTCAAAATTTTAAAGAAACTCTCTTTCACAAGTCGGATATCGCTAAGGGTAATATCGCATTCATCGAACTGATCCTCCTCCAGAATTCCATTCACAAGCCGATCGATCATTCCCTTTATCTGTGAAGAATTGGGATCCAAAAGAGTCCGGGAAGCCGCTTCCACGGAATCCGCCATCATCATAATGGCCGCCTCTTTGGTCTGGGGTTTGGGGCCCGCATAACGAAAATCCGCATCTAAAACTTCTCCGTTCCTATTATCCGCGGTTTGCCTGGCTTTCTTGAAAAAATAGGTCATCATGCGCGTCCCGTGGTGCTGCGGGATCATCTCGCGAATGCGCTCCGGAAGCCCGATTTCCTTTGCCAGCTTCAGCCCGTCTTTTACGTGTCTGTTGAGAACAAGGCAGCTGATTCTTGGAGATATTTCCTCGTGCTTATTATAATCGCGCGATTGATTCTCCACGAAATATTCCGGCTTAATAACCTTCCCGATATCATGATAGTAGGAGGAAACACGGGCCAGCAATGGATTGGCACCTATTGCTTCAGCGGCATCCTCGGCCAAGGTGGCTACCATGAGGCTGTGATGATAGGTGCCGGGCGCTTCGACCGATAAACGACGCAGTATCGGCGCATTGAGATTGGACAGTTCCAGCAGGCGGATATCGGTTACGACTCTGAAAATCAGTTCCAGTGCCGGCAGCATCATGGAGGCCATTGTCGAGGCCAGAATACCGCTTAAAAATGCCACGATTATCAGGTCAATGCCGTTGGATAAGCTGACCGGATTCTGCCTCAGGATATGCATGCCCAAAAGACAGATGCAATTCAGAAACCCTATCGCAAACCCCGCTTCCAGAATCGCAGCGCGGTCCTTATATTTCCGGATGCTGTAAATGCCGGCAAGGCTGCCCGTAATCAGATATACAGCCGAGTCAATCTCGCCGTAAAAAAGTCCGGTCAAGGTCGCCAGGATGATAGAGGTAATAATCCCAAGATTGACGTCAATAAGAATGGTCGCCAGAAGCGGTCCAAGCGCAAAAGGAATGGCGTAGTACAGAACCGAGGGATCCTGAAATCGGCTAAACCTTTCGTCAAGAATATCGGCAAGAGCGGTGGCCAAACGAATAATCAGCAGTTCGGATGTAATAATGACAAGAGCCAGTGTCGCATAATTCCTGATTTTTTTATGACGCGACTGGAAAAAAACAAAGTAGCGCCAGAGCGAATAAACCAGAATGACAACGAATAAAAAATATCCCAGACCCTGCAATATTATGGAGGACGGTTTCCAAAGGTCTCTCAGGGCATTCAACTGCCTCAATAAATCAGCGGTTATGGTTTCGCCGTAACGCACAATCGTTTGCCCACGCTTGATCTGTACTTCCACAGGCGGAATGCGGGAAACGGCCAATGCGCGTCTCGCCTCTGTTTCCTCTTTGTTATATACCAGTGTAGGAACCAGCATTGTTTCAAGATAGCGGATCAACTGATCTTTCTCTTTACTCGTCCATCGGGGAATATCCAGGTCGAAACGGCGCAGGTCTTTTTTCGCTTCTGAGAGATCCCGTACCGGTCCGGCATCGGCAAGGAGATGCTCGAAGGGAGAATTGTCCCGGATGACTATCCCTATTTTCTGGTGCTGGGCGAATCCTTCGCGATCCTCGATTATTCCTTCCTTGAGAACAGCATCCAGGATTTCAAGAATTTTTTTCTCTACGGTCGGATCGAAATTTTCCCTTACCAGAATTTTCAGGAGATCACTGGGGAAAAAATCGCCGACGAGACTCTTCAGCTCATTCAGAAGATCCTGCTGCAACTGGGAATTCGATTGTCTTTGTCGGGAGACTTCCTTCTCCTCCAGAAGCATGCGGGCATCGGAGAACACACGACTCACGGCACTCTTTATATCGGAGATACGGTCCTGGTCCAGCTGATATACGAACGGAATCCCGTTCTCCGCTTCCGCCCGTTTTATGGCGGTAGCCTCGAAATCGATGTATTGGGCGTCTTTTGAGGCGCGAATATCCTGGTTGGCGGTCTGCCCCTCTTCAAATTCGGGGATATTCTGATGTCGGAATCCCACCAGAATCGCTGTAATGGCAACCGTTGCGCAGAAACCGACAATAAAGTCACGCCACGTCAGTTTACTGCGAAGACTCTTCAACAGCCTCAGGATATATTTCTGCGGCTGTCGGTCCCATCCCTTATCCAATCTCGCCAGGTTAGCCACGCAGTTCGACCTTTTCTTAGGATATAAACAGTCCCAATAACACATTAGCCCGCATTTCTCACTACTTTTCTGTAACGGTAATAATTCTCCTGCTACAGAAAAAGCGGGAAATGCGGGCTAATGAGGGAAAACCCGAACGTATCTGAATGTTTTCATGAGAGTGAATCTTTAAAACGCGAACGCCGGTTTCCCGTTTTACCCTTTTTCGGAGCAAAGATCCACCGCGGGCCGCATCGCCGTTTTTATTCTCTGCAACGGCAACTCCCCGGTCGCCGACAACAAGAAATGCGGCTTCGTGTTACTCTTTCTGACTTTTTATAGCCTGCGTCAAAGCCGGTACAACCTCGAACAGGTCTCCGACAATGCCGTAATCGGCTACATTGAAAATGGGGGCTTCAGGGTCCTTGTTTATCGCTACAATAAATTTGGATGAAGACATCCCGGCCAAATGCTGAATCGCACCGCTGATTCCACAAGCGACA
Organism: Acidobacteriota bacterium; assembly: GCA_016934295.1. Lineage (GTDB taxonomy): Bacteria > Acidobacteriota > UBA6911 > UBA6911 > UBA6911 > UBA6911. Next base: position 70,304 of record JAFGTD010000152.1, read on the forward strand.
TACAGCGTGGGCGAAACAGTTTTCCCTGTCTGTCCCACCTGATGCTGTTGATCAATCCATCCGGCATCGACCGCTGCACGGGATGCCCCCATAGCACCGCCGAAAGCATCCGCTAATGCCTCTACAACAGGAAAGTTTTCAGGGCCTTTCATTCCCCTGCCGCCGGAAACGATGATGTTGGCCTCTGTCAGTTCGACTTTCTGGCCGGAGGATTTTCTAGTCTCCTTTACGGATGCACGAATTTTCTCGGCATTCAATTCGGGCGTCAGGGTAACGGTTTCTGCATTGCGTGCCGTATCCGCGTCGCCGAGAGGGAAAACATTAGGACGCAGCGTCGCAATTGCCGGACTCATAAGGAGCCGAACCCTGGCATAAGCTTTGCCGGCATAGATCGGCCGAATACACTCCAGTTGTCCGTCATCGACAATTTCGGCCGCAATGCAATCTTGAGCCAGTCCTACGCCGAGTCGGGCTGCCACCCGGGGCATAAGATCCCTTCCCATGGCGCTTGCGGTACCCAGGATAAATCTCGGCTCGACCTGTTTCGCCGCTTCAGCAACGGCGGTGCAAAAACCTTCCGTGGAATAAGAAGCCAACAGTTCATGTTTAACACACTGTATTTTATCCGCGCCGTAATGCGCGAGATTCTCGGAAGCATCCCCCGAACCCACACGGATCGCTGTTACCGGCTCCTGTAATTGATCCGCTAATTTCCTCGCAGCCGCCAGCGCCTCAAGCGATGTCTTCTTAACCTTGCCTTCCCGCTCTTCTATGAAGACTAAGATTCCCTGAGCCATCTTCCCTCCTTAATCCAGCCCGCATGTCTCACATGATTTCTACTGCGGCGGGCCGGTACATAGCATCATTTGCGGATTATATAACCTTTGCTTCCTCGTGCAGCAATTTCATCAATTGAGGCACAACTTCAGATACATCGCCCTGCAGAATTTTTCCTGGTGGCCTTGAAGGAGGCAGCTTAACCTGCTCCACAGACAGGCGCGGTTTCCTGTCATCCTCTGCGAGGCCCAGCGAATCCAGATTCTTTACTTCGATCTTTTTCTTCTTGGCGGCCATGATCCCTTTCAAGGACGCATATCTCGGAGTATTCAGGCCTTTCTGAGCCGTAATCACTGCAGGCAGGCTGCCTTCAACGATCTCATGAGCTCCTTCGATATCTCTCTCGGCTCGAAAAATCTTTTCCTGGATTTCCAGTTTTGTTACAACCGATGCCTGCGGAAGATCGAGACACTCCGCAACTACGGAGGGCACCTGCCCGTTATCCACGCCTATGGCGTGCTTGCCGAATAGTATCAGGTCGGGTGCAAGCTCTCGACAAACAGAAGCCAGTGCTTTCCCGATAATATAAGAATCGGCATTGTCGAGAGTGGGATCGGATATTAAAACCGCGGAATCCGCTCCCATTGCCAGGCATGTCCGCAATCCCGCGGTAGCCTGTTCGGAACCGGCGCCGACCACGATAACTTCGCCACCCTGCGCTTCTTTTATCTTCAGTGCCTCTTCCACCGCAAACTCGTCATAGGGATTCACGATGAAGGATACGTCGGTAAGTTCGACCCCTTTTTCATCCGGAGTTACTCTAATTTTTATAGCGGTATCCGGAACATATTTAACACAAACGACTATCTTCATGACCCATTCCCCGTTTTTTAGATTCGTTTGAAGGACGTCTCAACCACATATTCTGTTCCATGACCTCGATTTCAAGGATATGCCGTCGGCTACGATCCGCTTATTTACCTAATTATTACGAGCTTCTACGTACTCGATCGCATTTTGTACGGTCTTGATCTTTTCCGCATCTTCATCAGGAATTTCGATGCCGAAAGCTTCCTCAAATGCCATGACAAGTTCAATTGTGTCTAAAGAATCCGCCCCAAGATCGTCGACGAATGACGCACTCCCCGTAACTTCCGATTCGTTGACACCTAATTGATCCACAATGATTGATCTGACCTTTTCTTCTACTGATGCCATTCCAGTTCCTCCTCTTTCATTTGGTCACCAGCGAGCTTCAAAGCTGCGGTTGAAAGGCTCACATTGTAGCATTCAAATACACGGAAGCAAGCGATTCGACATGCTAATTTTGCATCCGTATCCAGAGGGTGGTCCCTGTTTCCAGGCACTTTCACCGGCCAGTCGTCCGGCCCCTCAATAAATCCTATAGCTAAAGCCAGCTACCCGCTGATCGATTCAAATCCGTTAGAACCGTTATTGATCCGGTTCAACTCGGATTCGAGTTTTGTATTCACCTGATTCTCGGCAAATTCCTTTGCAACGCGAATCGCGTTCTTAATAGCGTTGCTGCTGGATCTTCCATGACAAATGATGGAAGCGCCGCGAAGTCCCAGGAGTGGAGCACCGCCATACTCTGAGTAATCAAGACGTTTCTTCAGCCGTTTGAAAGATTGCTGGCTTAATAAAGCTCCGAGCTTGGCCTGCAGGTTGCTGGAAAGCTCGTCTTTCAACAGCTTCAAAACCGCCTCTATCAGCCCTTCACTTGTCTTCAAGGCTACATTCCCGGTAAATCCATCGCATACGATAACATCCGCCCGACCGTTATAAATATCCCGACCTTCAACATTCCCGATAAAATTGAAATGGAGCCGCTTCAGAGCCTGGTGAACCTCCTTGGTCAGTTCGTTTCCCTTCGTTTCCTCTTCTCCGACCGACATAAGACCGACGCGAGGTGAATGAACTCCTACGATTTTCTTGCTGAACAGATGTCCCATTACCGCAAATTGCACCAGATGATGCGGTTTGCATGTCACATTGGCCCCGACGTCCAGAAGAACGGCATGCCCCGTCAGCGTGGGCAATACAGCAGCCAGAGCGGGTCGGTCGACTCCGGGGACCGAGCCGAAAACCATTTTGGAGGTAGCCATCACCGCACCGGTATTGCCCGCACTCACCAAGCCGCTTGCTGTTTCATCTCTTACCAATTTTGCGGCAACGCGTATGGAAGAATCCTTCTTTCTACGAATCGCCAGTGTAGGAGATTCATCCATCGCAATGACCTGTGTTGCATTGCGAATTTCGATAGACAGCCTATCGCCCCCGGCCTTCTTCAGGATAGGAGCCAGAATGGCTTCCTTCCCTACGAGAATTACATGCACATCGTAAGCCTTGGCGGCTTCAATGCTTCCTTCCACTTCACTGTAGGGAGCGTTATCGCTCCCCATACTGTCAACGGCGATCTTAATCATTTATCCACGCGAATTGCTCGTGCTATTCAGGGAATCTTATATATCTTCCTCACCTTCCATCACCTGGCGCCCCTTATAATAGCCGCACTTCGGGCAAGCCTGATGCGGCGCCTTGGGTTCCAGGCAGTTCGGGCAAACACCGGGTGTAACAGTCTGAAGAAAATCATGCGCGCGGCGTTTTCCGCGACGCGATTTGGAATGTCTCCTTTTTGGATTAGGCATGAACGGGTTTCTCCATTTTATGAAGGAATGATATTCCCTAATGAAATTTTTACTTGTCCGATTTTTTCTTAAAATCCAGCAGAACCGAAAGGCGTGGATCTACTGTCTCTCCAGTACAGGAACATTTTCCTTCATTTAAATCGGCCCCACATTGGTAGCAGAGACCTTTACAATCCTCTCGACAAACTAACTTCATGGGAATTGCAAGCTCAATTTGTTCTAAAACCATCAAATTCACATCAAATGCAACCCCATCGTAAAATGCGACTTCCATATCCTCGTATTTTAACTCCACCTCAACATTCTGATCCGACCACTCCGGTTGCGGGAGGTAGGAAAGATCAAATCCGGCAGAGACAGCTTTGCTGTATTCCTTAGTACACCTGGAGCACTTGAAGTGAACGACCGTTTCCACCGTTCCCGTGATGTGAAGGTCGCCATTTTTATGATCCAGCAAAAAATCCGCGGTCACAGGTTCGTTGAGAACCGCATCTTCGCGAGAAAATTCAATTTCTCCTGCCTGAAATACATGGTGGACGTGAAGCGGCTCCGGCTTTAGATCCTCAATTTCAATGAACACAGCAAATACTCCTGCCTTCAGGCGAAGGTGGAATTATATTACCGGGGGAAGCTTTGTCAAGGATAAAACCGGTGGAATATAAGGACTTACGGCGGCATTGTGAATCAATAAAGCACAATCCGACGACGGCATTGTATAGCACCGGCCTAGGACGAATAAATCAGGGTTCCGGCTCCGCTTCTGTTGATTCCTGCACCTTTTCCAGTTCGGCCATCAATTTCTGTCTCAAGCTGCTGTATGCGGATCCCTGCGAAGTGGCTTCCTGAAGAACCTTTACGGCCTCATCGTTTTTTCCCTCGGCAATTAGAACCCTGGCCAGTTGCATGCTCAGATCATCTTTCGGAAGATCGTATTGCGCGTCGTTTATCATTCTCTCCAGAATTGTCTTTACCTCTCCATAATTCCCCGATGCCTCATAATGCTGCGCCAGCACCTTTTGGGCCAGGTATCCGACAGTGCGCGCCTTCGAGTTATTCGCGGCTTCCCTCAGGTTCTTAACGGCCTCTTCCGCCTTTCCCTGTTTCAGCTGGGTAAGGCCCAGATAGTATCGGGCGATTATTGAAACCTTGGAATAACCGTATCCCGACACTATCGAGGAAAATTCCTCGGCAGCTGCTTGATATTTTAATGACTCGTTGCTGAATACGGCATTGGAACCCTTTTCATAGGGATCGTCTGTTGCATCAGGATCGATCTCTGCATGGTAAAAATCTATTCCTCTTCCCAGAATCTCCTGCGCCTGGATTTCCTTTTTTTCGAGAAATAATATTCCGCCATAAGCTCCGAGAGCCACCAGTATCGCTATCGCTCCCAGGATAATAATTTTCTTCTTATGTGTGGCAAGGAAATCAACCAGAGAAACAATGGATCCGTGTACCGAATCCTCGGCAAGTATTTCTTTGCGAGTAAGCTTTGTGGTCCCCACTGTTCTTTCCTTATCCCTGTCAGTAATAGATTGCAAAAAATAACATACCCACCTTCTGTAAGCAATCGGTAATCCTTTCCTGTCATCAACAATAAAATATCAGGCGGCTGGTCCGCATTTCTTACGAAGGATCAGGTAGCTCCGCCTGAACCAGGGCGGCGCGGCAGTAAACTTATGAGAAATACCGGCCGGAATTCCCTGCCCTCGAAATAATGAATCCTCTTATCCCGAATATTCGCAAGAGTAACTCCATTATATTGGGAAATAATAGCTTACCGACTATACTTCCCTGTAGGCACAGGATGTCGTGTATGAATTACTTTCGAGAAAACCGGGTTAAAATGCTAACATAGGACGCGGTTAAGCGTATTTTTAATATAGGGATGCACACGCATACAAACGTGCTCCCTGTAGGAGGATTGGATGAAGAAACTTGTTTGTTTGATGGCATCGTTTGTTTGTGCTGCGATCCTGTTGTCCGTCAACTTCTCTGTTGAGAGTTCCCAAGCCGCGGACAACTCAAAATTCGGCATCGCCTACAGCGGCAATATCATGGGATATTTCGAGTCCTGTGGCTGAGCGGAAACAGGCGAGCAGCTCGGCGGGCTGTACAAGAAAGCGTATTTTCTGGATCAATACCGTAAAAACAACGGAAATTTAATCGTCGTCGATGCAGGCGACCTTCTGAACGAAGATGAGGAAATCCCCGAATCGGTCATGGAATCAGCCAGGATCAAGGCCGATTCAATGGTCCGAATCTTCAATCATATCGGCGTAGATGCCGTCAATGTGGGAGAAAGGGATTTAGCCCTTGGAATCCCCTATCTCAAGGAGTTGGAGGGAAAATACAATTTTCCGTTTATATCGGCGAATTTAACGGATGAAAACGGCTCTCCGATTTTCAAGCGGTATGTCATAAAGAACATCAACGGAAAAAATGTGGGAATCTTCGGACTTATGGGCGATATGTCCGAAATGGTCGGTAAAGTTGAGAACGCCACCGGTGGAACGGTGAAGGTTCAGGATGTCATAGAAGCGGCTACATCCGTCCTTGCGGAACTTGCCGGCAAGGTAGATTACACAATCGCGTTGGCCCATCAAAAGACCAACAGAGACTGGGTTCTCGCCAGACGGGCCGAAGGCATCGACGTAATCATAGGCGGCGATGATTATTTGAAAACCGAAGATCCCAAAAAGGCAGGAGAAACCCTTATGGTACGGGCAGGTGAAAAAGGCCAGTACCAAGGATTGTTGGAAGTAACCCTCAATGGCGGGAAAACAGCCGAGAACTCCCTGATTCCTTTCGGCGATAAAATCGATGACGATCCCGAAGTAAAACAGATGCTTAACGAATACAACGATAAAATTGTCGCACTCTATGGAGGCGGGTCGGATACCCAAAGCGACGCCACTGCCGCCCCTGTCGCGTTAAGAGCCAGCTCCTGTGAACCCTGCCATACGGAAGTCGTACAGAAATGGCAGGCCTCGGATCATGCCAAAGCTTACAGCACACTGGTCGAACGATCCAAGCAGTTCGATCCGTCATGCCTTGTATGTCACACAACACGCTTCGAGCAGCCCGGAGGGTTCACGATGACCCGGCAGCAGCCGGAATTGATGAATGTTCAGTGCGAATCCTGCCATGGGGATGCAACGAATCACCTGGGCTCAATGCAACCGATACCGGTGGCGAATCCGCCCATTGAAGTCTGCATCAAATGCCATACCGCCGACCGTTGCCCCGATATGGAAGAAAACTACGACGGCTATTGGCAGAAAATAGTCCATTAAAACATAAATGTTTATCGGGGAAGAGTGTGTTTCGACGGAATTAAGGAATGCGCTCTTCCCCTTACCCTCCCGCTCTCTCCCCCCTCAATTTTTACGCACCCCGAAATTCCTGGTATTTTCTGCAATTTACCTGTAGATCGGAGAAACTTCCTTGAACTTTGAAGCGTCGGGCGGTTTGAAGAATCTTCGATTCGGGGGCGAGCGTAGGATGCACTGAACACCGCCATATATAAAACTCTTGAGAAGCGCCGGCCAACCTTGCACCACAGGCAAAAAAACGCAGGGGCACGGTATGTCGTGCCCCTGCGTTTGAAATAATCTCCGGCTGTATGAATTCTTCGTTTTATTCTGCGTGTACGCTTTTATTTTCAGCAGGCAGCTTTGGGATATCCGCCATTTCAGACTTGTAATAATCGGGCCTTACACGCTCAACGATCGCCTGCACCGGCTCATCCAGGTATTTGGTGAAAAACGAAGGATAAATCCCGATCCAGAACGCCAGGATAATCAGAGGAACGAAGGTCGCCAGTTCCCGAAGATTCAAATCCGGTAGCGCCTTATTCAGGGGGTTTTCGATCTTTCCAAACATAACCCTCTGATACAGCCACAGCATGTAGGCGGCGCCCAGAACGATCCCGATGACGGCCAGAGCAGCGTAGATCCAGAGTCCCGGCGCGGCGAAGGTACCCTGCAGAATCAGAAACTCCCCGATAAATCCGTTCAGTCCCGGCATGCCGATGGAACTGAGCGTCATAATCAGAAAGACTGTTGCATACACAGGCATGATATGGCTCAATCCCCCGTAATCGGCAATCAGGCGGGTATGGCGCCGTTCGTATACAATGCCCACGATCAAAAAGAGTGCGCCGGTGGAAATGCCGTGATTGATCATCTGCAGTATGCCGCCCTGAAGGGCGACCGGTGTGGCGGCAAACACTCCCAGCATGACAAATCCCAGGTGGCTGACCGATGAGTACGCCACGAGCGATTTCATGTCCTTCTGCATCATGGCGACCAGGGCGCCGTATATGATACCGATCAGCGACAGAATCAACAGCGGTTCCATAAACCGCATCGTAGCGTCCGGAAACATGGGAAGAGAAAATCGGACGAAACCGTAAGTTCCCATTTTCAGCAGTACGCCCGCCAGGATGACGGACCCGGCCGTGGGCGCCTGCACGTGTGCATCCGGCAGCCAGGTGTGAAACGGAAACATCGGGACTTTAATGGCAAAACCGACAAAGAAGGCAAGAAACACCCAGAATTGAAGGTCCGGAGGAAATCCAAGCTTCTGGAAACCAAGGATATCAAAAGAATAAACCCCCGTTTCCTGGAATTGATGGAAATAAATCGCCAGGATTCCTACCAGCATCAGGACCGATCCCGCCAGGGTATAGAGGAAGAACTTTATCGCGGCATACAGTTTTCTCGGGCCTCCCCAGACGCCGATGAGGAAGTACATGGGAACAAGCATAATTTCCCAGAAAACATAAAAAACCAGGAAATCCATGGCCATGAAAACGCCGAGCATTCCTGTCTGAAGCAGAAGCATGAACGCGTAATACTCTTTAATGCGCTCTTTGATGGCGGTCCAGGACGAAAGAATGGAGATGAAACCCAGAAGAGTCGTCAGCAGAATCAGCAGCATGCTGATTCCGTCGATGCCGAATTTATAGGTGGCGCCGATCATCGGAATCCATGAATGCTCGTATATGAAACGGAATCCATCGGGTCCGATATATTCCGGATTATTGAACGCCGTTAAAAGCGGGATGGAAATGATGAAACCTATAAATGCGGTGATATTGGCAATCCATTTGACAGCTTGTTCATTCTCCCGCTTTGTGAGCATAATCAAAATCATTCCCACCAGAGGGAAATAGCAGACTATGTTCAGGATATTGTCCATGAAGAATTCCATCGAATCCAACTCCCTGTATTTAAATCAAGATTGAGACTTTAAGATCCCGCCGATCCTGTCGATCCTCGGGAGCCCTAACTATGAATACCCGAAACCTGCCCGGATCAAAGAATTAAAAATCAAGCAAACCGTTATAATAAACCAGTATCAATACTACAATTCCGAAAACCGCCACTAAGGCATAACGCTGAACCATTCCGGTCTGGAAGGCTGTAAACAGACGATTCAACTGCATGTTTATCCAACCGATCAGGTTGACCAGTCCATCGACCACATAGGTGTCGAAAAGTTTTGAGATCGTGGAAATACCACGTGTAGCAGCGGCACTGCCGTTTACGCCGACGCCGTCGATAAATTTCGAATCGAAAAAGAAACAGATATTTCCAAGATTTTTAGCCCGGTTGACAAAAAGCGCATCATAGAGTTCATCGATCAGATATTTGCGATACACCAACTGGTAAACACCCCTGATTTTAGCCGTAATCCTGTCCGCCGTGCCGGGTCTGGCCACATAGAAACGATAAGCGATGAAGATACCCAGAAGCGCGACGGCCACGGATGCTCCCGTCAGCAAAAGTTCCAGGCTGGTTGAATGGGCCGCGTGGTGTCCGGACGCCTCATGGGGCAGATGCAGTACCGGCTCCATGAAATGCTCGAACTTGTTGGCAAATCCTGTCCATGCCGGAAGTCCGATCCAACCGCCGATTACCGAAAGCCCGGCCAGCGCCACAAGAGGATAAATCACCCTTTTGGGAGATTCGTGGATGTGATGCCTGGTATGTTCGTCCATCCGCTCCTTCCCCCAGAAGGTCAAAAACAGGAGCCTGAACATATAAAAAGACGTCATTCCCGCACCGATCCAGAGCAGGGCCCAGATAACGGGATGGCCGTTACTATAGGCCTTCCAGAGAATTTCATCTTTGCTGAAAAATCCGGCAAAGGGCGGGATGCCCGCAATCGCCAAAGTGCCTACAAACATCGTCGCGTATGTCCATGGCAGGTATTTCTTCAGCCCTCCCATTTTCAACATGTCCTGTTCGTGGTGCATCGCCATGATGACCGAGCCCGAACCGAGAAATAGCAGCGCCTTGAAAAAGGCATGGGTCACAACGTGGAAGATGCCCCCCACGAAAGCCCCGACTCCCAGTGCCGCAAACATATACCCCAGTTGGCTTACCGTCGAGTAGGCCAGAACCCGTTTGATGTCGGTCTGCGCAAAACCGATTGTGGCGGCATAAATCGCCGTAAGCGTCCCCACAACGGCAACGATCATCATTGCCTCGTGCGATCTGCTGAACAGGGCATTGCTGCGGCAAATCATATAGACGCCGGCAGTCACCATTGTGGCGGCATGGATCAAGGCGGAAACGGGCGTGGGTCCTTCCATGGCGTCCGAGAGCCAGACATAAAGGGGAATTTGGGCGCTTTTGCCGCAGGCTCCGATAAAGAAACAGACCGTCGCCCAGAAAAGATATCCGGTTCCGGTTTCAACGGGAAGTTCCGCTGCTTTTTGAAAGACTGTTTCAAAATGCAGGGAGCCGAAATGTACAAAAACAAGCATCATGCCGAGAATAAATCCGGCGTCCCCGATCCTGTTGACAATAAACGCTTTCTTCCCTGCATCGCCTGCGCTCTTTTTTTCGAAATAAAAACCGATCAGCAGATAGGAACACAGTCCGACTCCTTCCCAACCCACGAACATCATCAGGTAGTTATTTGCCAGAACCAGGGTGAGCATGGCGAACATGAAGAGGTTTAAATAGGAAAAGAACCGGTAATACCCGGTGTCATCCCACATATACCCGGTCGAGTATATGTGGATAAGGAATCCCACTCCGGTCACGAACAGAATCATCACGGCCGAAAGCGGATCCAGCTGGAATCCCCAGGAGATTTCAAAACCGGCCAAACCCCCTTCGGCAAGTGGAAGCGAGCCGGCGCGGATCCACGTGAGAAAGTCTTTACTGAACAGTTCTTTGTGCTCTACGAAAAAAAGCTGATAGACAAGGATGATACTGAGAAGGAAGGCCAATCCTACAGAGGCAAGTGCAATCACGGAAACTATCTTTTTATTGAGTTTTTCGCCCGCATACCACAGCTTGGCTAGGCCTAAAAGACCGATGAGCGCACTCCCGGCCAAAGGCAGGATCGGTATCAACCAAATATAATCTAACATAGTTCCTATCTCGGCTTGAATTGAACTTACTTCCCATAACCTGAAAATACCGGCATATACACAGAAGCGCCCCTATTTATCGAAGCTTGCCGTTTTTGCCATAAAAACAGGGACTAGTAACACAGCGAAGCAAACGTTGTCAATTTGAATGTTCGCGGATCCATACCACCGGGCTATGGATACTGAATGGCGTTAACCTGAACAGATTCATTATTTACAATAAAACCGCCTGGAGAAAACGGCGTCATCATTCCGGGAAATCAGTTTTCTCTTTCTCTGATATGTATTTCCTGGATCAGAAGATCCCTGTATATGGATTCAACCTGCAAATTGGTCTGTTTCAAGGTTCCCGATGTATCAATTGTGTAATCCGCTAATTTAAGCTTTTCTTCCATAGGCATCTGGGATTCTATCCGTGCTTTCGCCTCTTCGAATGCCAGATCATCCCGGTCCATAAGCCTGGAAACCTGCAACGCGGGATCACAGGACACGACTACCAACCGGTGATAATTATTATAAGAGCCGGCCTCAACCATCAACGCCGCCTCTACAACAATAATTCCTCCGGCCGATATTTTTTCCAGTGAGAAGATTTTCCTGAGAATCTCCGCACCGACCGCCGGATGTGTCAACCTGTTCAGCAGCAGCCTTTTCTCCGGATCACAAAAGACTATTTTCCCTAAAATTTTCCGGTCAATGGAACCATCGCTGCACAGGATTTCATCCCCGAACGCTCCAACGACTTTCTTTTGTGTTTTTGTTCCGCGGGCAAGCAGTCCGTGCACAATCCGATCCGCGTCGATGACATGGGCGCCCAATTCGGCAAACTTCATCGATGCATAGCTTTTACCCGTTGCGATATTCCCGGTCAGACCTACGTGCAGCATGGCTGGATAATCCCGATTAAAAGCAGGAGTTGGAAGAAACGTTTTAACGTTGAACGTTTGAACGTTATTCTTCCGGCTTGGCTACTGACTACTATTCGGCGGTATATCGGCAACGACAATACTATTGGAAAGTTCGTTCACAACGTAAACGGTACGGTTGTCCGGGCCGACGATAATGTTTGTGGGACCTTTATCTACTTTAAATGTTTTAGCTTCGAGACTGCTGAGATCCGCCGGAAGGACTGAAACGTTCCGCGAAGCGCTGTTAACGACGAAAACACGGTTTCCGTCAGGACTTACAGCCACGCCAAACGGCATTTTCCCGACAGGTATCGTTACAATCGGCCTCATCATTTGGGCGTCGACAACCGACAAATTGTTCGATCGGCTGTTTGCAACAAAAACCTTTTTACCGTTCGGAGTAATGGCAATTCCATCCGGAGCTTCTCCAACGGCGATTTTTTCAACCACGACCAGCCGTTCCGGATCCACGATCCAGACTTCATTATCTCCGCCCATGATGACGTATACCATTTCCGTGATCGGAGAAACCGCGGCCGTGAACGGTGCAGCCCCCATTTTCATCGTCGCCGTGACTTTTCTATCGCGAATATCCACGATATGCAGCCGGCCTTCCCGACTTCGGCCGTAATCCGTAACATAGGCCCTGTACCCTCGCGGACTGACCGTAACGGAATTCGGGTATCCTCCGACATTGATGTCGTCGACGACGTGTGAATTTTCCAAATCCACAATGGTTACAACACCCGTATCTTTACAGGCCACCAAGGCGATTTTGCCCTCTTCGGCCAGAGCAAAACCGAGCGGAGACGCTCCAACTTTTATAATCTGGTCCACAACCCCTTCCGAAAGATCGATGCCGATCAATTCATCGGTTCCGAAAGAGGTCGCGTACATTCTTCCCCCATCAGGACTCAGCGCAATAAAGTTTGGTGATTTTCCAACTTTTTTAATTCTATAGGTCTGTTTTGTCTGACTGAAAACCGGCGCTAAAAAAACAAGAAAAAGAAGGACCGGAATTCCTCTACGTCCCAACATTTTGACACCTCAAATTACTATTTATCAGAAAATTCAATACCCAGTCCTGAAAGCTCTATCAACAAATGATGAAAATTTATAAAATTTTGGCTCATTTTGTCGCAGCTATTAAGCTGAAGACTCCCGAATGAGGGGAATCCGGGGTATTCAATCCTTGAAGAATCACCTGGCGAAATCCGGCCTCAAACAGCAGCTCAATTATCTCCTCCTGGTCATAATAGACCGCTTCGGCTTCAGCCTTATTCTTTTTTATATACTCCAGGTACAGTTTTTTCCATTTCGAAGCCCAGGAATTTTTTGATGATGCCGATTCTATTAACTCGGCAAGTATCAGATACCCGTTCGGGGCCAGAACCCTCATGACTTCCGAAAGATATTGCCTGGCCGGATGCCGATGAAAATCAAAAATGGATACGGCAACATCCCCATATTCATCCGAAACAGGCAGTTTCGGTTCCTGAAACAGCTTGAATTCGACTGTCTGCTGCAGATTCAGCTGCACGGCCCTCTGCTTGGCACGCTCCAGTAATGTGACATTAGAATCAAAAGAATATACGTGTCCGTTAAATGCCTTGCGACCTGCCAGATTCAGTGCGAAAACAGCCGTATCCGCCAACAAATCCAGTATTTTCAACCTCCCGGTATCGACAACAAAATCAACAATCCTGTCGATTGTCAGGTAGTAGTCCAGTCCCGTGCGCCAACGGAAGAAGTCGGCAATGCCGTCCTCGTAAATATCGATTTTTGCCGGAAGGTTTGCCAGAAAAGGGCGAGGTTTCGGGATAGAAAAATCAAATTTTTTTTGTAAGTTCCGGTTTGTCGCGTCGGTAATCACTTGAATAGCTCAATCTGGTCTTTGCGGGAATATGGGAATCAGAATTGAGTTAAAAAACCATATTCCCCGGGGCTTTCCCTTTCAAACGGCAACAGTCGAGATACAGGGTATAGTAGGTATGTTTTATAAACCGTGATTCTTCCACGCCCATCCGGCGGGCAAGATCGTATATAGCCGATTCCGAACCTTCCAGTTCCGCATAATTGCCTATCGGCGTTTCATCGACGGCCACGATCACCGTACCCACTTCAAACTCCCTGCGATATTTCTGATACCGGAACCATTCGCACATCCCGAGCCGCTCAAGTATTTGCACGGCTAAAACACCGTCACCCAGTCCGGTTTCCAGTTCCTCTCTGGTTTTAAAAATCCCTTCCTTCTTCGCAGGTCCTTTAAAGGTTAATATCGCCTTTTCCCCCGCCCGTCGAATTCGAACAAGGCTCCCGGCCGAAAGCAATGTCTTATCGGGAAAATCAAGAAGGCGGTTGTCTTCAAAATGCCTGTCGGAAACGATACGGGGTTGAAAGGCCTGCAACCGCGCACAAAAATCTTCAGGATTTTGAATTTCAATCTTGATTTCTGTTTCGGTACTCAACAGCACCCTCTTTTACACTGCTTCTCCAACCGCGCCGGATTCTGCCGACTGCGCCTCGCTACTGTTTTATACGCGGTGCCGGCGCAGCAATACGCCACATTCCCGCAAAAGCGACTGGGCACGTTCATTCAGGGGATACTCCAGGTTATAAACCACCTCGCGGATGCCGCTGTTGATAATCATCTTCGTACAAAGAAGACAGGGTGAATAGGTTGTATACAGAGTGGCTCCCTTCAGGCTGGTTCCATGATAAGCCGCCTGGGTAATCGCATTCTCCTCGCCATGGCAGCAAAGGCATTCATCCAATGCGGTCCCGCTCTCGGCCATACCATTGCAACGGGGGCAGCCCCCTTCATTGCAGTTTTTGGCTCCCCTGGGCGTCCCATTGTATCCGGTAGAGATGACTCTTTTGTCCTTTACGATAATGGCAGCGACTTTACGTTTGATACAATTGCTGCGCGTGGCAACCACCTTGGCTATACTCATGAAATACTCGTCCCAGGATGGCCGTTCAAACCGGCTCATTAAAGGCGGCAACACCTGGTCCAGTCTTCGATGCAGTTCTTCCAGAGTCCCGTTGTTCGACACCAGGAGATCCACCATTCCCATGGTTGCATTCAGCTGCTGCCGCGCGGGATCCGACGAAACCAGTTCGGGGGATTCTTCTTCCAGGAACCGTTCCAGTGTCTGTGCCGCATTCTCCCTTCCCCGCTCCCTGCTTCTGCGAAAACGAATCTCCGGATCCGCTTCCAGCCCGAGAAGGGTGAAATCCTTCCTTTTCCTTAAAGCGTCCACCTCGGAAGGATTGCGGATGGAATCGATCACATAATTCTGGTCGCTATCCAGGCCGGCCAGTATTCGTTCAGCCAGAACTGCCGGGCCGAACTCGTTTCGCAACTCGTTCCCTGTTTCAATCAAAATTTCCCGGTCTATTTCCCGGCCTCGCTTTTGTATTTCCTTCCGGATCTCGTCCGAAAGAGATCGATAGACGAAACCCCGGCTTTTGAGGTATTCACAAACCACCGTTTTTCCTGAACCGTTTTTTCCTGTAAGTCCGATAATCATAGTCGTTTCATGTTAGCATATTTATTAAGAAAAGCGTCGTTGCACGTTAAACGTCAAAAGAAAAAAGCTTCGTTGCACGTTTCGGGCTGATTGTAAGGTCCATATGGCATGTTTTGACGTATTTAAAGAGTTCTCTACTTTTATATATTTTATGTTTGAACCTTCAACGATCTTTTTGTTTTTAACGTGCAACTTGTAAACGTTCAACATGCAACGGTTATTCATACAACAGATAAGGCTTTCTCCGGCGCCTGAACGTATCGACGTCATTCTTCCAGAATTCCCGGATTTGGTCCCACGGAATGCCGCTGTCGATCATATCCGGTATTTCCCTGCATCCGCACAGAATTTCGATTGGCCTTTTTTCAAATTCGTACTCATAAGGGGGATCGCGCCATTTAAATAATTCAGGGTAAAGCGCTCGCACGCCGGCGACAGCCGCAATCCCGGTCAGGTATGGTTCGAACCTGGTCCTGTCCGTTACGTGAACCTGCGCGCCTCCGCAAATTTCCCCTGCCCACTTGTTGAAAGTCGGCTGGAAATAAGCGGGACGGAAATATACACCGGGGAGATCGAGACTGTTGCAATGATCGGCATACTGTCTGCTCCGGATAAACGGGGCGCCGATAAGTTCAAAGGGACGTGTTGTCCCCCTGCCCTCGGAGCTTTGGGTTCCCTCGAACAAAACCATGCCGGGATAAACCGTAGCCGAGTCAAGCGTCGGCAGATTCGGAGAAGGCTGTATCCAAGGCAGGCCCGTTTGATCAAACCAGGAATCACGCCGCCATCCCTCCATTGCAATGACTTCCAAGTCGCATTGAATGTCGGATTCCGCATTGAACAGAAGCGCCAGTTCTCCAATGGTCATGCCGTGGCGCATGGGTATGGGGGAGAGTCCGACAAACGACCGAAATTGCGGAACCAGAAGGTTGCCTTCAACCCGGCTGCCGTTAATGGGATTCGGCCGGTCAAGCACAACCATTTTTTTTTGAGAGCCGGCGCATGCCTCCATGCAATAGGCCATTGTATGGATGAATGTATAGACACGGGTTCCGACATCCTGCAGATCAAAAAGAAGAACGTCGATATCGTGCATCATTTCTTCCGTGGGCCGGCGTGTATCGCCATACAGGCTGTGAACCGGCACACCGGTGTCCGGATCCCGATAGAAACCGGACTCGACCATATTGTCCTGCTTTTCGCCCCTGGCGCCGTGTTGCGGTCCGAACAGTGAGACAAGACGGAACTCTCCGGATTCTCCGAGAACGTCTGCGGTATGACGCAAATCGGGCAGGACGGATGCAGGATGAACCACTGCGCCTACATTCGCTCCCTTGAGAAAACTCGAACGGTCATGAATCAGTACTTCTATTCCCGGTCGCACTGTCATGGGCTAGATTAAATACCATGCAGGGGATGGAGACAACCGGTTTTTGATTCTCGCTTCGTCCATTGTCCGCCGTATCAAAGGCGCGTATCCATGTCCCTGAAATCCGGGCAATCGAAAGATGCCGCCTGTCCGTCAACAGGCTTGACAATAATGAATGCATATATTTGAATGTCGGCAGTTTCCCAATTGTTGGAAATGAAATCGCCCGGGCGACGGATGTATTATCGAACCCATTCCATCGTCGCGGTGTAAAAAAGCAACACGGCGATATTCATTGTTTAACACGTGGCGTGAACCTATGGAACATACGCTGGTACTGAATGCCTCCTACGAGCCCATTAATATAATCAACTGGAAAAGGGCTCTGAACCTGCTTTGCAGAGGTAAAGTCGAGGTTCTGGCCGAATACGACCGGGAGATACGAAGCATAAGTTTCACCGTCAAATTGCCCAGCGTGCTGAGACTTTTGAAATATGTGAAAATCAGAAAAGGATTCCAGCGCGTGAAGTTCTGCCGCGCCAATATCTATGCTCGGGATCACCACACCTGCCAGTATTGCGGAAAGAAATGCAGCTCTGAAAATCTTACGTTCGACCATGTCGTCCCGATAGTCATGGGCGGCGCCAAAACATGGGAAAACATCGTCACCTGCTGTGTTTCCTGTAATCACCGGAAAGGAGGCCGTACTCCGGAAAAAGCAGGGATGACCTTGATCCGGCGCCCCAAAGAACCGGAATGGATTCCATCCATGCTGCATATAACCATCGGTTTCAGAAACGCGCCTCAAGCCTGGCGCGATTATCTGTACTGGAACATTGAACTGGAAATTTAAAGCAGGTTCCTACGGCTGCAGGAATTGCAGCGGCCTGAGATCCCGGATATATCCGGCCCTTTCAGCCAGCCGATGATACTCCTCGAGCCCACGAATATGCTCCGGGCCCAGGTCATAATTGATGTTATTTATGAGGTAGCTTTCAAGAAAGTCTTCCGGCAGCTTCAGTCTCTCCGAATAGACGGAAGCAATCTCACGACGCCTCTCGAGCCCCCACAGCTTTGCCTTCTGAAACTGCACGGCCAGATCTTCCGGGAGGGATGCATCCGTCCTGCATGCCCAGAATGCGAAGACAAAGGGTTTCTTCTGCCATCGCACCCACATTTCGGAAAGATCCGTCGTATCGTAGTTTTTAAGATTAACACCCAAAGCCGCGTCCCCGATCACGAGCGCCGCATCGCATTTCTTCAACATTGCATCCACGGGTGGAGAATGCGGAATGTACTCCGGTCGTATCCCCATTACTTCACTCAACAGAATTTTCGTTAAAACCACGGAGCTCCTGGAATTCGTATCCATGGCGACGGAGTCTATTCTTGTCTTTCCCGGTGGTTTTACCAGCAGGATGCTCCGGACTTCCGACAGGGAAGCGATGGCAATATCCGGAATAATCCGAAGATTCGGGATGCGTTGATACTCAACACTCGGAATCAGTCCGATATCCGCTTTCCCGCTTTTAAGCTCATCGGCACACCGGGCGGGTGAAGAGGGAATGATTTCATAGGAATCACGAAACGGTCCGTGCAGAAACGCCCATCCCAGAGGGGCGGCATTAAGGTAATGAACAAGGGAAACTCTGATTTTTTTTGTCACGGTTTTCTAAATTTCCAAAAATAGTCATCCCGGCGACGAAACAGCCATACCGGAGGCGAATACGCCTTATTTTTTGTCATTGTATCCTGCTGTAACGGTGTTAACCGAACGCCATACACCGCGGCAGAAGGCTATATCGTACCCTATGCAAACTGCAAGTGACACCATAATAAAAAATGCCGTCGAATGGACGCTGATTCCCGGAATCGGCATCCGCGTTCAGAACCGAATCTGGAAAATCATCGGCGATATTGCCGATCTGTTTACAATGGGAGAAGGTGCATTAAAATCCCTCTGTCTTCCCGATGAAGCGTACCGCGCGATTCAATCCCGAACCTTCAGAGCGGCCGCGGAAGAAATATTCGACTGGGCCTGTAGTCAGGACTGCCGGTTCCTGGTACGCGGAACGGCCGGGTATCCTTCCCTTCTGGAGGAAATATACGATGCCCCCCTGGTTTTATATGCCCGGGGCCGATTGGAACAGCCGGACACCCCGCGAATCGCCGTCGTCGGATCGAGGCGACCTACGGTGTACGGACTGCAGGCAGCCCATGATATTGCACAGGATCTGGGCTCGAGAGGCATCGGTATTGTCAGCGGTCTGGCGAGAGGCATTGACGCCGCCGCGCATCGCGGTTGCATGGAAGGGGGCGGATATACGATAGCCGTACTTGGCTGCGGCATCGATGTCGATTATCCACCGGAACATCGACAATTGAAAGAACAGATCCTCCGCACGGGGCTCGTTCTTTCGGAGTACCCGCCGGCCACGCAGCCTGTTCCTCATAATTTTCCGGTCCGGAATAGAATAATAAGCGGGCTTTCACTGGGAGCCGTCATTGTGGAGGCAAGTGAAAAAAGCGGATCCCTGATCACGGCCCGGCTGGCAATGGAGCAAAACCGAGAAGTTTTTGCGGTACCGGGGAATATTACATCTCCCGTAAGTTACGGGCCGAATTTCCTGATAAAGCAGGGAGCGAAACTGGTTCAGTCCTACAGGGACGTTATCGATGAAATGCCGGGGGTATTACAGGAAAAAATATATTCTCGTGAAAAGGCATATAGTTCCCGTTGTTTAAAACTGAACCTTGTTTCGGAAGAAGAAAAACGACTGTTACTGTTCTTAAAGCTTGACGAGGCGACACATTTCGACAAGCTTTATCATTACGGAGATATGGATATCGGGGATCTCAGCGAACGGCTGATAAACCTTGAGCTTGAAGGATGGATCCGCCGGCTTCCGGGTAACATGTACATTCGGGCGAAGCGATTCCCGGATGAATGAAGGAAGCCCGGCTTTTATTCTTTTTGAAGTTTTTGCTTGGATTTTTCGCCAAGATTGGTATATTGCGCGCTTCTATGAGTAAGTCACTTGTTGTCGTCGAATCTCCAGCCAAGGCTAAAACAATCAGCAGATACCTTGGCAACAATTACCTGGTGAAGGCATCCGTGGGTCACATCAAGGATTTGCCTAAGAGCAAATTAGGTGTGAACGTAGACGAGGATTTCGCGCCGGATTATTCGATAATTCCGGGCAAAGCCAAGGTGGTCAAAGAACTGCGTTCGGCGGCTAAAGGGATTAAAGACATATACCTCGCGGCGGATCCCGACCGCGAAGGTGAAGCGATATGTCAACATCTGGCTGAAGAGCTTAAGGGTAAAAACAGGAATATTTACCGGGTTCTTTTTCACGAAATCACTAAAAACGCCATTCACGAAGCCTTCGAAAATCCCGGACAGATCAACTCCAACAAGGTGGATGCACAGCTGACCCGCCGGGTCCTGGATCGGCTTGTCGGATATAAGATCAGCCCGCTGCTATGGGATAAAGTCCGAAGGGGCCTCTCGGCCGGAAGAGTACAGACCGTGGCTCTTCGGATGATCGTGGAACGGGAGCAGGAAATCCGCTCCTTTCAATCCGAAGAATACTGGACCCTGTCCGCAAGGTTGGCGGCAAAAATCCCGCCGGAATTTACGGCGAAGGCGCGTCAGATCAACGGGAAAAAATGGGAGGTCTCCGACGGGGACACAACCCAAGCCATTGTCGAAGAATTGAAACAGGCTCCTTTTGTCGTCGAGAAAGTGCATCGCAGGGAAAAGAAGAAATATCCTGTGCCTCCCTTCATCACCAGCAAGTTGCAGCAGGAAGCCGCCCGCAAGCTTAATTTCTCCGTGAAAAGAACGATGGTCGTGGCCCAGCGGCTCTATGAAGGCATCGAAATCGGCGGCGAAGGATCCGTAGGATTGATTACCTACATGAGAACGGATTCCAGCCGGGTCGCCGAAAGCGCGCTGCAGGAAGTCCGTGCGCTGATCCAGCGCAATTACGGGAAAGATTATCTTCCCAACCATCCCATCTACTACAAATCCAAGAAGACGGCCCAGGAAGCGCACGAGGCGATCCGTCCGACCTCAGTCCAGCGAACTCCTGAAAGTCTTAAGAATGATCTGGAGCCCGATCTTTGGAAACTCTACGCCCTGATATGGAATCGCTTCGTCGCCTCGCAGATGAAGCCGGCTGTATTCGATCAGACGGATGTAACCATCACGGCGGGAAATGTGGAGTTTAAAGCGGTCGGTTCCATAGAAAAATTCAAGGGATTCCTGGCCGTATACCGGGAATCCAAATCGGATGAAAGCAACGATTCGAAAAACGGTGAAGAATCCGCCGTTCTGCCCGAACTGGTTGAAGGGGAAACGCTCGAACTGAAGGAGCTCATGCCCGCCCAGCATTTCACCCAACCGCCTGCACGCTACAATGAAGCAAGCCTGGTAAAGGCGCTCGAATCAAAAGGGATCGGCCGCCCCAGCACCTATGCATCGATTCTTGGCACAATTCAGGACCGTGAGTACGTCGAAAAACATTCGGGTAAATTTTACCCTTCGGAAACGGGCGAACTTGTGCTGGAACTGCTTGTTTCCAGTTTTCAGGAGCTCTTCGATTATGAATACACAGCGCGCATGGAAGTCAGTCTCGACAGGATCGAATCGGGACGGGTGCAATGGAAGAAAGCCATGCGCGATTTTTATGATCGTTTCTCCAAAAAATTGATTATCGCAAAAGATGAAATGCGGAATGTCAAAACCGAATCCGTCGAAACGGACGAGATCTGCGACAAATGCGGCAGTAAAATGGTGATCAAGTGGGGAAAGTTCGGCCGCTTCATGGCCTGCTCCGCCTACCCGGAGTGCCGCAACACAAAAGAGATCGCCCGAAACATTCCCGAGAATGATTCGGAAAAATCCCAGACCGAAGAAATCGAATGCGAAAAGTGCGGCAGGCCAATGATTTTAAAGCGCGGGCGCTTCGGCGAATTCATGGCGTGTTCGGCATACCCCGAATGCCGCAACACTAAAAAGATCGACAAATCGTCCCAGGATTCCATTGTCAAACAGGACATCCCGCTGGACGAGGAATGCCCGAATTGCGGGAAAAAACTCGCCAGAAAACACGGCCGTTTTGGGGAATTCACCGCATGCAGCGATTACCCGACCTGCAAATACATAAAACTAAAATCTACCGGAGTGGATTGCCCTAAGGAAGGGTGCACGGGTGCAATTGTAGAAAGAAAATCACGCAGGGGCAAAACCTTCTACGGATGCTCCAACTACCCCGACTGTGATTTCGTCCTCTGGAACAAACCGGTACCCCAAGCCTGCCCCCTGTGCGGCGCAAAATACACGATTACCAAAACAACCAAGAAATCCGGTACGGTCCGCTACTGCAATAACGAAAACTGCAAATTTAAGGAAGCAGTAGGCAGTAGGCAGTAAGCAGCACCACCTCCGGCAACACCGGATTGAATATCCTGTGACTCCGGGTGAGTTTTCAGGGTCGGTATCGGAGTCGGTATCGGAATCGGTTTTAACAGCTCGACCCCCGATACCGATTTCGACCCCGACGCCGATGAATTCCCGGACCAGCTTTTCGTTTCCACACTTACTTCAGAGAATCTCAGATTAATCTCAGGCGAAACTCGGGTTCGCCCTGTGTGCAATACAGTCAGCAATCCGTAGTCGGCAGTAATTTCTTACTTCCGCTCTTGAATCGCCGGGAGCATTTCCAGCACCAGTCGCCCGACTTTCTCCATGCTCTCCGGGCTAATTTTGTCCAGCGAATCCTCTTCGGTGTGCCAATAGGAATTGCCGGGACCGTAGTTGAGGTCAATGATATCTACACATGGAATGCCTATGTCAAGAAACGGGATGTGATCGTCCTGTATGGTACTTTTATACTGAGATAAAATGGATTCCAG
>JAFGTD010000153.1 GCA_016934295.1 Acidobacteriota bacterium
GGAGAAGGCGGCCGTGGAGGAGGCGGAGAACGCGCGGCAGGTGTCGAATTTTCTGGTGGAGCTGTTTGAGGTATCGGACCCGGGCGAAGCGCGGGGGAACACGATCACGGCGCGGGAGGTTCTGGATCGCGGCGCCGAAAAGATTGAGCAGGAGCTGAAGGATCAGCCTCTGGTTCAGGCCAACCTAATGGATACGATAGGCAAGGTATACAGGAAGTTGGGACTGTACAACCAGGCCGAATTGCTTGTGAAGAAAGCCCTTAAGATCCGGACTGACATTTTGGGGGATGGGGATTTCGAAGTTTCGAAAAGCCTTAACAACGTTGCCAATGTCTTAAACGACAAGGGTGAGTATGAAGAAGCCAGAACATTCCTTGAGCGCTCCCTGGCAATTAAACAGGAAATATACGGTCCGGATCACGTTGAGGTGGCTGATGCTTTAAACAATCTGGGTCCTGTTTTAATGAGGCAAGGAAATTATGAAGAGGCAATTTCGCTTCAAAAACGCGCCTTGTCGATACGCGAGAAAGCTCTCGGTCCGGATGACGTGGAGGTCGCCAACACACTGAACAGCCTGGGTGCTATTTATTCCATAAAAGAGGAATATACCGAAGCCGAACCTTTGTTCGAACGCGCATTAGTCATTCGCGAAAAGTTATACGACGAGAACCATCCAGATCTGGCTCAGTCTTTGAGTAACCTGGCTATGATACGCCAAGAGCTGGGGGATTATAACAACGCCAAGAAACTTCTCGAAAGAGCGCTCGCCATCCAGGAAAAGGTTCTCGGGCCGGACCACGCGGATCTTGCGTCGGTGCTCAGTAATATTGCCTGGGTGCTGCGTGCCATGGGGAAACCGGCCGAAGCGATACCGTATTTGAAGCGGGCGATAAAGATTTATGAGACAGCTTTCGGTCCGAACCATCCGGAGCTGGCACGCTTTATCCAGAACCTGGGCATGATGATGCGGGATACCGGCGATTATCAGGAGGCGGAGGTTTTGTTGCAGCGAGCTCTTGCGATAAGGGAAAGCATACTGGATCCCGAAAACGTAGATACAGCGCATAGCCTTCTAGGGCTGGCATACCTCTATTACATACAAGGCAAGGACGACAAAGCCGAATCCTACTACCGGCAATCAGTTGAAATATATGAAAAAGTCCTCGGGCCGGAATCCAACTCGGCTGCGTGGAGTTTGATGGGACTTGCAAACATTTGTTCTCGACATGGACGGTACCAGGAAGCGGAATCGTTCTACAAACAGGTTCTCAGCATCCGCACAAAAGTGCTTGGTCCGGAACATCCGTATGTTCTTGACACGATGAACGTCTATGCCGGCATGCTCCGCAAGATGGGCCGCATCGATGAAGCCGGGAAGTTGGAAGCTCAGACCAGAGCCATCAAAGATAAGCAGAGCCAAAAGGCAGCCCGGAAATAAACCGGAGAAACCGGGAAATCCAGTGCCGGCGCACCATTGCCACCCCTCTTTTAGCCCGCATTCCCCAACACACTATCCCGATCGAAATTTTGCCCTGAAATGTAAATCCGGAGTTCTTATCAATACTAAATTATTCCCATTTTAGACAGAATCATATATGCTATCCTACAGCCATAAAATCTAGATTTTCAGAACACGTATGCAAACCATGTTTAGTGTGGGGATTGCGAGTTCAAAATACCCGACATGTGAAAAACATGGGGTGACGGACCATGTTTGATCGTGGATTATCGTTTAAAAATGCGGAAATTCGTAAACAATCGGGCACATTTCTATAAAGGGAGAATAATTATGAGGATCCCCGTGAGATTTTGCATCACATGGATTTTTCTTCTCGTAATGGGAATACAGGTCCATGCTCAAGTGGCCGGCGGTGTGACCGGAAGCGTTTTGGATCCTTTGGGAGAAGGCATTCCATCCGCATCGGTGAGCCTGGTAATGCCCGGTGGAACCACGCCAATACTGACTACGGCTACAACGAACACCGGCCTCTTTAATTTATCGGGAGTTCAGCCTGGATACTACGACTTGGTTGTGGAAGCAACGAATTTCCTCCGGTATACAATTGAGGATATTAAGGTGGATCCGGCCCAGGAAACCGCGATGCCGCCAATCACTCTTTTACTGGAAGGACCTACCTTCAGAGTTGAAGTTGTCGCAGGCATTCAGCCCCTTCAGACCGCCAACTCGGAAATATCCACGATTATAACCAGCGAGCAGGTTCGCAAGCTGCCGGTGATGGACCGGCGCCCGGTAAGCCTGCTCGATACCCAGGCGGGCCTCAGCGCCGGGGCGATCAACGGCCAGCGTCCCGAATCCGTGGACGTTACCCTGGACGGTATCGATATCAGGGACAACTATATCCGGAACAGCTTTTATTGGACGCCCAATTTAATCATGCTGGACCAGGTGGAGGAGTCCACCCTGATCACGTCCAATGCGGACGCTTCAGCGGGAAGGGGATCCTCGCACATAGTATTCGTTACCCCTAAAGGCGGAAATTCCTACCATGGAACCGTCTATTTTTACAACAACAACAGTGCTGCGTCCGCAAACAGCTGGTTCAACAATAAGGACGGCCTGGAAAAATCCGATTTCAATCAGAACCAGATTGGCGTAGCGCTCGGCGGACCGGTCATGCGAGACAAGCTTTACTTCTATGCGAACTATGAGGCGTATCGATATAACACTGAACCCGTAGTGAACCGTACCATCCTGACCGAAGATGCCCGCAACGGCATTTTCACGTATGAAGATGCTTCCGGCGGCGTTCATAAGGTAGACATTCTGGAGACGATGGGAGTCAGCCCCGATCCTTACATGGCGCAGATTTTAGCAGCCGTCCCGGGTCCGGAAAACATCAATAACTTTCGAAGGGGAGACAGCAGGGAATCCCTGCTCAAGAACACGGCCGGCTATTCCTTCCTGATTGACGGATATCACGACCGTGACAGCATAACCACCAGGATCGACTACAATCTGTCTCTCACGAATGTTTTTTCGGCAAGTTTTCTCTGGAACCGTCAGGATGTAACCAGGTCCGACTATACGAATGATTTTTCCCCGCTTCCCAAAGTGCTCAATGAAGTCGACGGAAAGCTGCTTTCAATCGGGTGGCGATGGAATCCGAGCCCGCAATTCACGAACGAACTGCGCGGGGGATTCAATTTAGCGCCCCAGTACTACAATACCAGGCAAAATTTCGGCGATTTTATCATCAGCGACACCTTATACAGCAATCCGGTAAATTTGTTCACCTCATCGGGAAGGGATACGGATACCTACAACCTGATGGATAGCGCGGTATATATCCGCGGAAACCATATTTTCAAATTCGGGTTCCAGATGGATCAGGTACGCGTAAAAACATACAACAAGGGCGGTATTACTCCGACATATTCTCTGGGTATAGGCATGGGAAATCCGGGTTTGAGCACGGAAGACCTGCCCGGCATTCAGGCCGCTGATCTGGGATCCGCCAATGCGTTACTGGCAACCCTGGCCGGCTATATCAGCGACTACTCCCAAACATTCAACATTACCAGCAGAACATCCGGTTTTGTCGACGGGGCCCCGGAAATCAGGAACTACAGCCTGAATAATTACGCTTTCTTCCTGCAGGATACGTGGAAGGTTCTCCCATCCCTGAGTTTGAATTTAGGGCTGAGATACGAACTGCCGAGTGTAGTGGACGAACGGGATTCCCTGGCTCTTATGCCCGTAATTCAAAATAATGATCCAATTGCGACTCTCCTTTCCAATTCCGAGATTGATTTTGGAGGATCCGCCGCCGGGCGCCCCTGGTACCGCAGGGACAAGAATAACTTTGCCCCCAATATCGGGCTCGCCTGGGACGTAACCGGTCAGGGGAACACGATATTACGGGCGGGCTACAGCATCAGTTTTGTCAACGACCAGACTATCCGGGCAATCTCGGGAGTTGTAGGCTTTAATGAGGGCCTTCAGTCAACCGCCTACCAGGCAACGAGCGGACGCGTAAGCGAAGGGCTTCCTGAGATAACGCCACCCGATTATAAAGTGCCGCGCACGTTTGCTGACAATTTTTACAATAACTATACCACAGCGTTTGGTTTGCCGGATCCGAACCTGCGGACACCGTATGTGCAGCAATGGAGTTTCGGCATTCAGCATAAAATCAAGGACATAATTATTGAAGCCCGCTATGTGGGCAATCATACCGTGAAGCTTTTCCGGGCATCCGATTACAATACTGTTTTGATTCGTAATAACGGATTCCTGGATGACTTCAACCGGGCCCTGCAGAACGGGAATCTCGCACAGGATGCTCTGGGTTATTTCGATCCCAACTATAATTCCGCGATTCCCGGAAGTCAGCCGCTCACAATATTCCCTCAACTTGTAGGGGGCGGTCTTCTCTGGCACCCTACTGTCCTGAATTTAATAGAAACGCGACAGGCGGGTGAATTGGCGTTTACGTATTACTGGAACGGTTTAAGCGGACCGATAACCTTTTATCAAAATCCCTACTCCCTGGCCAGCTTCCTGCTTGGAAACCGTAGCAGCTCTTCCTACAATGCGCTGCAGATTGACGTCCGGCGCCGGATAAGGAGCGGTATTCAATTCCAGGGGAATTATACATTCAGCAAGATTTTGAGCGACTCCGTCGGCACGAACTTCAACCGTCTTGAGCAATTTCGGGATCCACAAAATCCGGGTATCGACCGGGCCCGTCCGTATTTTGACAGAAGGCATTCGATCAAAGGCAACTTTGTCTACGACCTTCCAGGCGCAGAAAGTTACGGGCTGGATAACGGTCTGTTGAATCATCTGCTTTCGGGATGGACGTTCAGTGGGATAACATCCCTGGAATCCGGGAATCCATTTTCCATCCTATCCGGACTGGGCACGCTTCTTCGCGCATATCGATCCGGGGCAAACACAGGCGTCTCCCCTTTGAGCCAGGACCGGTTGAACAACGTTCTTCAGTTCAGGATGACCGGCGACGGGCCTTATATCGTTTCGTCATCCGCGATAGGAAGCGACGGACGGGGGGTCGCCCCAGTCCAGCAACCGCCCTTTGAAGGACAGGCTTTTTACAACCCGCTTCCCGGGGAAATCGGCTCCCTGCAGCAGCGCCGCTTTTCCGGTCCCTGGGCTTTCAACCTGGATCTCGCATTACTGAAAAACATAAAAATAAGGGACACCCAGTCTCTCGAGTTCCGGGTTGAATCTTCAAATATTTTAAATCATCCAACCTGGTATGTGGATGACCAAAATATCAATTCAGCCCAGTTCGGGCGAGTGACGCAAACGTCGAATAGCCCCAGGCGATTCCAGTTCAGCCTCCATTACCGGTTCTGAAATCCGTTCCGGTCAGGGCAAATTTATCGACAGCTGCAGCATGATTCGACGCCCGTACACGTTCGGAGGCTTGCCCGCATTTTACAAAGAAATGCCGGCCCGGAAGACCTTGAACAACGAACGGGCTTATTTGCTTACAGGATGGCTTCCAGGGCTTTACCGGGCGATCCTTTCTATTTCTAATCCAAAGTCAGATCCTGCGAGGGTCGCAAGCCGTTTGAAAAAGAATATGTGTGCAAATTCTTCGCATTTTTCTTTCTAACCTGCGATAAAATGCCTCTGAAAATCAACATGAATTCCCGAAATGCGGGTTAAGTCAAATAATCACATGAATAATCCTGGTACGGCCCCTTTCCTATTTTTGTCTTGCATGTAGGTCATTTACGTCGTATATTACCTACATGCGAGACAGGTGGCTAAAGGACAGAATATCCAGTTCCAATAAACACATACTGCTTCTCGGACCGCGCCAGGTCGGAAAATCCACGCTTTGCCGGGAACTCTCCCCGTCGCGCATTGTCGACCTGGCCGATGAGCAGGTATATATCTCCCATGCAAAAGACGCCGGCCTTCTGAAGAGAGAACTGAACGCGGCTGAATCTTCCGGACTGATTGTTATCGATGAAATCCAGCGCCTTCCTTCCCTCCTGAATACCGTTCAGTCCGTCATTGACGATCCGTCCAATTCATTCCGTTTTATACTCACCGGATCGAGCGCGCGTAAACTGAAGCGCGGCGGCGCAAATCTGCTTCCTGGGCGGGTGATTCTGGAATACATGGACCCGTTCACCTATTCCGAAGTTAAAGATACTTTCACAATCGACCGCGCAATGCAGGTAGGAATGCTTCCGGGGATATATCTGGATACGGAGGACTCCATCGCGACGCTCGATTCCTACGTGGAGGTTTATCTTCGGGAAGAGATCCGCGCGGAAGCCCTGGTCCGTAACCTCGGGGATTACGCGCGTTTCCTGGATATGGCGGCTGTTCTGAGTGGGCAGTGGCTGAATTATTCAAAGATCAGCTCGGAAGCCGAGATCCCTAAGGAGACCGTAAGGAGGTACACATCGCTGCTTGAAGACACACTCCTGATTTTCCGTTTGCCGCCTTTCACCCCACGCCGAAAGATCACCCGGCGCATCACGCAGCGGGACAAATTTCTGTTCTTCGATATCGGCGTCCGCAATGCGATTCTCGGAATTCATCGCAGGCCGATCACACTCGAACAGAAAGGCTCCGTGTTCGAGCAGTGGCTGACGCTTCAGATTATCTACATCAATCGCGTTTTTCGCAAAGATTGGAGGTTATCAAGCTATCGCACTGAAAGAGGCGCGGAGGTGAACCTGGTGATAGAGCGCGAGGGCGACATACTTGGCGTGGAGATAAAAGCAGGGCGCAATGTTTCTCCTGTCGACAGTCGCGGTCTGTTTTCCCTCGCCGAAACCGTCGGCGGATACAAGCCGGTCAACAAGTGGATTATTTACGCAGGCAGCCGAAAGCAGTTATTGGAAAACGGAGTGAATGTTCTTCCATATACGCAAGCTCTGGAAGAACTGGAAAGCTCTTAAATCAAATCCGTTTGTTCAATCCCCTTAGCCCTTCAATAAACGTCCCCCAAATATTTCTATAAGGGCCTTTTCCTACCCTTCTAATGGAGGTATCCTCTTCGTTGGCAACAATTTCTTATGATCCGATCCCAATAATCTATCCCATGCAGCCCCGAACGCAGCGGATGTGGTATTTGCTTGTTTTATAGTAGCTGAGGATATAGGCGCCGTCGAACATGACAATCCAGGCGCTGCGGGTGTCGGGCGCAAACGTCGTGGAAGACCAGTAGCTTAGATTGTCCCGGAAAGGGACGTCCTTCCGAATTTCCGGACGAATGCTTTCAAGCAGGATTTTCCGGTCGAGCAGTGTCTCCAGCTCCGGCGCCGTCGGCAAACGCCAGTCGCTCTTTCCATTAAGCCGAAGAGACTGTGCATATTCCAGGGCTTCATGCCAGTTCATTTTCCCCGGTGAGCTGTACTGCCACTCCAATCCCGTTCTGGGATCGTTCCAGGTCGGCATCTCTTCCGAGGTATCAGCGGTTTCATCTGTTTCAGGGTTGTTACTCTGCTGCGACATCCAATGATCTCAGTGTAATGTGTTAACCGGGATTCAAACGGGATTAGGGAACTATCCTCTGCAGTCCTTCATTTATCCCGCCGGGAAATTCGGATGCATCTCCCCAGTAGATACAATGGGCGGGGCAGGCCCAGGTGCACGCGGGCGCTTCCCCACGCTCCCGCTTTTCGAGGCAGAGGTCGCATTTGACCGCTTTGAGCACCTCATGGTTGAACTGCATGACGCCGTAGGGACATGCCTGCACACAGGAAGCGCCGCATGTAATGCATCTTTTTGCCTCCTGTAGGGCTTCCTGTTCGCTGAATCCAAGCTGCACTTCGTCGGAACCCATGCGCTCTTCAACCGGCAGCCAGGTGCTTTCAGTGCGCGGTGCGGGATCGTATTTATCCTTTACGGCTTCCGTGATGGGAGTCAGCCCGGTGTCTCTGGCTTCTCTGCCTGTAAGTAGATCAAGGCCTCTCAGGTATCGATCGATGGAGACGGCGGCCTTCTTCCCGGAGCCGATAGCCTCCACAACGGTCCTGGGGCCGTAAAAAGCGTCGCCGCCCGCAAAGATTCCCTCCAGCGGTGTTTCCAGGCTGACAGGATCCGCAACGAATCGTCCGGCTTCATTAATCGGAATTTGCTGGCTTTCTGCAAGGGAAACGTCGGCAGCCTGTCCCGCGGCGATAATGACCGTGTCGGCTTCCATTCGCGTAAGGTCCGTTTCATCGAACTGGAGTTCCACAATCCCCTCTTCGCTGCGCACGGACCTGCTCCGTTTGAATTCGACTCCGGTCAGGCGACCGTCACGCCCGATAAATTGTGTCGGTGCGAGACCTGTGACTATCTTAATGCCTTCCTCGATCGCTTCATTGACTTCTCTCTTCCATGCCGGCATTTCGGCCTCGGAACGCCGATAGACGATGGCGACATCTTCCGCCCCCTTGCGGATTGCAGTCATCGCCACATCCATCGCCACGTTGCCGCCTCCGACAATGAGAACTTTTTTCCCGAGGGACAGGGGGTTTCCCAGAGCAATGTCCCGAAGAAATTCGATTCCGTTCAATACGCCCTTAAAATCCGTGTTGGGAATATCCAGCGGAGCGTTTTTATGCATGCCTGTCGCAAGGAAGAACGCTTTGTATCCTTCTTTTCTCAAGCTGTCGAACGTGACGTCCTGGCCGAAAGTCACTCCTGTTTTGATCTGAACGCCCATCTTTTCAATGACCCCGATATCTGCGGCAAGAGTTTCCCTGGGAAGACGGTAAAGCGGAATGCCCACCGCCATCATGCCGCCGGCAACGGGCAGTTTTTCGAATACGGTTGTTTTGTATCCGTTTTTAGACAGGAAATAGGCGGCCGCAAGACCCGCGGGGCCGGATCCGACGACGGCGATTTTCCCATCCCTCGCAGGCTTTAGCTTTGGTATATAGGCATCGCCGTTGCCCCGGTTCCGGTCCGCCAGGAAGCGCTCTATGGCCCGGATGGAAACGGGATCGTCGATCTGCTTCCGGTTGCATTCCGATTCGCACGGAAACGTGCATACCCTGCCGCAGATGGAAGGGAAGGGGCTGGTCTCTTTCAGGAGTTGGAAGGCTTCCGCGTATTTTCCCCCGGCCGTGAGTCCGATAAATCCCTGGATATCGTTTCCCGCGGGGCAGTTGAACTTGCAGGGAGAGGTTTGCTGTTTCTCCCGGCCGGACTTGCCTTCAACGGAATTGCATCCGGTGCATTTGTCGGGGTCATGAAACACGACGCCCGTATCCGGGTCCTTTTTAATGGCTTCTTCGGGGCAGGCCAGGGCGCATGGGGCGTCTTCACAGTGGTGGCAGTAATACTGCATAAACAGCGGCGCCCTCTCCAGAACCTTGATCAGTCTCGGGCCGACCGGAAGGCCGTGTTCCTGCTTGCAGGCAACTTCGCAGGTGTGGCATCCGCAGCAATCCGTCTGGCTGAATATCAAAGATACTTTACCCATTGGCCACCTCCCATTCCTCATCGCAGGGGGATATGTTGCACAGGCATACCCTGAGGTTGGTGGCGCCCATGTTGGCATCGCAGGTTTCAAACGCGTTGTCCGTGATGATATTGGAGCTGGATATATCCCAGCCGTGGCCGGGATCCTTCATTTCCGGATACCACCACCCGTGTTCTGCGGCAATGACGTTGGGGAGCAAACAGTCGGTAAGTTTCGCTTTCTGTTTGATGCGTCCTCGCGGGGATTCAATCCAGACCCATTGTCCGTCCTTGATGCCGTGCCTGGCCGCGGTTTCGGGATGGATCTCGCAAATCGGATCCGGCCGGATTTCCCTGAGCCAGGGAATCATCCGCATCTCCGTATGGAAAAAGGTTGGGGTTCTGAGTCCGGAGTTAAAGATGTATGGATACTTTTTGGCAACCTGCGGGGTGGATACGGGACTTTCGGGGATCTCGCGATACTGGGGAAGAGGATCGCGCCCCCACTTTTCGAGCATCGTGGACCACAGCTCCAGTTTCCCGGTCGGAGTGGAGAAGCCCCTTTCCCTGTATTTGTAGTAGACCATTTCACCGTGCAGATAGTCCGCTTCCTTGAACTGCTCCCAGTTCAGTCCCGACGGTTCCAGGATGTAGTCCAGGGAATCTTCGGTGGTAGGGAACCATTCCTGCCCCATGCGCTTGCCGAGTTCCAGGAATATCTTGTGATCCTGCCAGGCTTCCCCGATCTCGACGCATTTCTGCCTGGCGAATACATACCCGTGGCGTTTCCAGTTGTCCGCGACATAGTTCTGTTCCAGCCATGTCCCGGCCGGCAGGAATATATCGGCCAGCTCGGCTGTCGGAGTCAGGAAGTGATCGATGACGACAAGAAAGTCCAGCATCTGCAGCGCGCGATAAGCCTGTTTGGCGTTGGCCCGGGACACGACGGGATTGGTGCCGCACAGAAGGCCGGCTTTAAGCTGGTAGGGCGTTCCATAGACAATGGAATCCCAGGCCTTCTTGGGATTGATGAACTGCACCCTGGCGCCGAGAAAAAACTCCATGCCTCCCAGCCGCTTCTTCTGCACCTCTTTCGAGAGGCTTTTGTGGCAGGAGAACTCCGCTACGGTTCGCACGGGAGGATTTACGAACAGGGCGTTTCCACCGGGAGCATCCAGGTTGCCCGTGATTCCCATCAGTCCGATAGCGGTGCGTGTGAAATCCGTGCAGTTGTTGTTCTGTTCGGTAGGGACGCCCCAATGAATAGCCGCCGGCTTTGTGGTTGCGTAAAGTCTCGCCGCGGCCCGGATTTTCTCCCTGTCAACCCACGTGATTTTCTCAACTTTATCGAGAGGGTAGTCCTTCATAACCCGGTCTTTAAAGGCGTCCCATCCATGAACGTGGTTTTCAACGAAATCTTTGTCGTAAAGCTCCTCCTCGATGATCACATGGTGCCAACCCAGAGCCATGGCGCAGTCCGTGCCCGGCCGGATCTGCAGCCAGATATCGGCTTTCCCGCCGTAAAATGAATTCCGGGGATCGATGCTGATAAGCTTGGCGCCGTTTTTGTATGCCCGGTAAAAATTTTCGCCCTTGTATTCATCCGCATTCGTCCACATGGGGTTGCTTGCCCACATCACAATCAGTTTGGGTTCGTTGACAAAATAATCGACGACCGGGAGGTTTCCGCATGTGGCAAGACTCGTGGAGACTCTCGATACGTAACACATGTGACCGGCCGTCAATACATTCGGCGTACCCAGCAGGTTGGCAAAGCGGTACATGTGGCTCTCGTAATCCCTGCCCGTTCCCTGCCCGACAACGATATATTCCGGTCCGTACCTGTCGACGACATCCTGAAACCTGCCGGCGACGGTATCGAGCGCCTCATCCCATGTTATCCGTTCCCATTTCCCGCTCGGTTTCGGCCCGATCCTCTTCATGGGATATAGGATCCGGTCCGGATGATAAGCCAACTGCGTCGCGGACAGGCCTTTGGTGCACATGCTGCCGCGGCTTATGGGATCGTCGGGATTTCCCTCCACCTTGATCACACGGCCGTCCTTTACATGTGCAAAGACGCCGCAGGCTCCGTGACAGCAGCGGCAATGGGTCCGCACTTTTTTTACGTCTCCCATGGTTGTGCTCCTTTCGGATAACGCAGGCTAATGTTTCCTAAAACAAGAAATTGGCTGATTCGCTTTTCCGGAATGTTGAGGCGGAAATTATGGGCTATTCCCTTGAATCTATGGCGGTTTTTTTTATTTTTTAAACAGTTCATCACGGATTTTTTTATAGGGCGGATGTTTCCTCTATAAACAACCTTCCGAAAACTGTCAATAAAAACGTTCAAACCTTCGGCCTGGGCAACATCTTCGCACGTTCGGCAATCTCCGGCACTCTGTGCTCCCATTCGATTGCCATAAGGTGAATTCCCGCAACCCCCGGTGTCTGTTTCAATACCTCGATCTGCTCGCACGCGATCCGGATCCCCTCCTCCGCTTCCTGATCCGCGGGGACGCTCTTGAGCCGACGGATGATTGCATCCGGCACCTCCATGCCCGGAACTTCCGTCTGCATATGCAAAGCCATCGAAACGCTTTTCAGCGGCGTTATTCCCGCCAGAAGGAAAACGTTTTCCAGGAGACCCATGTCCCGGGCACGGGCGATGAATTCGCTGAATTTTTTCATGTTGAAGATGCATTGGGTCTGGACGAAATCGGCGCCTGCCCGGATTTTTTTTGCCAGGCGCCGTACGCCGAATTCTGTAGGATCCGCGAAAGGATTGGCGGCCGCTCCGATGAACATTTTCGGCGGTTCGTCGATCGGTTCTCCGCCGGCAAACCTGCCTTCATCCCGCATAAGCCGGACCATGTGGATCAGCTGCATCGAGTCGATATCGAAAACTCCCATGGCGTCCGGGTGATCTCCGAAATCCTGGTGGTCTCCGGACAGGCATACGATGTTTCG
Organism: Acidobacteriota bacterium; assembly: GCA_016934295.1. Classification (GTDB taxonomy): domain Bacteria; phylum Acidobacteriota; class UBA6911; order UBA6911; family UBA6911; genus UBA6911. The sequence goes on from JAFGTD010000153.1 coordinate 12,374, forward strand.
AATCCCGTTGGCGTAGGCCGCGAGGATGTCGCTTTGCATCGCCAGCCGGTTGCGGTCGCGGCAGACCATCTGGTAGTTCGGCTCCAGGCCTTCCTGGAGCGCAATAAGGGAGGCGCCCCAACTGGACATCCGAACCATGGCCGTCGGATTGTCCGTGATGTTGACGGCATCGACGCAATCTTTGAGGTGTTTTGATTTTTCGCGGATTTTGGCCGTATTGGCGCCGCGGGGCGGTCCCAGTTCGCCCGTGAATGCAAATTGGCCCGTCTGCAGTATTCGCTCCAGGTTGCTGCCCGATTTCATTGCCCCGGCCATTGAGTGCTCTTTATATTGTGGCTCAGGCGACGGCGTAAGCTGCGCCTGAGCCAATGGTCAGCGTGCCCTTCCGATTCCGACCCCGATTTTGCTCCGCCAGTGAATTGCAGAAACGGCGTTTTTGCCGTTTCTGCTAAACCCAAATTTTTCGTTAAACTTCGGTCGCTTGTTTTAAAGCGACCGAAGTTTAACGAAAAATTTGGGTCAGCCCCCTGCAGCCAGCAACATAATAGTCACATGGTCGCCGTCCTCGAGCGGCCTCTGCATCCGGTCCGGCTTAATCCACTCTTCCTTGTTGAGAAGGACCTTGAGAATCATGTCCAGCCGACCGTTTTCGTCCAACAGAAATTGTCTGACTTTACTGCCGTATTTCTCAGTCACCTGGAGGATCAGTTCTTCCACTGTCTGACCGGTAAAATCCATTGTGATTGTTTTGCTCCCCACCATTTTAACAATATTGGGCAGACTGAGAAATTCAACTGTTATGGCCATTGCGGCGCCTCACTATGCCTCAAGCAGGGTTCCTGCCTTTTTCCCCGCAGCCTGAAGCCTTCGCGCCGCTTCTCTTCCTTTTTCCAGACCGAGATCTTTTGTTTCGACGAAGCTTACGGCTTCAACATCGCAAAATCGAACGCACTGGGGATCCCCGTCGCAGAGGTCGCATTTGATGACCTTGCGGTCTGCGTCTACAAAATGCATCGCGCCGAAAGGACATACCGATACGCATGTGCGGCAACCGATGCATTTGTTATAGTCGATCTCCACCCGCCCCAGGTCGTCGTTGCGCGAAAGGGCTTTGGCCGGACATCCCAGGACGCAGGGCGCGTCTTCGCACTGCTGGCAGGATACCGGGACGTAGATTCCCTCGGATTCCCATTTGATGACGCGGATCCGGCTGCGGATCGGATTGGAAACACGATCATGCTTCACGGCGCAAACCAGCTCGCACAGTCTGCATCCGGTGCACTTTTCGTAATCGATTTTAAGAATCTTATTGTTTTTCTGCATGGACGATCTCCTGGCTGTTCCCATTCCTTACAGTCGATGGGAGGGTTCGCCCTCCAGGCCCTGCTTTTTCAGGGTTTCCGGTTTCGGGACGCCGTCTTTATCCAGTCCTTTGTGCTCGTAAAGCTCATCAATCATTTGGATGAACTTGTCTTTGTCGATCTTTCTTCCAACGACATCCGGCGCTCCTCTCAGGCACGGTTCATCGAAGTAACGGTGGTTCAGCATATCTCCTTTTTGCAGGTCATTGCGGGTCAGGCCTTCGCGCAGATTGAACAGCCGTTCGATCGTGTTGCCCCGGACGGCGGCATCCCAGATATCCTTTGGAGTAAATTCCAGGCCGGTGTTGTAGTGGATGACTTTGGCCCAGTCCTCAAAGTTGGGGTGCGTGGGCCCGAGGAATACGGTGTGGTATTTGCATATTCCCAGGCAATCGACCGCCATATAGCAGTTTTCCTGCCAGAAGACCTGCCAGGGCTTGCCTTCGTAAACCGTATGATCCGAGCTGAGCGGGCCGTCGTAGGGAACCGGGTTTGAGTAAATTTTTCTCAGTACCTGCTCCGGCAGATGATAGAGGTCGATAGCCGGCCGGCTTCTCAAGTGATCGGATCCCCGGGAAGCGGTGGCGACATTCAGCGCCAGAGCCGGTGTCCCACGCTCGTCGGAGTGGAGATTGTTCATGCCTTTGACTTGAACGAGGTAATCAAAGGAGTTTTTCCCGATCTTTTCCGACGCCGGAATCCCGCCGTCGGCCAGGGTGTCGCCGAGCCAGCCCTTCCTGCTGCATATTCGGGAAATCATCTCAATCAGGGCTTCATCATTCCCGAAACGGAGTTCCAGACCGTCGGTCTGCTCACTCGTCAGGATGCCCAGTTCAAAAAGCTCCATAGCCCATGAGATCATGGCGCCCGTTTCCAGGACGTCCATCCCGTACTGGTTGACGAGGTAGTTGCAGGTCAGGACCGTTTCGGCGTTGCGGCAGTCGGGCATGGCGCCGAAGGCGCCCAGGGCGGTATATTCCGGACCTTCGTCGTATTTGCCGGCGTATGGACCTGAAGGCAGTTTATAGCGGGCCCGGCAGTGAACCTGGCAGCCGAAGCAGCCGGCCATGTGATGCGGCCCCATCGTCTCCGTTGCAATCTCGTCGATGCGTTCCGGCTCGATGTCGTCGGCGTACTCGCACTGGTTGTATTGAAAATTACGGGCGCGTACGCCGCCCCAGGAGTTCGTCGCCCCCCAGATAAAGGGAGTTCCTAGAGTTCCCTGAGTCTGGTTGACCTTGGAGCTTGCTATCTGGTCGATGAAACGCTTGTTGAATTCCAGGGCTTCCTCGGGATAGGCAATGCTGATGTCGGTGGTTCCGCGGGCCGCGACGGCTTTCAGGTTCTTGGAACCCATGATACACCCCATGCCGGTTCTGCCTCCGGAGTCTTTAATTCCGGTCATGACATTGGCAAACCGCACCAGGGTTTCACCGGCGGGGCCGATCACCAGGCTTTTTACTTCGGGATCGTTCAGTTCCTCGCGGATCGCCCACTGGGTTTCGGTCGTACTCCTGCCCCAGATATTTTTAGCGTCCCGTATTTCGATCTCCCCGTCGTGAATAAAAAGGTAGCAGGGCTTTTCCGCTTTTCCCCGGATAACCAGGTGGTGGAATCCCGCCCACGCAAGTTCGGGAGCGAAAAAGCCGCCCATGTTGGTGGAACCCAGTAATCCCGTCAGTGGCGATTTTGCCATGACGTGCGTGCGTGTTGTGGCGGATGCGCATGTGGCGGCCAGTAACCCGGCGGAAATAAGAAGAACGTTATCCGGCGAGAGCGGATCCACCCCTTTTTCTGTGTGGTTGTAAAGCAGGTAGGCATCCAGACCGCGTCCGCCGATAAACCGCTTCCGGATTTCAATCGGGATCGGCTTGACCTGGATGTCGCCGGTTGTTAGATCGATATATGCGATCTTGCGATTAAGAGCCATTTTACTGATCCTTTTCCTTTTTCTTCAGGGCTTCCTCGGCAATCTTCCGGTTTACCTCCCAAACGGGACCCCGGATCCTGGGAAAGTCGGGACGAATCCAGTGGACGCGAAATTCCATGCCGCACTCGGGGCACTTCACATGGGCTTGCCCGGCTTCGGGCGTGAGCCGCCCCATGCAGCTGGGATTGTGGCATCGGATTTTCCCGTATGTCCTTGTTTTCCTTAGGGCCTCCGCAGTTGAAATTTCTTCGTTAGCCATGATCTGCTCCCTATCGGTTCACTATAAAGAACAATTAAGAATGTCACCATATCATGCAAGACGGTAGTTATGTCAACAATAATAACTTATTTATCAACAACATAGTAAAATGGCGAATTTAGTTGTTGACATGGGAAAGACGGCTGATCCATATTTTGTTTTTAAATTGTTCAGTATAGTAAACAAATAAACCTGAGAAAATTCAGCCATGTATCAGGCGCCGACGGTCAAAAAGGCTTTTCAGATCCTCGAACTCATTGCGGGGGAAGACAAACTCATGACCATCAGCGACCTTTCCCGGGAACTGGGCATCAGCAAAAGCACCGTGCACGGGATCACCCGGGCGCTGGAAGAAGCAGGGGCGCTTTACCGGGACAGGAAGTCGAAACGCTATACCCTCGGCACGGCTCTTTTCGAACTGGCCAGGACCGGCTATGCCCGCATAGACCTGAAAGATACCGCCCGCCCGATCATGGAAAAACTAATGCGGACGACCAGGCAGTCCGTTTTTCTGGGTATCCGTTCCGGCAGCCACGTTTCGATTATTGATATCGTGGAATCCAGCCAGGATCTTAAGATTACATCTCCTATCGGCACCCGGGTGCCGCTGCTGGCCGGAGCCCTGGGCAAAGCCTTCCTGGCATCCATGGATGAAAAGCGGGCACTGTCTCTCGTCCGGTCCATAGGCCTTCGCAGGTTTACGGGCAATTCCATCACCGATTCGAAGCGCTATATGAAAATGGTGGAGAAAGCGCGCGAATCAGGATACGGTCTCGATGATGAGGAATACATCCAGGGAGTCCGTGCCGTGGCCGCTGTTATTCGCAGGCCGGGTCAGCCGATGTCGGCTGTCTGGATTGTCGGATTCACCCCGAGCATGGGGGAGAACAGGATGACGGATATCGCCGTGGAAACCAAACGAGCTGCGGAGGAGATCTCCAGTAAGATAGCCCTGCAATCTTTCGACGGGCAAAAACTATGAGCTATTTTCAGGTAAATGAAAAATGCAACGGATGCCTTGCATGCGTGCAGAACTGCCCGGCCCGGGCGCTCGATTTCAGAGAGGTCGGCGGCGTGCAGACCCTGCTCCACAATATGGCGCGGTGCGCGCGGTGCGCCACATGCTGGCGCGTATGCCCGCAGGATGCCGTTGAGTTTCAGCATATGATCGAGAACCGCTGGGACGAGGTTGTCACGCATGCTCTGGTTCGCTGCAGGGTGTGCGGTGAGGTTGTCTACGCGGAGTCCCTGACCGAAAGCCTGGATGCAAAAGTGCGGGAGCTGGTCGAGCCGCTCTGCGGCAGACACAAACTGGAGCAACAGGCGGGTATGCTGTCGGGCAGAATCCCGGCTGCCGGAGGAGGGACGAAATGATTGTAGCGGATTTGAAGCCGATACAGGAAATCGCGTCATCCGTCGCCGGTTACCGGAAAGTGCTGGTTCTCGGCTGCGGGGGATGTGTGACTGTCTGCCGATCGGGCGGAGATGCCGAAGCCCATGATCTTGCACGCGAACTCTCCCGTATTGAACATCACCATGGAATGCCGCCGGAGTTAGTGGTCGATACGATCGAGAGGCAGTGTGAGAACGACCTGATTCAGGCTTACCTGAAAGTCCCTGTTGAGACGGAAGCGGTATTGTCGCTCGCATGCGGTGTGGGTGCGCAGATTATGGCCGATGCGCTGGAACCTTTGCCGGTCATCCCCGCCCTGTCGACCACTTTCATGGGGGGGAGCGACGAGCCGGGAGTATGGCGGGAAAAGTGCCGGGGATGCGGCGAC
>JAFGTD010000154.1 GCA_016934295.1 Acidobacteriota bacterium
AGCGTCTCGCGCACATGCTGCTGGCGGACGGGCATTCCGTAACCCATTTTGTTTCCTATGCAAAAGCCCCGCTCGAATCCCACATGACGCTTCTCCAGGAGGCCCCGGGATTCACTTATTGGAACGGGCAGATTCGCCAGCTCTCCAAATGGGCCGGATTCCCCGAGTTTCTTGCTTTGGATTACCGGATATTCCGACGGAAAGCCGGTTCCATCGACCTGCTTCATGTCCACGATATTTCGGGCGCGTTCTCCCCCGTAAGCTTGCGTCGTCTTGCGCGTGAGGTGCCGACGGTGTGGACATATCACGACTGTTCTCCCTTCACCGGCGGATGTATTTATCCCTTTGACTGCAGACGCTTCGAACGACAATGCGGTCCGTGCCCGGAGATGGGCCGATGGCCGCTCAATAATCGGTTTGACCGAACGCGCTGGATGCAGCGTTTCAAGCTGGGTTTTGCAAATACGTATCGTGCCGTCGCTCCCAGCCGCTGGATGGCCGATATGGCCATGGCTACCGGCCGCATAAGAATGCGCCCCACCGTAATACCCAATTCCGTCGACACGGAAGTTTTCAAGCCGCGCGGTAAGATGGAATGCAGGCAACGGCTGGGACTTCCGACCGCAACCCCCATTGTTTGTTTCGTCGCCAATTTCCTGTGGGATCGGAGAAAAGGAGCGAAGTATTTTGTCGAATCCCTCCGGCGGTTGCTGCCGCTGAAACCTTTTCTGTTGATAGTGGGTGGAGAGGATGCGGCGGTGATGAAGGCATTGCGCGACTGGCCGGCGAAATTCACCGGATTCATTTCGGATTTCAAGCTGCTGTCCCAATGGTATGCCGCGGCGGATTTTATGGTGATGCCGGCGGTGGCGGACAACCTGCCTACCGCCTTGATAGAGGCCATGGCATGCGGAACGCCTACGGTTGGGTTTGCCACCGGGGGTATTGTGGACCTTGTGCAACACGATCATAATGGATGGCTCGCCCCGACGGGGTCGGTGGACGATCTGGTGGAAGGGATGCGCCTTGCGCTGAACGATACAGCCAGACTTTCGGCCTGGAGTCAGGCGGGGCTTGCACGCGTTCGCGAGGAATATTCGGATAGGTTGTTTCTTGAAAGACACTACCGTATTTATGCGGAGACAATGAGGTGGTACAAAACAAGGCGATGAAAATGCTGCGAGTTATGATCTTCGGCGCCGGAGAGGGTGGACGCCGTGCGATGGAATACCTGCGGGAAGATTGCCGGGTTGTCTGCATTCTCGACAATGATCCTGAAAAACATGGCACTACCATGGACGGGATTCCCGTTTGCAACCCCGATCGGGCTTTGGAACCGGATGTGGACCAGATTCTTATCGCGAGTTTTTACAGCAGTGAGATTTTTGAACAGCTGCTGGAGATGGGAGTCGATGTTCATAAGATAGAGGTTCTGGATTATGAGCTGCTGCAGGGCTGCGAAAAATTCCCGGCGGGAATCCGCAATCTTTTGATCGTATTGGGGGTGCTGGCGGCCGCTTTAATTCTATGGGTATGGTTTCGATGACGTCCTCAAAAAATCCGGTTGTGGATGCTGTTATCTGCAATTTCAACCAGGGCCGGTGGCTTCCGATAAGCCTTGAACGGCTTTTGCATCAAAGCTTCAGGCTTCGGTGCATTCATGTCGTGGACAATGCTTCCACGGACGATTCGCTGCAGGTTGTGCGCAATGCCACGAGCCGCTCTCCGGTTGAGATGAAAATCCATAGGATGGAAGTGAATCTCGGGGGGGCGGGCGGCTTCGCATTCGGCACGGAAGCGGCGATGAAAGACAATCCCGATTTCCTCATGCTGCTCGACGGAGACGCTTTTCTGCACGAACATACGGTCGAAAAGCTGGTACGCTGCGCGCTGGAGCGAAAGGAGGTTGCGGCGCTCGGACCCAAGATTTATCTCGCACGCACAAGCGGGAAGACCTGGGGTGAAATTTCTTCCGGCCGGGTGATTCAGGAAATAGGCGGAATGCTGGATTGGGAAAGGGCGGATTTTCTATTGCAGCATAATAAAAGGGATGAAAATACGATCGCAGAGCTCAAGGGCATCTTTCCCGTGGATTACGTGGCTGCCTGCGCCTGTCTTGTCCGGGGTGAGGCCATCGCACGTTGCGGAACGATGGACCCCTCCTATTTTCTCTATTGGGACGATATAAACTGGTGTACACGCATGCGGGCGGCCGGATATCGTATTGAGGTATTTGCCGATGCTCTGGCCTGGCATGTAGGCGGAGGACGCGTACGGATTTCTCTCAAGCCGACCTATTATTACTGGCGTAACAAGATACGGTTTTTCGGCGCGCACCGTGAATGGAAGCCGGAGGTTCCGGCTCTCGATAACGCGCTTTTTTACGGGCTGCGGGCTGTGTTCACCTGCCGCCTCTTCGGCCAGGATACAACGGCGGACATTATTGAGAAATCGCTCGAGGACGGATGGATTGATTGCCGGGAACCTTTGGATATCCGGGAAGATGCGCTTAAAATACAGCCGGTCGGAAGGCGTGTCGAACCGAAGCGGAACAACGACGGGCTTCGTTGGATTGAAGGTCTGGAACATGTACTGGAAATCCCGGAAAACGTCGCCGATCTTGATCCCGAGCGCACGGTTCTCAGCGATCGATACGGAAAAGAGATGCGTTTAAGCGATGCCCGTCAGGCAGTGGAACAATTCAACCATTGGTATCCTGAACGGCTGGCACTACTGAGGCGCCTCCCGGGAGCCTGGATATGACAACCGCCCCGCTTCAACGTGTAAGTGTAGCTATTCTCAGCTACAACCGGCGGGATGAACTCCATAAAACCCTAAACGCAGTCTGCCGTCCGGAATACCCGTGGCGTGAAGTCCTTGTCGCAGACAATGGATCAACGGATGGAACGGTTGAATTCGTCCGCAATGCATTTCCGGATGTTCGGCTGCTTGCTCTCGACAGGAATATCGGGATAGAAGCCAGCAACCGCGCGTATCTGGCGGCCACCGCTCCCTGGGTTTTGTCGCTGGATGACGATAGCGCGCCCGCTGTTGAAAGCTTCGATGTACTGGCGGAAGAACTGGCGCGGGAGCCGCAGGTAGCTGCCTTAGCGCTTTCGGTTCGGCGTTCGGCATCCGCCCTGGAGAGAACCTCCTCCAGCGAAATCGCTTATGGATTCAGTTCGGCCGGCGTGCTTTTCAATCGGGCGGCCATCGAGAGTATCGGTCCCTACGATCCGGAGCTGTTTCTTTTTACCAACGAACTGCACTGGACCGCCCGTGCGCTTCTGCAGGGATGGCGCATCCGGAAATACTCCGGAGCCGTGGTTGTTCACCGAAGCGCATCGCGGAACCGGCATTCGTCAAAACACGCCTTCTATTACAGCCGGAACCTCCTGCTCTTCCTTCTACGGTATGCGCCGACAGCCCAAAAGGCGGCTATGATGTCTTCTTATTTCCGGGAGCTACTGGTTTGCTCGTTACTGCACCGTACGGGCGTATATCTCCGTGCGTGCAACAGCGCCTGGAGGATTGGGGCCGCCACGAGGGAGAAAATTCAACCGCTGCCGGAGGATGTCTTTCGTTCCATCAATCCGGATTTGCGTGCCGGTTTCGGGTATCTGGGATGAGCGATCGAATACTGATTGTGCGTACGATCAATGTTGAAGAAATGGGCCCTTTGCTGGATGCCTGTCGTTCGCGCTGGCCTTCTGCCCGAATCTGCGTGCTGACTTCGCCTAATCGCAGGGAGGAACTCTGTTCGGACGGAAGAATCGGAGAAGCGATAGAGTACAGCGCGTCTGGTTCAGGATTCGGATCCCCCTGGAACGACGGGCGGGATTATGACGCGTTGGTTGTGCCGATTCGCAACGCCCGGGGCTGGGGCTATGGGAATGTGTGGGAATCGGTTGCCGCAGTCACGGCGAAGTCTTTCTGGGTGGCTGCCTGGAGTCATAATCTGCGTTCGGTCTCTCTTCGCCGGATGCTTTTCCGTGCGCGAATGGAGCGGTTTCTCGGGTTCGCCTGCGGAATCGGCGCCCGGGGATTCGCGTATCTGTTTCTGTTGCGTTGTCGGTTGCGGAAAAACCGGAAAGGATCGTAATGATCGGACCTTGTCTCATTGTCGGAGCGGGATTTTTTGGCGCAGTATGCGCGCGCGAACTGACGGATGCCGGTATCCGGTGCCGGGTAATAGAAAAACGGGACCATATCGGAGGCAACTGTTATACACGAACCCACGAGGACGTCGGTTGTCACGAACATGTCTACGGGCCGCATATCTTTCATACCGATTCACGTCCGGTTTGGAGCTATGTAACACGCTTAGCGGAATTTAACTCCTTTATTAACCGCCCCAGGGTTTGGTACCGCGACCGCCTCTACTCTTTTCCCGTAAATCTGCTGACCCTGTACCAGCTTTTTGGCGTCCGCACTCCTGCTGAAGCAGAGTCCGTGCTGCAGCAGAAGCGGCAACCGCAGGCGGACCAGAGCAACGTTGAGGGTTGGTGCCTGGCGAATCTGGGCGAAGAAATATATGAGACTTTCATTCGCGGTTATACATGGAAGCAGTGGAACCGCCCGCCCGCGGAACTTCCGGCGGACATCATTCGTCGTGTGCCGGTCCGCCTTACCTGCGACGACAATTACTATCAGGATAAATTCCAGGGAATCCCGATCGGGGGATACACGGCTATATTTGAAAGACTTTTCGAAGGCATTCCGGTCGACCTGCAGATAGACTTTTTCGAGGACCGGGAATCCTGGCTGGACCGGTATCCGCTTGTCATTTATACCGGTCCGGTGGACGCATTTTTCGACCTTGAATTCGGTGCCCTTGAATACCGCTCTCTCCGGTTTGAACGGGAGTTCCTTGACGTGCGGGATTTCCAGGGGAATGCGGTTGTTAATTACACGGAGCTCGAAGTTCCATGGACCCGGATTGTGGAACACAAACACTTTAATGCCGACCTTTCCCGGGAGCGCACCCTGATTACGAAGGAATTTCCCGCAGACTGGGCGCCCGGCCTGGAGCCCTACTATCCGGTCAATACGGACGAAAACGTGGAGAGATTTAAAAAGTATCGTCGCAGGATTCAGGAGTGCGAAGGCAAAATTGTCTTCGGCGGGCGTCTTGCCGAGTACCGCTATTACGATATGGATGAGGTGATCGAAGAGGCGCTCGGTACCGTTAAAAGTTTGCTGGGAAAGTAGATACGGCTATCCGGATTTCAAAAAAGGTTATTATATCCCCTCTTTTCCCATAACCGATCCCCTGTCTTAAAGCTATCAATCATTTTGTGAATGATTAATAGTTCAAGTTCCCTATTTCTTCTGCCGATGAAGGCATTGGGCCGGATTATCGGTACAGGTGAATTTTGCATCATCGGTTCTGTCCGAAATGAAACCGGTATCGATACGGGAATTGATTTAAAAACCGGTTAATTAGTACAAAAGGTGTTTTTTCAAGTATTTACACTTGAGAGCCCGGAGAGGGATGCCTGATGCGGAATGAAGAATCCATGGACCAAATACGGGATACGGAATGGTTTGACGTTTTGTGCCTAAGTGCCCGGATGCCCGGAATAAAATACAAAGAACAGGTGCTGCCGTCATTTCCCCCGGAATCCCTTCAGGAAAATACGACGGGGGCCAGTGGACCGCAAACAATCAGGAATGCATTCCTGTTTTATGAAGACTGCGTGAAAATATTCAACGAGCTGGGCCGTCCGATCGGTCCTGCTTCCCGCCTGTTGGATTTCGGTACCGGATGGGGGCGGATTGCCCGATGTTTCCTTCGAGATATTCCGCGCAACAACCTGTTTGGAGTGGATGTAGACCCCGAATTCATTGCCGTATGCCAAGAATCGTTCGGACCGGACGGTTTCTCGGTTTGTGATCCGTTTCCCCCGACGGATTTACCGGAGATGGTTTTTGATTTTATTGTAGGCTATTCCGTTTTTTCCCACTTGTCGGAAAAGGCCTGCAGGCAATGGATGCAGGAGTTTCATCGCCTGCTCAAGCCGGGAGGCATTGCAGTGATGACCACGCGGGATCGGGCATTTTTGGATTATTGTATTGGATTGCGCAGGAAATCCGCCGAAGGATATCAGAAATCCCTTTCGGCGATGTTTTCCGACTTTGAGGAAGCGAAATCCCGGTACGATCGCGGGGAATTCGTACACTCCAATCACCCGGACCTTGGAGGAGGCGGGCCGCGCAACTCCGCTTTTTACGGTGAGTCTTTTATTCCGGAAGCTTATGCCGAACACGCATATTTACCTGAATTTAAACTTGCCCGTTTCCATTCCTCACCCGGAAGGCAACAACAGCCAATGTTGTTTTTTGTGAGTCAGTAGACCTCCCGCTTCGTTGATCCGGATCGACAATTTCCAGGAATCCGGAAGCGGGGGGAATTAATCATTTTCTGAATGATTAATGAGTGAAGGTTTGTTCCATACCTGCCGATGAAGAATTTGAACTTGCCTGGTTTTATTCCGGGGAACGGGAGAAATGAATGTTCTCCGTAAGGCCGGCGGGATGGGGATCCGATCCCTTTTGTTTTATACAAAGAATAAATGCATGGCAGCTTTAAACAGCAATGAACCGTGCATGACATGCCTATTCGGGCACTATGGAGGACATTTTCCCGTGAAAAAAGTTCTGCTTGTTGGAGGCGCCGGATATATCGGTTCCGTTCTGGCTCATGAACTCCTGGAACGAGGGTATGCAGTTCGTGTACTTGACAGAATGTATTTTGGAGACCAGGGATTGGCGGATATAAAGGATCGCGTTGAAATCGTAGTCGGCGATTTGCGCGACATGCCGCCCACCTCCCTGGATAATGTAGAGGCGGTTATCAATATTGCCGGTCTTTCGAACGATCCTACCGCCGAGTACAATCCGGCCGCCAATTACGAGATGAACACAACGGCCAGCGTGGCTCTTGCGAAGCATTGTCTCGAGAAGGGAATAAGGAGATATATTTATGCCTCCTCATGTTCAATCTACGACTTTGGAGTCGTAGACCAGCAGCGGGATGTCCTGGTCGATGAAACCGCCAAAGTAAATCCCAAGGCGGCATACTCAAGCTCTAAATACGCAGCCGAAAAAGAACTGCTTCCATTGGCCTCCGAGAAGTTTTGTGTCACGGCCTTGAGAAAGGGGACGGTGTTCGGCTTTTCTCCCAGAATGCGGTATGACCTGGTTGTAAATACTTTTGTCAAAGATGCCATAAGCAAAGGATTCATCAGTCTGCACTATGGGGGAGAGATGTGGCGACCCATGGTGGATATCCGGGACGCCGCACGTGCGTATATCGCCTTGCTCCAGGCGGAACAGGAAGCGGTCAACGGACAGGTTTTCAACCTGGTCAACGGCAATTATCGAATCAGCGAACTGGCCCTGAGAGTTCGTGAGACGCTTAGGGAGGCCGGTATTCAAGTGGAAGTGCGCCCGGATTATTCCTACAAGGGTGTGAGGAATTACAGGGTATCCGGCGAGAAACTGTATAAAATTTTAAATTTCCGTCCCCAGGTATCGATTGAAGAGTCTGTACGGACGATGGTGCAGGAGATTCGAAAAGGGAACTGCACGGATTTCGACAATCCAAAATATTACAATATCAGCTGGATGCGTTTTCTGGAGGAAGCCCATAAAGTCATTCAGATTACAGGTTCCGTCTTTAATCTGCCTGAGTCGTCTTCGCTGGCTCTGAGTGCATAACCAGAGGAATAATCATGGCGAAGCCGATTGTGGTAATTGGGGCGACGGGGCAATTGGGTACGGACCTGATGCGCCTGTGGCCGAAAGGTTCCGAAGCTGAAATCCTGGGCTTGAATCACGGCGACATTGAAGTCACGGATTATGATGCTGTCCACAGAAAACTGTCCTTGATGCAGCCGCGACTGGTTATCAATACCGCGGCGTACCATAAAGTCGACGCGCTCGAGGACAATCCCGAAAAAGCCTTTGCCGTTAATGCAATAGGACCGAGAAATCTGTCCTTTTCCTGCCGGGAACTCGATGCGGTATTCATCCATCTAAGCACGGATTATGTTTTCAGCGGAAACAAAAGAAAACCCTACAGGGAGTCGGATCCGGTCGACCCTGTCAATGTATATGGAATCAGTAAATCCGCCGGCGAAATGTTTGTTCGTTCCATCTGGCGGAAACATTTCATTGTCCGCTGCAGCGGCCTTTACGGCGCCGCAGGGCCCTCCGGGAAGGGAACGAATTTTGTCGAGCTGATGTTGCGCCTCGCGCAACAGGACAAACCCGTCAAGGTAGTGGATGATCAGGTTCTTACCCCGACCCCGACTTCCCTGCTGGCCAAACAGATTGCGATCCTGAGCGGAACGGACAGGTACGGAACATACCATGCAACATGCCGGGGCAGTTGTTCCTGGTACGAGTTTGCCCGGAAGATTTTCGAATTTTCCGGACTGAAACCGGACTTGAAAACTCAAACCACCGCGCAATCGGGCACCCGAGCAACCCGGCCGCCCTATTCCGTGCTCGAAAACGAAAACCTTAAAAAGCTCGGCATCGATGCCATGCCGGCATGGCAGGCAGGGCTGGAAGAATATCTCGATGCAAAGGGATAATCGACCGAACGCGATGAGGACGCCCGGGTAGCTGGAAGCACTTCTTCGAATTGCACCGGCGTTTTCCCGTCGCTCAATACTATTCGGAGTTTGATCGGACATGCGGAATACTGAATTTTTTTCCGGCCTGGATTGGCGCCAGGATCGAATGCTCTATAAAGACCGGGTCTTCCGGCTTCAGCACCATGTAAACGACAAGTGGGAGCTCGGGGGAGACTGTTTCATGTTCTACAAGACCCGGGCTCTGGTGGATCAATACGAAAAGTATTTTTCCGGCATACCGGGATTCAAAGCAGAAAATGTATTTGAACTTGGCATTTGGGATGGAGGCAGCGCCGCATTCTGGTTCGAATTTTTCGAACCCGGCAAGCATGTGGGCGCGGATGTACAAAACAAAACGGACAGCCCGTATTTTGTTAAATATGTCGAAGACCGCGATATACGGGACCGGTTGAAAATTTACTGGAACACCGACCAGACCGATAGAAACCGTCTGCTCGATATCTACCGCAGAGAATTTAATGAACCGCTCGATTGTGTGATCGACGATGCATCCCATTTATACGGGCACACGAAAGAGAGTTTTGAAACGCTGTTTCCCCTCCTGCGTCCCGGCGGGATTTATATCATCGAGGATTGGGCCTGGGCCCACTGGAAATCTCATCACGACATCAATCATCCATTTTCGAGAGAAATACCCCTGACACGCCTGATCGTTGAGCTGGCTGAAGCGGTCGGAACCGATTCGGGCATCATTTCGGACCTGAGCGTTCATCAGGGTTTTACGGTAGTGGAACGAGCCCCCGGCGGAAATATCGTCCCGGGCGAGTTTCATCTGGACGATTTCATCGCGAGAATGCCGAAGTTTGAAGCTCAGGCTGCCGCTTCCTAGGCCGGCAATTGCCGGATATTCTTCCGATGGAGGATTTGGTTATGCCCGACAAGGTGCTTTTTATCAGTCACGACGCTACCCGTACCGGGGCTCCAATTATATTTTTGCATTTCCTGAAGTGGTTTCGCAAAAACACCGACATTCCGTTTCAAATTATCCTGAAGGACGGCGGTCCGCTTGAAGCGGAATTTCACGAACTGGGACCGACACACGGTCTGAACTGGAACAACGCCTATTTCGATCAGACGGAAAAGGAAAAATATTTATTCAACCTTGCAAAACAGGATTTCAGCCTGATCTACTCCAACACCGTAACGAACGGACAGGTACTGGCCTGTCTAGCCGAAGCGGACTGTCCCATCCTCACGCACGTGCATGAGCTCGAGTACCGCATACGCCATCAAACCGACCCGGAAATCATTGCCGCAACGACGGCGTTTACCGACCATTACATAGCGGTATCCCGGGCGGTTAAACAAAACCTGGTGCTGAACCACGACATTCCGGAAAAGGCCGTATCCATTGTTCGCGGGTTTGTCCCGACGGAGGATGCTATCGCCGGATCCGGAGGCTGCCCGGACATACGCAACTCTCTTGGGATTCCCCCGGGGGCCCTTATTGTCGGCGCATGCGGCACATCCGACTGGCGTAAGGGTCCGGATCTTTTCATCCAGCTGGCGGCAGCGGTTCGGCGCAAACTTGGCAGCTCCGTTCATTTCTGCTGGGTAGGCGCCCAGGTTGACAGTCCCGAGTTTTCGGCGCTGGAACACGATGCCGGGATGGCGGATCTGGACGATTGCATGCACTTCATCGGCCCTCAAAAGAATCCGGAGGATTATTTTTCGCTGTTCGATGTTTTTGTATCCGTCTCCCGGGAAGATCCCTTTCCGCTGGTGAATCTTGAAGCCGCGGCTCTTGGCATACCGGTTGTTTGTTTCGACAACTCCGGCGGCGGCAGGGAATTTGTAGGGAACGCGTGTGGATTTGTAGTGGACTATCTCGATATAGCGGGCATGAGTGCTCGAGTTATGGACTTGCTGAAAGATACCGAATTGAGAACCAGGCTGGGAAATCAGGCGCGCAAAAAAGCCCGCGAGTACCATGATATTTCTTCGGTTGCTCCTGAAATTCTAAGGGTGATGCAGGCGGTCGGCTCGGACTGGAATCAAACATTATATAGAGCCCGACAGCAAAAAGCCGTGCTTTTCGGAAACACCGGCAACAGGCTGCAGGCGCTTTTCTCTCTTCTGTCGGATCCCGGGCTTACGGATACCATGCACTCTTCGTTTCTTCAGCAACTCGCCCGGGAACTTCAGAATAAAGGTTTTTTCCAGGATGTATACAACCTTGCTTCGTGGTTGGACTTAAAGGGAGAGGGAGCCGGGGCCCAGCCGCTGTTTACTCTCATTTCCCGGTATGCCGCGGATGCCGATCGGGAACTGGCCGGGAAGGCCCTTTATAAAAAAGGATGTTTTGCAGCGGAAGAAGCGGAAGCCGTCGAGCATTTCCGGAGTTGCCTGGAACTGTACCCGGGACACGGAGCTGCTCGAGAGCGGTTGCACGACCTGACTAAAACGGGTTGAAGAGACAGGGTAAGGATTCCGGGTATCCTCCAATGCCTCTGATTTGAAACAATACGGAAAAAAGCAAATGAACGCCAATGTCAAAATACTTGCCTTGAACTTTCCTCAATTCCACCCAATACCCGAAAACGACATCCTTTGGGGCAAAGGTTTTACCGAATGGACGAATGTGACCAAGGCAAAGCCTTTATTCCGCGGCCACTATCAGCCTCAGTTGCCGACCGATCTGGGTTTTTACGATTTAAGACTGCCCGAGGCAAGACAGGCGCAGGCGGATCTTGCACGGGAATACGGTATTCACGGCATTTGTTACTACCATTACTGGCTTCATGGGCATCGCCTTCTTGAGAGGCCCGTGAACGATATCATTGCTTCCGGAAAACCGGATATGCCCTTCTGTTTGTGTTGGGCCAATGAACACTGGACCCGAAAATGGGACGGCCTGGAATCGGAAATACTTGTCCGTCAGGATTACTCGGATGAGGACGATCTTGCGCATATCCGATGGCTGTGCGAGCATCCGTTTCGCGATCCGCGGTATGTAAGAATCGACGGGAAGCCTGTTTTTCTGATTTATCGGGCGTTTCGGTTGCCGGATCCCGCCAGAACATGCCGGATATGGAGAGAGGAAGCATACCGGCTCGGCATAGGGGAGATATACCTTTGTCGAATGGAAACTTTTGTGGATGAAATCGGAGATCCTACTGAAATCGGTTTCGACGCAGCGGTCGAGTTTCAGCCGGACTGGAAGAATATGGGCCCCCCCCAGCGCCGGGGACCATTCTGGAGATCCCTTCGAAAGCTTGGCCTTTCAAATCGGGCGTTTGGAAACCACCGCATCTACGATTATGAAACGGTCGTCAAGCGGATGCTCCGGAAAGAAAAGCCTCCCTACAAGAGATTTCCATGCGTGACTCCCGGTTGGGACAATTCTCCCCGTAAAAAAACGGACGGTTTGATCATTCGCGACTCCAATCCCCGGCTGTATGAAATGTGGCTTACAGAAGCAATCCGGAAATTCAAGCCCTTCAGTGAGGACGAGAACCTTGTTTTTATCTGCGCATTGAATGAATGGGCGGAGGGGAATCATCTCGAACCCTGTCGTCGTTGGGGCCGGGCATATTTGGAAGCAACGCGCCGGTCTCTTGAAGGTGCTTCGCTGCCGGAAACTATTAAGCCGGTGCTGAAAAACAGTTCCCGGGGTCGGGAACCGGCAGTGCCCGATTGGGCAAAAAAGAAAGATCCTATCCGGAGAAGCCTGAATATGGATGCCGCTTCCCTTTTTCAGCGCCTGCGGGATCTTTACTCCGGATCGAAGTCTTTCAACGAGGAAGAGAAGCAACTCCTCCAGGCCCTGGATCAAAAAGAAGTGTTTATTCATCTGTACAACATGGCATCTCTTGCGGCGGAGCGGCAGGATGAAAATGCGGCGTTCCGGCTGTTTCTATTGATCGGCGGCCTGATGCGGGGAGTGAATCCTGATTTAGCCGGTAAGTGCCATTATAAGCTCGCACTGCTCAGCAGCCCCGCAGCCGAAAGAAAAAAGCATCTTGAGGCCTGCCTTGAGCTGTACCCGGAGCACCGGGCTGCCCGAAAGTTGTTATACGAAATAAAGGAAAATATCGCCACTTCAGCTGCTTGATCCCGGTCGGCTAAAAAAGAGGGCACAATGAAGAAGGTATCCGTCATTCTCCCGTGTTTAAACGAGGAACGCTACATCAGGGAGGCTTTCGAGTCGCTTCGGGATCAAACATATAAAAATCTTCAGATTATCCTTGTCGATAACGGATCCACGGACGCTTCCGTCCGTATTGCCCGGCAGACAGTTGAGGGTGATGATCGGTTCCGGTTTGTGGCGGAACCGAAGAAAGGAATTGCCCGAGCCCTGAATCGGGGTCTTCAGGAAGCGGATGGAGACATTATTGCCTTTCTGGATGTCGACGATTTTTATTGCGGAAATGCCATTCAACGTATCGTTGAAGAATTTGAAAACACCCATGCCGATTTTATTGCCTGTAACGGATATTTAGTTGATGAAAACAGTGAGGTTTACGGAGAAATCGACGCCTACATATATTCTGAAGAAATGACTCCTTTGGTGCTTTTCCAAAAAAATATCATATGGACGATGTCCTTTCTTGCCGTCAGGAAAAGCGTTGTAAATACGAAGTCCTTTTTTCCAGATGCCTATGATCGCCTTCCTGATTGGCACCTTATCCTGGATTGCATCAGCCGGGGATTGAAAATACGATTTCTGGATGAACCTCTGGTCCACAAAAGATATCACGATCAGAATCTTGCCTACAATTCGGGATTGGTGGAGCCGCAGTCCATCCGGAGACTGCTGGAATTCATGCAGGCATGCCCGCGTATATCCGAGTTTTATAATGAGGATGACATAAAACGAATATTGACCGAGCGATATATTCGTGGGGTTCAGTATTTCCGGCGCAAGGGTCTTTGGGACAGGATACCCGGCTACCTGGAAGAATACGTCGATTCAGGCCACCTCGACGAAAATGTGTATCGCTACTTCAATGCCATAGCCCTGTTGCATACCGACACGGATGCCTTTGTTTCTTACGCGGAAGACGGTCAAAGCCGGCACCCGCTGTGGCATTTTGTCCGCGGTTTAAGATTCTGGGTCGGGAAAGAATACCGATCGGCCTGCAGTGAATTTGAGGCGGCCTTTGTCCGTTCCCTTCTGCGGTTTCCCGAAGCGCTGAATTCATGGGCGCTCGCATGCTTTTTTGTGAACCGGGACCGGTCGGGCAGGCTGATCAGTCAAACACTGAGCCAATGGCCGGACTACAAAGACGCACTGGAAAACCGGAAGTACATTCTTGAAGGAAGACCCGGTCAATTTAAACATACATTGACGTTAATGCCCGATTCGCTGAGCCGACTCACCGGGATCCCTATGGAGTAACGCAGTCGCCCTGCCATGGATGGTGTCCCCGATACCCTTTAAAATACTGTAATGGAATAATCGGCACTATTTGCGGGCGATAGCCCGAAGGAAGAGGCGATCGGGGCCGGATTCGGCAAAAATAGGAAAGGGTAAAGGTGGAGCAATCCCGCGCTTGACATTTTCCACAGGATCGACAGGATCGAAGGCGAAGCTCGTATCATAGGCGCCGTCGGCATCGAAGACCGGTCCGAAATTATCCAGCAGTAAAATATCGAGCTCCGCTCGTTTTAACAGATGCTTCAATCCATCCTGAGTGAAGAAAGTCAGATGCGGAACGTGCGGCGTGTCCTGGTTATACCACCACACGCGCTTTTTCGGGCAATGGGGCACCTCAATTACAAGAATACCTCCGGGTAATACGATATTTCGAATGCTCTCTATGAAACCCAGGGGTTCGGTAACGTGTTCCAACACATGGAGCATCAGAGCCGCATGAAAACGTGCATGGTTTAAATTCCGCAATACTTCGTCCGTTATCCCGGATGCAATGACATATTTGGCTACCTGGGATAAGGTCGGATGGCATTGGGCATCCGGTTCGACCGCGGTTGCTTCTATGCGGTCTCCGAACATTTCGCGAAGGGCATAGATTACATGCCCGTATCCGGCGCCGACATCAATAATCGGCATGGAATCCGGAAGCGGGGTTGGAAGAACAGAACGCATGAGGTGCGCCAGAGAAATGCCGCGGCTTAAAAACCAGAGATTGTCCGTCGGGAAACCGACCGGTGAGGCACAGTTGCGTCCGTCCTTGCGGTAGGTCTCTTCATAATATCCTGCCAGCATGGAGGGATCCGGCCGGGGATCCGCAAAATGGGTATGACAGGTGCTGCAGGACCAAAGGGAACAGCCTGTGAAAATATCGTCTTCCGGTCGGATCCGGCATATGTAGGGGAGGGCGTATTCAGTTGTTGTCCCGCCGCACGCAGGACATGCTCTGGGATGAGTCATTGCAGATTGACTCCCGTACCGGATAGTAGACTGGAAATCCTGTCGAAAAATATATTTCTTTTTGAAGAAAGAGGAGGCAGGCCGTTTTCAATTTTCTTTACGATACTGGAGCGATTTTTACAAATATTCCGGTAGAGGGCTTCAAACCTCTGCAGGTAATTATTCTCTTCAAGCCGGATACTGCAGTCGGCAAGATCGAACAGCCCCAGGGCTCCTGCATTCTTGTGCTCGTAGTAGGCGCCGTGCGCAAGGCTTATTACAGGAACCCGTTCGCCCAGGGCAAAAATAATCGGGTGATGCTTCATCGTGATACAGGCATGGCTTAGGGAAATCAGGGCGCGGGCGATGCGGTAATCCTTGTTGTAGCGCAGCATTCGATAAGCAGCGTCGGGCAGGTTCTTTTCCAGATCAAGAAGCGTTTGTTCGTCTATCGCGGTCATGGGAAGACCGACGACGGGAACAGGATCCAGTTCCGCGAGGCATCGCAGGATGGCGGCAGCCCGGTCCAGAAGCCAACGTCGATCCGAGTCTTCGTTAAAGCCCCAATAATGCAGATTCAGTACGATAAAGCGCGAATCGACGATGGAAGGATTTATGTTCGAAACGTCAAGCAAACTTCGAAGCGCGCCAATCCCGGACGGATTTTCCATGAAAAGGGCGTCGTCGCAAGTTGTCATAACCTTTGACGGGCTTATTCCAAGGTTTTGCAGTGCTTCAACAGATGCATTCGAATCACGGGTTGCAACCAGGTGCGCCCGCTTAAGGCCCCAACCGGCCAGCCATCGTGAAAAACGGCTGTTCCAGACGCCGATGGTTTGTCCCGAAAGCACACTGGGCGTGCCGAACAAATGCGCCAGCCTGAGAACAAACATTCCATCCCAAAGACGTGAAAGAGTTTTTCCTGTGAGATAGCCCCCGCCGCAGAAAAAGATCAGGTCCGCTGTAGCGATTTCGTACAACAAAGCCGTGCGGCGCGCGTTGACAAACGAAATCGGTATGCGGTTCTTGATGAACCAGGCATTGATGAGTAGCCAGAAGGAGCGAAACAGGAATCTAAATTTTTTGCCCCGCGTAGGAAGAGAATATAGATCGGATATGTCCAGGTCGTAGAATGCGAGCCTCGAAGCCTCCCCGACGAGACACGCATCATGCAGAAAGTGCGTATCTCGGAGATCCGGCGTAAGGACCTTAATCAGGTAATCCGGGAAACGCCGGGACAGTTCCCGCAGGGTAGCAGCGAGCTGTGCTTCATCGCCGGCATTTCTATAGCCGTATCCGCCGGCTACCAGGATCTTTTTCTGCCGGTACCATGGGCTTTTGCGTTTGGGCCGGTGCTCGCGACTTTTTATCCATGGAAGCTTTTTAATCCAATCCTGAAGATTGGTCTTCCCTTCCAGCGCCCAATCCTTTTGGGCACGAAGTAGCAGAGGATTTACAGCAAGAATTCGGATCGATGCGCTGAGTTCCAAATCGGTTATCTGTCGCCGGATCTGTTCCTCAAAAACGCTGGCAATAAGAATCAACAGGTCGGCTTCCCGTTCTTTTTTCAGAAACGACGGCGAACGGACCGGCACTCCTAATAGGGATGTGTCCTGTTTTCGGGGATCGCTGTCCACGAAGTAGCCGATGCGTCCGGCAAGAGCCCGACCGACATCCCGCCCGAGAGATCCCGTGCCCCAGCAGACTATAAGAGAACGGCGTTCATGGAGTATCCTGCGCCATAAAAACCTTCTTAGCCGATTCATTCCCCGCTTTGTCGTTGTTTCCGCATCGAAATTTTCAGCGGGCAGAGTGTGTTTGGGTCTTCCCATCAGTGTAAAAAGCAGGCGCCGTGTAATCTTTGCCGTAGTGTGTGTATAGCAGATCCTGGACAGAAACGAAGCCAGGCGGTATCGCAGATAGCCGCTTTTGCGATTTTCCCGACTCCACCAAGGTTTGTTGAACCGGTCCATTATGCGGATTTGTTTATACTCGACGGTCGGTTCCTGGCAGTGTGCGACCACGGATTTGTCGAGCGGCTCGAGTGTCAGTTCGGTATTGTTTTGAAACGCGTCCCGTAAATTCGAATTCCTGAGGATTACGATACTTTTCCCAAGGGGATCCGATGCCCAGTGGCCCCAGGCATCCTTGACCGTTATATCGGCGCGGTGCCCCCAGAAATCGCTGCATAAGTGACAGCAGCCCATGGCGAACCAATACTCGCGCCAGGCATGGGTGAACAGAGACCGATAGCGGTTTTCAAGGGATACCTGTCTGCCGGAGACGTCAAACCGGATATTGAAATTATTGGCATCCGGAATGCCGTCCTTGTTCCGAAGGTTGGCATCGAAGGAGACTCGGGGAGAAAGCCCGACCGTCTCCGCCAGTAAATCAATGAATTGACCGTTGACGTTATGGCTGCAGGCCAGAGCGACCGTCACCAGCGAAATGGCGCTATACTCCGGTTTTGCTTCCCAAAGATTTCGAACGGCTTTAATTACACAGGGCACGCCAACGACTGCCACCCGTCGTATAGAACCCGGAAGGAATTCGAGGACATTGTTATAACAGATAGGATGGTAGAAAGATCCCCGGCGCGCTTCGCACTCCTGCGCTGTGGTGCTTATCCCGGCCCTGAAATGAGGCTTGCCGATGCTTCCCTCTATCGGCTCTCCATGAATGACGGCATCCGCGAGCCCTGTTTTCAAAAGATGACGCAGCAGCGCGGTTACGGCTCCCCCGGATGCGCTCCGATGCCGCCGTTCAGGTTCAGGATCCCATGCCAGAAAGAAATCGGCTCCATCCATGCCGAAAGTCCACGGATCGCAAGAGGAAATCCGTTCCGCGTCCTCCCGAAGAGTCCGCGGATTATTGGGGCAGGTGGAAGAGCAGAGCCCGCAGTCGGTGCACAGCGATTCATCGACCCTTGGGATGTATTCGCACCGGTTTGTCCAGTGGATGGTGACTGCGTTAACGGGACAGATGACAGCGCAACAGCCGCATCCGATACAGGTGCCGGCATGGACGGTATTTCCTATGTTCGCTCGGCGGGTCACAATAGCGGTTTCCCGGATAAAGAGCCTGTTTATTTCTTCCCGGAAAAGCGGTTCTCCCGGGCTTTTTCGTAAATTGAACCGCGGCTCTTTGGTATGACGGAATAATCCCTCAGGGCATCCACGCCTGTGGAAAATACCCCGCTTCAATAACATGTACTTCATCGACAGATTTCATGGGAATCAATAGAAAATATTCTTTTCATTGAATAAACGCGTAAACGGCAGGATTGCGCGGAACAACAAGAAAAAATAAAGATTTCAAGAATTTACGACGATGAAGTACATGTTGGATCGTGGGCTTTTTATTCGGAATCACTCATTGAGTGAACGAACCGGCGTGAATTCGAGAGCGGTTCGATAGTGCAGAAGGCCGTTTATGTTTATCTCTTTTCTCCTTCCATATGTCGATAGAGGGCAAGGCCCCATTTATCATTGGGTGCCTGCGGCGCAAATGTCCAGACTGGATTCCGGGGACATAGTTTTAATTGCGGACGAAGGGTATTTCTCCGCGCCTTACGACTGGGGAAGGACGGAATATTTACATGGATTTCACTATGAGTATCCGGATATAGAGAAGTGGAGGAAGATTCGAAAAATAACCCTGGGAGGGGATATTTTTGGAGAGCTTGAAACCGGCAGTCTTTCTATGCTGGATGCCTTCCGCACCCTGCTTTCCCGGGATTATCCCCCTTTAGGCAATGCGCTCCGGAGAATATTCGACGATCTCTGCCGGGCTGAAAAGCCTGAAGGGATATTGACCTGGTGCAATATACCAAGCCTGGAACTGGCTGCCGCCGAATACGGTCTGCCCGTGATCCACAATGAATTCGGTCCGTTTCGCCCGCCGAATTACACGGGTACTATCTATTTTGATTTCAAGGGAGTGAATGGAAATACCAGCGCAGCCCGGGATATGTCGGCATTTATGGACGAGGTGCGCCACGATGAAACGTTCCGTCCGTTGGATATGGAGGAACTGCGACAGCTGTTCATGGTGGATCCGGCCCGCGCGCTGCAACGCCCCCCGATGCTCTTTAAAAGCGGCGTTGCACTGCAGGTCGAAGACGACTCCAACATGCTCGCGTTCAATCGCGGCATGAATAATTTCGAGCTTATCTTCGCCGCACGCAAGGGATTGCTGCCCGGAGAACTCTTGATCCGCCGGCATCCCAAGGGTTATCTCGAATACGGGTCGTCCCTGGGAGTCCTGGATAATTCCGCAGATTCCATCGAATTCATTTCCCGGTGCGAGCGTGTTTTTTGTACGAATTCGAGTGTCGCGTTCGAGGCCATGCTCATGGAAAAACCGGTGAAACTTTTCGGGGATTCTCCCATTGCCTGCCTGTCTCATGAGAAATACAGGGAACTCTCACCCCGGGAACGGCTCCTCTGTTTAAACTACATGTTTATTGGATACCTTGTTCCGGTTTCCCTTCTCTTTGACCGGGATTACTATCGATGGCGGCTGGAATTCCCCACTTTCCGTGAAATCTACGACCGGCACCTGGATTATTTCCGCCGGTGTGGTGCGGATGCATCCACGAACGACTTGAATACCAGGGCGGAAAAACCGGCCGAAAAATATGTGCACGGATTTTCAAATCCGAATGACGTTCTATGGTTCGGCATGCATCTGTACCAGGAATCCAGGCATGCGGAATCCAGGGAATGGTTCGAAGCCGCCAGGCGCTGGCCGGACGTTCATCCCGATATTGCCGCGGAAGCCTGTTTCCACCTCGCGGAAATCTTTCGTGTGCAAGGGGATGAAGAGCGATGGCGGCAATACAGCCTCGAGGGCATCCGTGTATTGGAAGCGTGGAGATCGGAAGACGTCCGTCGTCCGTTAAAAATCGGGATGCGATTTTATCTGTTGGGTGAGTGGCTGCGGAGCCGGCCTTTTTTCCAAACCGTGGCGGACTCTCCGGATGTGGATGCCGAAAAGAGGACCGAAGCGAACCTGATGCTGGCCAGAATTCACTATCAACTGGGAGAAATGGCTCCCTGGGCTTCTCTTCTGGCTCGGATTATTGAAGAAAAAGGTATTTCCTATCCCCAGCCCTGGGAGCTTTTCGAACTCAGCCGCTGGCATTACGGGCGAGGCGATCGAGAACAGAGTCGCAGGGGATTTGAACATTTAATCGAATCCAATTTAGTGACGGAAAGCCGGCTGGTCGAGGCATATGTCTGTCTGGCGGATATTTACAGCCGGGAAGGTTGCCAGGATAAGCGGGAATGCCTGCTGCGATCGGGGATCGAAATTATGGAAGCAATCGATCCCAAAAGCAATTCCATGGCGCTGCTCCTTGCTGGATGGTTCCTTGAACTGGGAGATCGGGCCGGCAGCCTCCACTGGCTTGAATACATACATAATCTACTGTATGAAAATTACTGGTCGGATCACGATGCATACCAAATAGCATCCCTTTTTAAGAGAACGGGGAAACACGAGTCAGCCGTTGCATGGTTCCAGCGTGTTTTAAATACGGCGGAATCGGAATCGGTTCGGGCCGGAGCGTTTTTTCATCTCGGCGAGTTGGCCCTGCGGCAAAAGGATTCTTCCCGGGCTCGGGACTATTTAAAAAAATGCCTCGAACTGAATCCGCAGCACCGTAAAGCACAGGTTTTTTATACGCAGATTTTGAATGGAGCCGTTCCTGTCCCGGATCCATAGTCCGGTGAAAGCATAAAGAGTATGAGGTGGTTGTGTTCCATAGCCCTCCGACCAAAATAGGCATTCATCCGACAAGCAGGTGTAACCTGAAATGTCGTATGTGCGATACGGGGTATAGGGGATCCGGAGCGGAAAGCCTGCAGCGGAATTTTGCCCTTCGTCGTTCATCGTACAGCAATGAAATGCCCATTGATAAATGGGAAGAGGCGATCGACCAGATCCGTGCGATTGCTCCCGGAGCTCCCTTGAGTGTCAGCGGCGGCGAACCTTTTTTATATCCGGACATCGTCAGGCTGCTTGCATCCATTATAAACGCCGGTATGGAATTAAGAGTGGTTACCAATGGGACTCTTCTTGGGCCCCATGTTGCGTCGCTTTTGCAGGCTTTAAACGGAAGAACCGCAACACTGGTATTTTCCCTGGATGGGCCCGAGCATATACACGACAAGGTCCGTGGCGTTCGCGGAGCCTATTTACGGCTCATCGAAACGATAGAGGACCTGGCGAAGCATGGGGATTTTTGTAAAATCAATATAACGACGACAATCAACGATGTGAACTGTTCCCGCCTGTTCGATACCGTGAAAGCAATGCTGGACCGATACGGCGATCGTATATTCACGTACTCCCTGTACCATCCCTGGTATCGGAACAACCGTCTTGTCGAAATACACAACCGGGAGTGCAGGGAGTACAAAGCCCTGCCCGCAAATTCTCAGGTCATCGATTATCAGGCCATGGACACCGATACCGTCTGGAACGAATTAGAAAAAATCAAAACCATGTACCCGCAGGTACGGATAGTGCCTCAACTTGACAAGAAAGGCATGGACCTGTATTACCGGTCTCCCGAAACCCCTGTTGTTAAAAATCTGTGCAAAGCCCCGTTTACGAATTTACTGATAAATCCGAAGGGCGATGTCCTGGTCAATGCGCTCTGTTTTGCCGGCGTTCTGGGCAATGTACGGGATTCCGGAATTGCAGATATATGGAACGGAGAAAAATTCAGGATTTTTCGGGAGCGCATGTCCGAACGGATTTATCCCGGATGCAACCGGTGCTGTGACCTGTTTATGTAAAGCCCGGGCTGGGACCGGAGGGTATTTAATTCTGCCGCTCATAAACGTGGATCGATCCGAAACTCATATCCGCTACATAAAGCCTTTCCTGAAAGACCAGCATGCCGGGAGCGAAGTAGTTTAACAGAAGCTTGCCCTTTTCCGTTCCGGAAGGGCTGAAAAGTTTGATCGATCTTAGATACTTGTTCTGGGCTATGGCGATCGCCCGGTCTTCAAACTCCGCTGCGGCTTCCGGCAAAAAGAGGTCTCCCTCTCCGAGTCCGCATTTTCCCATCTCTTCGACAACGGTTCCTTCCTCATTCAATCTCAGGATGCGGTGGTTGCGCCGATCCACAACCCAGAATCCTCCATCGGATGCGGTGCAGAATGAAACCGGCTCCAGCATTTCCGCGCGGTTTCTTCCGATTTTTGAGAAAAAAGGCTGGATTTTGCCGTCCGATGTAATTCGGGCGATGCAATGATTTGCGTCCGTTACGAGCAGCGAACCGTCCGGCCTCGCAAGAATGCCATAGGGGGCAGTCAGCTTTTCCCGTGCGGAACCGTCTCTGCCAAGCGTTCTGAAGGCTTTGCTCTCCAAATCGAATTCAACGATTCGATGATTGGAGAAATCGGCCGCCCATAACCGTTTATTCATGGCCAGAGCCAGATGGGCGAAACTTGCGGGCCCTTCATGGTTTTCCAGGCCGCTTCCCAGGTTTTCGAGAATTGTTCCCTCCGGGTTCAAATGCAGAATTTCCGATGCATTGTGTGAACTGACATATAAATCTCCCCCGGAAGAACATGCCAGTCCGAGAGGATTGAACCGTTTGTCGCCACGGGTAAGCTGGATTGTATTTACTTCACGGAACGGGGTGGATTGGGGAGGATGATGGCGATAGTCGCTGCGATGGGACTGATATCCCGGGGATTGTTTTTTATCCGGCAGCTTTTTTGCCAGCGGTTGAATCCAGGGAACCGGCAGATACCCGGTAACGGCTTCTCTTACAGCGGTCCACTGATAAATCCATTCCCTGATGTTTTGCAGCTCGGTTTCCAGCGGTGCGATAGCGTTCGTCATACTTTCATTCGGCGTTCCCCCGGAAAGTGTGTTGTGCAGCAACATAAGGGTGTCCAGGCCGTCCTGCACCCGCGCGAAATAATCGAGGATCGGACGGGATAATCCCATCCAGATATCCTGTTCGGTCGAGATTCTTCCGGCCCGTTCTCCGGCGTCTTCGACGGAAAAATGCCATTCAAGGAGTCCGAGACTCCAGTGGTGAATGGATTGGATAAAGATTCGTTCCGCTTTTTTCCTTTTATCCGGGAGTGCCTGGATCTCTTCTGAAATCCGGGTCCATTGCCGTGGATCGTTTTTATTGCCGAGGGATTCCACCCTGTCCGTCAGGGCGAGAATTTCGTCGACGATCTCCACCCAGCCTGCAACCGCATCGTGGATGAGGGTTTCGTCCCGCAATGCGAGTTCCATTTCGGCCGAAGTGCGTAATGGGGAATATCGTATTGAGGAATGAGAGGGATCGGGATCCGTTTTAGAGGCCTGCCATTGGCTGCGTTCGATGCAATCCCCTTTTTGAAGAAAGAACTCGTTTAAGGGCAGATTGGATGGAACGGGAATCCCCCGGACTTCAACCTCGTACCGGCATCGACCGGCGGCGCTGTAGATATGCAGACGTCGGGTGTCCCGCTGCCAGCCGATCAGACCGGAATTATCGGCGGACATCCATTCGATATTTTTTGAAAAAGAACTGATTGGCAAGAAATTCGATAAAAGGACCTGCTTCAGCTGCAGGGATCGGGGTTCCCAGATGTAAAGAGCCTGCTCGGAACTCCCCAATATCCTGGCCGGGAAAAAACAGAATTCGAACAATGGGAACTCTCGGATATATCCGGGGTGAACGGCAACGTTTTCAAAAAGCATTCCCGGGATCGCCCAGTGATCCTGCAGCGCCGTCGGGAAACGACGTCCGATTTGAAAAAGAAGCCGCCCGTTCGACCCCATGGCTGAGAGAAAGTGGTTATCTTTGTCGAGTACCAGCCAGTAACCTCTGTCATACGTCCCGTGCGTGGAATCTGAGGCATCGGGAATAAACCGCACGTCGCAGGGCTCCAGCAAGGGCTTGTTTCCTGCCTTGTGCCAGGCTTCAATCGGATTGCCCGCCGTGTCCAGGAACTGGACACGGTGATTCCATGAATCGCAGACAGCCAGGCATTCAATGAATGCCTCTTCTTTTTGAATAACACCCAGGGAGATTCCCCGAGGGTAACGAAAGGCGCCCGGTTTCGAGCCGCGTTCGCTTTGATGCCATCGTATGGATCCGTCCGGGGTCAAAGATACGACGCTATGATTGAGCTCATCGGAATAATAGAGGTTTCCGGATGAGTCCGCGACGATGGTGTGCACCGGACCGGCCGGTTTGCCGGTAAAGCCCGGCAAACGAAACTGTTCCAACGTACGAAGTGTTGCCGGTTTTGAGGGTGAGTCCGCATGGTTCATGGCAAGAGTGATTATACTGGAAGTGGATCTTTAATGAACGGATTTAACCCGCATTTCCAACAAGGTTTGTGTCTGCGGGATATGCCGATTCAGGGCGCGGATGGAGATCCCTGTCTTCCGGCAGCGGGTGAACCGGGGTAAATGCCGGCAATAAAAACGTGCTGTCCCTATGTCGGAGTCCTGGTTGAAATCGACTATGAAAAGCTGTTTGCCTGATCCCGGTTATTATAATAGGACAATGGTTCCGAACCGGCCTTGAGGAATGTTGGGTTGTCCTGTCTTCGGCTTTTATACAGGTAAATAAGTTCTATCCCGCGTTCCGACAGGGCGGCGAGGTGTCGGTGCATTTCCTCCGTATTCAGGGTGCCTGCAATAATGACGGCATCGGGAGAGATAAACCGGATCTGCGAAGGATTCACCACCTCGCGACCACAAAAATCGTTGCCGATCCTTTCGGGATTGTCGTCACAAATTCCCTGAATGCTGATACCGGCCGATTCCAGAGCATGAAACGCCAACTGAGCCAGGTGCCCGCTTCCGTACAGGACAACCCTCTGCAACGCGGAACTGGCCTGGTTCATGATTCGTGTTCGAATGTACTCTTTGGCGCCGGCAAACATCCGGGCCATTTCACCGATCAGTTCCGTTTGAAGCGTTTCAAGATGCCGGTCTCCTGAAAGAGTCAGGTGATAGGTGACGCTTTTAACGGATTTGCGGTTGTATTCCAGCAGGCCGCTGTTGCACAGGTCCTTCATATAGTTGTTAACCATGGCAACAGACAGGGAACAACGGGCGGCAAGTTCCGCCTGTGTGATTCGGGCATTTGCCGCCACTTCACGGAGGATATTCAACTGATTTAATTTTGGCGACTGAAGATAGAGACTGTGAAGGTCTTTTGTCTGCATATTATTCACTCATTCAATGGTTCATGGCGCCCGGCAGGGGGCTAAGATTCAAACCTCAACCGGACTCATCGACGAAAACAATTGAAAACTTTAGGTTTCTTTGTCTAAAGACCTTGAATACGAGGCGCGGGATTGGACGTAATTTATTTACTGTTTTAATGGAGAGGCGGATGGATCAGGAGAGGCGGGTCGGAATGAAAGAATCCTATTTTTCTCCGCTTGCAAGGATCGTTTGAAAATATGGGGGAGCTTCTTCCCGGGCCACTATGCTGATCTCTATTTGCCTGAAACCTGCATCTTCAAGCCAGCGATGCAGGTCGCTTTCGGCAAAACCGGACCAGCGGTCTCCATAAAGCTCGTGTGCTTTCTCGAAATTGTGTTTGAGTAAATCGAGAATCATTATGCGGCCTTTTTGGCACAAAATGCGATGAGCGGCGGCAATGGCGGCAGCCGGATTTTCCGCATGATGCAGCGCCTGGCTCAGGATGGCCAGATCCACGCTGTCTTTTTCTATAGGCGGATTTTCGAGATCCCCCAGTCGAAATTCCAGGTTGTTCAACTTGTTTTTTCCGGCTTTTGCCGCGCCGAAAGAAACGATTTTTTCCGAATTGTCAACCGCGATCACTTTCTTGCAGCGGCGGGCCAGCAATTCGCTCAGCAGTCCCTCTCCCGAACCAAGATCTGCAACAGTTAGAGGGGGAAGAATCCGCAGGAGGAGGTGGCCGAATCCCTGCCAGGACCTGCCCGGTCCGTAAACCCGGTCGAACCGCCCGGCCACCTGGTTGAAATAAACCTGGGCCTGATCGTCTCTCCGTTTAAGAATGCGTTTCAAATTGATTTGATCCGAAGCATAGTCGGGAAGTTCGCGGGCGCCCGCAATGGCCAGCTTGACAAAATCCGAACCGGATCCATCCAGTTCAGGGTTTTGTTTATAGTATGTGCGCTTGCCTTCTTTCCTGGATTGAACAACCTCCGAATCCAGAAGCTGGCTCAGGTGCGTGGATATGCGCGACTGCCCCATGCCGGTGATTTCCTGCAATTCATGCACCGACAATTCGTTCTTTTCCAGCAGGGAAAGAATGCGCAGGCGGGTCGCGTCGGAAATGGTTCGCAGCAATTTAAGGGTCGAGGTCATGGATGGCTCCGGAATTAAAATGTCATTTTTTCAATAAATTTGTTGACGCAGCCAAAAAATAATATATCATCATATCATGATTTGACGATATGATAAATTTAATTTTGTGAAACAGCCTGAATCTTTTACTCACATGACATTTTGAGGGAAAGCTTATGTCCGCTACAAACGTTGTTCAATCTCAAAACAAAGCCGGAAAGGTTGCCGGCAATGAGGAATTTGTTGTCAAAGATATCAGTCTTGCCGAATGGGGGCGCAAGGAAATACTGGTTGCCGAGCAGGAAATGCCGGGCCTGATGGCTGTGCGGGAAAAATACGGGCCCCAGAAACCGCTTGCAGGAGCACGCGTTACCGGTTCTCTGCATATGACCATAGAAACCGCGGTCCTTATTGAAACGCTGGTCGAGTTGGGCGCGTCGGTGCGTTGGGCCAGCTGCAATATTTTCAGCACCCAGGACCAGGCGGCTGCCGCTATTGCAAAAACCGGAGTGCCGGTCTTTGCTTTCAAGGGAGAATCTTTGGAGGATTACTGGGAATTCACCCTCGCCGCACTCACGCATCCCGGCGACAAAGGTCCGGAACTGGTAGTGGACGACGGCGGCGATGCCACGCTGCTGCTCCACAAGGGGTACGAAATGGAGCAGGGAAGCGACTGGGTGCATTCACCCAGCGAAGCCCACGAGGAGAAGGTGCTTAAAAACCTTCTCAAGAAATGCGCGCAACAGCGGCCGGGATGGTTTACCAGGGCGGCGAAGGAGTGGAAAGGCGTCAGCGAGGAAACCACGACCGGCGTTCACCGGTTGTACCAGATGCTCGAAGCCGGCAATCTTCTGGTTCCGGCCATTAATGTCAACGATTCGGTAACGAAATCCAAGTTCGATAATCTTTACGGATGCCGGGAATCCCTGGCGGACGGGCTCAAAAGGGCGCTGGGTGTCATGATTGCGGGCAAAACAGCCGTTGTCTGCGGTTATGGAGATGTCGGCAAAGGATGCGCGCATTCGCTGCGGGGCTTCGGGGCTCGCGTTATCGTGACGGAAATCGATCCCATCAATGCGCTGCAGGCGGCCATGGAAGGATTCGAGGTGACCCGAATAGAAGAAACTTTCGGCGAGGGGGATATCTACGTCACTGCCACCGGCAACTGCGAGGTTATTACGGTGGACCATATGCTTAAAATGAAAGACCAGGCCATTGTGTGCAATATCGGCCATTTCGACAACGAAATCCAGGTGGAGAAGCTGAACCGGGCGCCCGGAGTTCATAAGGTCAATATCAAGCCGCAGGTGGACCGGTACGATCTGCCGGGCAAACAGAGCATATATATGCTGGCCGAAGGGCGGCTGGTCAACCTCGGCTGCGCCGAGGGGCATCCAAGTTTTGTAATGTCGAATTCCTTCACCAACCAGGTTCTGGCCCAGCTGGACCTCTGGGAAAACCGGGCAAAGTACGAACCGGCCGTATACAGGCTGCCGAAGAAGCTCGACGAAGAAGTCGCCCGTCTGCATCTCGAAAAAATCGGAGTGAAGCTGACGAAGATGACCCGGAAGCAGGCGGACTATATCGGCGTGCCGGTCGATGGCCCCTACAAGCCGGAGCATTACAGGTACTGATTGCAGATTGAAAATTAAAGATTGAAGATTAAAAGCGGGCTGCCGGTTGTTGATACATTTCGGTACAATCGGCAGCCCTTTTTATTTTCCGGGATCGCCTGAATAATAAAAACAAACTGCTAAACAAAAAAGCGAAGAACTCTTGCCGCACTGGCCACCAACAGGTCGGTTTTGCCTATTTTATGCCTGGTAAAATGGTCCGGCTTATGGATTAGCTGGAGGGCGACGGGACAGTCCAGTTGAGGCAGGAATCGTTTGAAATGGGGGGACGGCTCTGTTTCGCCGGTCTTTACTTCTACGGGCAGCCAGGGCTTCCTGTCCTTGACAATCAGAAAATCTATTTCACGTTTCTCTTTTGTACGAAGATAGAATAATTCGAACAACCCTTCTCCCGTATCCGTCCAGTAGTGACATGCTTTCAGAAGATGCGACGCCACCAGGTTTTCAAATCTGGCAGCCGGATCAGCGATTTCCGAATAATCCCAGAGGTACAACTTGCCGTCTCTTTTCAGGGAACGGGGTATTTTTCGGATATACGGTTTGATTTCAAAAGCATAGTACAGCTCGTACAGATACTGCATCCAGCGACGGACGGTATCGAAACTGACTTCCAGATCTTCCCGCAGAGAGGCGCGGCTGAATAGAGAACCCACCCTTTCAGGAAGAAGGGAGACAAGCATCTCAATCTGGCTTAATTCCGGAATCCGCGATAAATCCCTTAAATCTTCACGGATGACTTTTTCAATGCGACCGCGGCGCCATAAATTCAGACGTTTTTCTTCGCCCGCCAGAAACGGTTCGGGAAAACCGCCGAATTTGAGAAGGGAATCCAAGGCGGTCTGATCCTGCTTCCGACCATTCCCGGCGTCATTAAGAATTTTTGTCCGCAGCAGTTCGGGATCCGGAAGAGGATATCCGCCGATTTCAGACAGGGTGAAGGGATGCAGCCTGAAGTGATAATAACGGCCCATCAGGCTGTCGCTTCCCTTCCGATATACGGAAAGCCGGGCACTACCGGTCACGATAATATCCGCCGGCCGGTCCATTGTGTCGTAAACGCCTTTCAATGACTGTTTCCATTTTTTGGCTTTATGGATTTCATCGAGGACGATTATGGGAACGTCCTTTTTATGCCGACCTCTATTTTCGGAAGATAGAACGGCTTTCGGCGATTTCGTCCAAAGCCGGCGGAACTCCGTTTCATCCCAATTGTAATAAGATCCGACGCCCCGGTCTTTCAGCAGCATCTTGCCGAGCGTGGTTTTGCCGCACTGGCGCGGTCCGGAAACGAACGCAATCTTCCGGTGTGCAAAGCAGAGATTTTCCAGCGCCTTTTCAAGGTACCTGCGTTTCATGTGACCATACTACGATGTGCCCGCAGTTTGGTCAACAACGAATTCTGACCATACTACGATGTGCCCGCAGTCTAGTCGGGTGTACATGACAATCAAATATCCAACATGGAAGAAATACACGATTGCATTTGCTCAGGCATTATCATATCTTCATCGCATTCGCAGATAAATTGCCTACGATAAAAACCATGTCAGGGATACAGGAAAATGGCGCGCAGCGATCCTATTGTCCGGCAGTGGTACTTGCTGAGAAAAATTGAGAGCCCGGGAGGAGCGACACTTTCGGAGCTTATAAATGCGGTGCCTTCCGA
This sequence comes from Acidobacteriota bacterium, assembly GCA_016934295.1. Taxonomy (GTDB): domain Bacteria; phylum Acidobacteriota; class UBA6911; order UBA6911; family UBA6911; genus UBA6911. The sequence continues at coordinate 29,596 of JAFGTD010000154.1, forward strand.
CTATCCGAGACATCCTCGTACTATCCGGAGAGACCTGGAATCACTCGAACTTTTTTTCCCGATATATACGGAGCGAATAAACGGGCAGACACGCTGGCGATTCGCGGACGGCTATCGAAATCTTCCGGCCCTCTCATTTTCGCCAAGCGAATTGATGGCCATGATTTTCAGCCGGGACCTTCTCAAGCCTCTGGAGGGAACAGAGATTCAAATGTCCCTGGAGGCGGCTTTCAACAAAGCCGCCGCAATACTGCCGCCGGAAGGCATGGCGCATGTGCGTAAAATGCAGCGCTACTTCTCGGTAAGCCTCGGGCCGCATAAGAATTATCGCGAGCATAAAAAGACCATAGAGATTCTCAGCCGGGCGCTGGCAGAGAAGCGCAGCATTCAGATGCGATACTATTCCGCCTCCAGCGACGCAACCGGTCGGCGGGAAGTGGACCCCTACAGGATCTGGTATGCCTCCGGGGCTCTGTACCTTGTCGGCTATTGCCATAAGCGCCGGGATGTCCGGCTGTTTGCCGTCGACCGCATAAAATCCCTGACAATTACCGACCATGCATGGCAGATGCCGCTGGGATTCGACCTCGACAGTTACGTTCAGGAGGCGCTTGTCGTCATGCGGGGCAATCCGATTGAGGTCGAGCTGCTCTTCGACCGCAAGACGGCTGCATGGGCGAAGGACCGGCTGTGGCATCCCAGCCAGAAATTGAAGCATTTGAAAGACGGTCGAATGCAGATGAAGCTGCGAGTATCGGATACGCCGGAGTTGATAGGCTGGATCCTGAGCTTCGGAGCGGGCGTTCGGGTCGTCGATCCGAAGTCGCTACGGAAAAAAATTATAGAGGAAGCCGGAAAGATTTTGGATATGTTGTAAACGTCCTTTTTAGGGATATTTTCATTTTTTATTTGGATGTGACCTCGGATGTCACGTTCATTCAGTATTTTAATTTGTTAATGCAATTAGGTAAATATGTATTAGATAAATTTTATGAATACAGTCAGGTTCTGCTATTTCAAAGTAGATCAACACGGGCTAAATTCATACAAGTGCGAAGCTTTTACCACATATTGAACGGGCCTGGCGAACTTTTGTTGTATTGGTAGAACCCAAACCCTTTGGGGTATGGAATGGTCATGACTACATAGGATTTCATTTATGACCAGTTATATTGCTCACAGTAATCAGGAATTATTTGAGCACCTTGATGGTGTCGCTGATCTTGCTAAAAAACATGCTCAAAAGATTGGGATGGGGATTTATGGTGAACTTCTGGGACTGCTTCATGATTTCGGAAAATATAGTGAAGAATTTCAAGAATATATTGAGAATGCGATCAAGAAGAATGACCCGGATTTTAATCCAGACGAAGATGAAGATTTCGAAGACCCGACGGGAAAGAAAGGCAAGATCGACCATTCAACCGCCGGAGCCCAGTATCTATCCAGCAATATCGGTACTTCCAACGCCCACAAAATTCTCAGCCAGGTGCTTTCCCTTTGTTTGGTCTCGCATCATTCAGGCCTTATCAATTGCATAACGACAGACAGCACTGGAACCTGGGATTCTTATTCAAAGCGGCTGAGAAAAGAAGACAGAAAAACTCATCGGGAGGAATGCTCCAGAAAAGTTGATAGACACATCCTTGGCAAGATAAATTCAATTCTTTCAGATAAGTCCTTAACGAAATCATTTGAAGAAAAGTGCCGGGGAATTGTTCGTGTTTCTCCTGAAAGAAAGCCAACTTCAACGGTCGCTCAATTTCAAATGGGTTTACTGGTGAGATTTCTCTTCAGCGTGCTTATTGACGCTGATCGTCAGGATACTGCCGATTCAGAAAAATCCAATAAAGCGCGGCATAGACAGCAAGGGGATTATAGTCCATGGAGCATCCTGATTGAGCGACTAGAAAACAAATATGAAACATTTGAAATAAAAAACCGGGTCGATGAAATCCGCGAAGAAGTATCCGAGAATTGCCTGTTAGCCACGTCGAGAGCAAAGGGATTATTCACTCTCACGGTACCGACCGGTGGCGGTAAAACACTTGCAAGCCTGCGTTTTGCGCTTCGCCATGCAAAAGAACACGATTTAGATCGAATCATCTATATTGTCCCTTTTACGACCATCATTGATCAAAATGCTCAAAGTGTACGAGAAATCCTTGAACCGGAAAAATTCCCTGATGATGCTGGAAAGATCGTTCTTGAACACCACGCAAACATCGGAGCCGATGCACAAACTTGGAAAGAAAAACTACTGACTGAAAATTGGGATGCACCGGTAGTCTATACTACGATGGTTCAATTCCTGGAGGCGCTTTTCGGCGCAGGCACCCGTGGTGCCCGCCGGATGCATCAGTTGGCAAACGCTGTCATTGTCTTTGATGAAATTCAAACCCTCCCGATAAAATGCGTCCACCTCTTCAACAATGCGATCAACTTTCTTGTTGATCACTGTGGGAGCACAGTTGTTCTCTGCACCGCCACACAGCCACTGTTGGGATCAGTTGATGAAATAAAAGGGGCTCTTCGCCTTTCAAAAGAGAATGAACTCATGCCGGAAATTGGCAAACTCTTTACTGATTTAAAGAGGGTTCACGTTCATGACTGCCGCAAATCGCCGGGATGGACATATTCCGAAATAGCGGCGCTCGCGGTTGATCAGGTGAAGCAAAGTGGAAACTGCCTTGTCGTGGTCAATACGAAGAAAGCAGCCCGTTTGATTTTCGAGGAGGCCAATAAAGAAGGATATGAGGTTTTTCACTTGAGTACCGGAATGTGTCCCGCACATCGAAAACAAACACTCAAAACGATTCGCCAGCGCCTTTCTGACAAAGAGCCGACCATCTGCATCAGCACCCAACTCATCGAGGCTGGCGTTGATATCGACTTCCGTTCGGTTGTCCGAATGCTGGCGGGGCTTGATTCCATTGCCCAGGCAGCGGGCCGCTGCAATCGTAACGGCAGTCCGGAATTCGGCAATGTCTTTATTGTTAATCCCATTGAAGAGAGCCTTGATTACCTTAAAGACATTGCCGTCGGTAAAGAAAAATCGGTCCGAGTCTTGGATGACTATAAAACTGAACCATTAAAATATGACTGCGACAGAATTGGACCTAAATTGCTGGATTGGTACTATCAAAATTACTTCTATGATCGAAAAGATTTCATGGATTATCCGGTAAATGCCGGCCGTAACGATACCCTGCTAAATCTGCTTTCAACGAACCACCTTGCTGTTGATGAATTCGGGCGGGCAAACAAAACGATGCCGGATATAGTTCTAAAGCAATCCTTCATGATGGCGGCAAAGCTTTTTAGGTCAATTGATGCGCCATCACGAAGCGTTCTTATTCGTTACGGCAAAGAAGGGAACGAACTAGTTTGTCAACTGTGTTCTGCATTTGAAGTGGAGAAGCAATATGCCTTAATCAAGAAGGCACAGCAATATTCGGTTAACTTGTTTCCCTATGAATTTGAAGAATTATCGAAAAAGGAATCGCTTTACCGCGTCCAGGAAGGGACCGAGATATTCTACCTTGATAATGCACACTATAGCAAAATAACCGGCTTATCTTTGGAACCGGTAAATCGGGAGGAGCAGTTCAAAGATGAAAACATTGCCTAAGAATACTATCGAATTCAGGCTCTGGGGGCGTTATGCCCTTTTCACCGATCCACTTACCAAAATTGGCGGAGAGAAATGTTCTTATCACCTACCAACCTACGAAGCACTGAAGGGTGTCTGCAAGTCGATCTACTGGAAGCCTACGATTATCTGGATTGTTGATGCGGTTCGGGTCATGCGTCGAATCCGCACACAGACAAAAGGAACAAAACCACTTGAATTTAGTGGAGGAAACACGCTCGCTATATATACGTTTTTGACAGGCATTGATGAGAATGTAACGGATGCGAGTAGAAAATTTGGTGTGGAATACCAAGTGCGAGCTCATTTTGAATGGAATGAACACCATAAGGAATTAGCGAAAGACCGTATTGAAGGGAAGCACTTTGCTATAGCCAAGCGGATGCTTGAACGTGGCGGACGTCAGGATATTTATCTCGGTACTCGTGATTGTCAGGGCTATGTCGAACAATGCTTATTCGGCAAAGGTGCAGGTGCATATGATGGAGACGATGAAGTCGGCTATGGTCTGATGTTCCATGGTTTCGATTATCCCGATGAAACAGGAAAGGACGAGTTGCATGCGCGGTTCTGGTATCCGACCTTAAAAAAAGGTGTACTGACATTCGACCATCCAAAAGATTGCAGGTCTGATCTCAGAAAATTCGTACGAAAAATGTCACCAAAAACCTTTGGCATAAAAGATGTTAAATCGGTGGATCTTGAGACCGGGGAACTGGAGGTTTGGGAATGAGCTGGATTCAAAAGCTGTATGAGACAGGCCTAGCAATAGACCATTTGCAATTGAACAGAGATGAACGCCCTTGGCCGATTTCGCATGTAGCCAAAAAGGCTCATGTTGAAGTCACTATCGATAGTAGGGGCAATTTTAGAAGTGTTCGTCCACTAGGATGGAAAGAGTCCATCACAATCATACCCGTTACCGAATCTTCAGCTAATAGAACAAATACTGATGAGCCCCACCCACTTTGTGAAGAATTAAGTTATTGTGCTGCTGATTTACCAGGAAGAAAAGAAACGCGATTCAAAAAAATGATGGCATTGTTGGAAAGCTGGGATAGTTCACAAGAATATGCCCACCCTAAGGTACATGCCGTAAAGTCTTATTTGAATCAGGGTAAGTTATATACCGATCTATCAAATAACAGTATATTTCCATTCAAATCTATGAGTTCCAAAGGGAAAAAGACTCCAGTTGAGGATAAAAAGGTTTTTGTTCGATGGCGCATAGCAGAGCCTGAAAATCCTTGTTCTGGCACATGGGAAGATGATTCTTTGATAGAGGCATGGATTAAGTTTGATGAAATGAAGAACAAACCCAAAAAGCAAACATTCTGCATGATGTCAGCAAGGAACGTACGAATTGCAAAATGGCATCCTCGTTTCTTAAGAGCATCAGATGATGGAGCAAAAATTATTTCATCAAACGATATAAAAGGATTTACTTTTCGTGGCCGTTTTACTGATGGGAAAGATGACTCAGGAAGTCAAGCTTGTACAGTCGGTTACATTGAGAGTCAAAATGTACATAATGCATTGCGATGGCTAATTCGCAGACAAGGCTATCATAAAGTCGAAGATGAATTTGTGAGATATTTCGTTGCCTGGGCAGTAAGCTGTAAACCAATCCCTGACCCATGCGCTAACTCTTGGGATTTCCTTGGTGATGAGCCACCAATAGAGGATGCCAATCAAACCGGGGATTTCGGACATTCTTTTGCTCTGCGTTTTAAAAACAAACTTGCTGGATACAAAGCCAATATTACCGACACGGAAGATATTGTTGTCATAGGGTTGGATTCTGCAACAACGGGACGCATGGCAATAACTTTTTATCGGGAACTGACCGGTTCTGAATTCCTTGAGCGCATAGAAAGATGGCATTCCGATTTTGCCTGGTTGCAGAACTACGGAAAAATCAAAAAAGATAAGAAGAAACAGATCACTTTTGAAGGATCTCCTGCACCGAAAGATATTGCGTGGTGCTCTTATGGCCGCAAGGTGGAAGGTAAAAACGGCATTAAACTCCTCAATGCAACAGTTGAGCGTCTTCTACCTTCAATTATTGACGGTAGGCCTGTTCCTTGTGACTTGGTTGAACATTGTGTTCGTCGTGTTTCTAATCGGACTGGCCTTGAGCCGTGGGAATTTGAAAAGTGCTTGGGAATAGCCTGTTCACTATTTAAAGGTTTTTATAAAGAAAGGAGGTATTTGATGGCTCTTGAGGAAGAAAGAAACTCACGGGATTACCTGTATGGCCGGATGCTCGCGATTGCTGAAAAAGTTGAATCCATGGCGCTATATTTTGCAGGTGAAAATAGGGAAACCACTGCTGCACGTTTAATGCAGCGGTTCGCCGACAGGCCCTACTCTACTTGGCGTACAATTGAAGTAAGCCTTACATCATATAAATCCCGCCTTAATGCAAAAATGCCTGGATTGCTTAATGGGTATATCGAGTTGATCGATGGAATTTCCAACAAGTTCATCATTGATGAGTTTGCTCAAGATCGTCGATTAAGTGGGGAATTCCTACTGGGGTACCATTGTCAACGGAAATGGTTGGATGAACATAAAAGAGAAAAGGGGCAATGGGTGTTGAAATCTGCTGATGTGGCAGAAGGGCAAGAATTAGATTCTGAATAATAAAGAATTATTGAAGGAGAAATGCATATGCCTACTCTGAGCAAAAAAATCGATTTCGCGATTATCATGAGCGTTAAGAATGCCAATCCTAACGGAGATCCTTTGAACGGAAACCGTCCCCGTACAGATTACGATGGTCTTGGAGAAATGACCGATGTCTGCCTTAAACGGAAAATTAGAGATCGTTTAGTCGAGCGGTATATATCACTGAAGAATGAAGACGAAAAAAAGGGGCAGGCTGTCTTCGTCCAATCTGATGACCGAAAAATTGACGGTGAAACCAGTCTTCGCAATCGGGCAGAATCGGATGTAAATGGGTTGGGAAAGAAAGCATTTAGTGCAAATACAAAAAAGGAAGAGACTGCAAAATCAGCCTGTACGAAATGGTTTGATGTTCGTGCATTTGGACAAGTATTTGCTTTTGGTAAAAGTAATGATGCGGATGGTGTATCTATCCCTGTTCGTGGACCTGTGACAATCCAATCGGCATTCAGTATCGAGCCTGTTAGCGTTTCAAGTACCCAAATCACAAAGAGTGTAAGCGGCGAAGGTGATGGTTCAAAGAAAAGCTCCGACACTATGGGCATGAAGCATCGCGTGGATAGTGGAATCTATGTAACTTACGGCAGCATGAATCCACAGCTTGCAGAGCGCACAGGCTTTTCCGACGAAGATGCGGCAGTCGTAAAAGCTATTCTTCCCAAGCTCTTCGAAAACGACGCATCTTCCGCACGTCCCGAAGGAAGCATGGCTGTGCGGAAGGTTATCTGGTGGGAACATAATTGCAAAGCTGGGCAGTATTCGTCTGCAAAAGTACACAAGACTCTAATTGTCAGTGCTGATGGAAGCTACTCTTTGAATAATCTTGAAAGTCTTGTTCCAGAACCGATTGATGGTTTTTAAGTAGCTTGCTGAGCGGAGTGCAGAGGTAAAATAGTAATTAAACTATCTCTTATTATCGCATGCTCAAGGATATTTGGGGTGAACGGTGACTTTTTCTGAAGATGATCTTCTCATGCTTTCCGCTCTTCAGCATATTGTATTTTGCGAGCGGCAGTGTGCGCTGATCCATATTGAAAACGTATGGGCGGATAATGCCTTTACGATCCAGGGCGAGCACATGCACGAAAAGGTGCATGAAGACGGCAATAGGACCGAATCTCGCGGAGATATAAGAATTGCCCGCGGGCTTCCGCTCCGGTCGCTGAAGCTCGGCTTGTCGGGTATTGCCGATGTGGTCGAATTCCATCGTGTCGGAGAAGGCGGTATCCGTATCGATAATGTCCGCGGATTGTGGCGGCCGTTCCCGGTTGAGTATAAGCGCGGCAGGCCAAAGCGGGATCGATGCGACGAAGTTCAGGTTTGCGCTCAGGCCATTTGCCTTGAAGAAATGCTCGGTGTTGTTATACCGGAAGGAGCCCTGTTTTATGGGGCCACTCACCATCGGTTCGATGTCTGTTTCGATCCTGTGCTTCGATCAGAAACAGAACATGCTGCAATTCGCCTGCATGAACTCATCCGCGGCCGAAAAACCCCGCCGGCTGTTCGCGAACCTAAATGCGATCGATGCTCGCTGGTGGAAATCTGCATGCCGCAACTTGCATCGAAAAACAGATCGGTAAGATCCTACCTTAACGGTGCCATTAAAGAGGCACTTTCCGATAATCCGCAAAAACCCGGAGGCCCATGAAACAACATCTGAACACTCTTTTCGTGACTACTCAGGGCGCTTATTTGCATTGTGAAGGCGAAGCGGCGCTGGTCCGCATTGAGAAAGAGACCCGGCTGCGGGTTCCGATGCATATGATCGGGGGAGTGGTCTGCTTCGGCCAGGTGTCCTGCAGCCCAATCTTCATGGGGCGTTGCGGCGAGCGCGGCGTGACGATTACCCATCTTACCGAGTACGGCCGATTCCTGGCGCGAATCGAAGGTCCGGTCTCAGGAAATGTGCTGTTGAGAAAGACTCAATATCGAAACTCGGATGATCATGGAAGCGCTTCCGAACTGGCGCGAACCATAGTGCGGGCCAAGGTGGCCAATTGCCGTACAGTTCTTTTGCGTGCCTTGCGCGATCACCCGGATATTCCCGGGGTATCCTCCTTATCCGAAGCGGCCGGTAAGCTTTCCGGAACGCTGGAAAGACTCGAAAGGCCTCAACCGCTGGACTCCGTTCGCGGGATCGAGGGAGAGTCGGCACGCTATTATTTTGAGGTTTTCGATCACCTTATACTCGTCCGGAAGGAAGATTTCTTTTTTAAAACGAGAAACAGGCGACCGCCTCTGGACAATGTAAATTCGCTATTGTCTTTTATTTACACGCTGCTGACGCATGATGCTCGTTCGGCTCTGGAATCCGTAGGTTTG
>JAFGTD010000155.1 GCA_016934295.1 Acidobacteriota bacterium
GAGGTCGCCCCTCGCGCGGGGGCGTGGATTGAAACACGCACTACCTTGATGCACAGAATGATCCCGGGCCGTCGCCCCTCGCGCGGGGGCGTGGATTGAAACAAGAGTACTTAAATGTTTTGTTAAAGTGGACTCCGTCGCCCCTCGCGCGGGGGCGTGGATTGAAACCTATATCCAGGCTAAGACTTACGACAAAGACAAGGGTCGCCCCTCGCGCGGGGGCGTGGATTGAAACGTCCGGAAGCGCTATAATCATCCTGCCTCCGGGTGTCGCCCCTCGCGCGGGGGCGTGGATTGAAACTAACAATACATAACGGGATCAAACCAATAAGGAAGTCGCCCCTCGCGCGGGGGCGTGGATTGAAACTTTGAGAATGACGCCGACTCTGTGTATCGTGTCAGTCGCCCCTCGCGCGGGGGCGTGGATTGAAACGGATGAAGGGAAAAACCCCGCCGGGTTAGCGGTGGTCGCCCCTCGCGCGGGGGCGTGGATTGAAACTATTGACATCGATGGATCGGCGTTTATTGAGTATCGTCGCCCCTCGCGCGGGGGCGTGGATTGAAACAAGCGCCCTGCTAACCCGAATGATAGCTATGGGGGTCGCCCCTCGCGCGGGGGCGTGGATTGAAACCCTTTGACGATGATTTCTTCCAGGGTAACGATGGTGTCGCCCCTCGCGCGGGGGCGTGGATTGAAACTCCCCGAAATCAGCCTCAATCAGTAACTTTGGGGTCGCCCCTCGCGCGGGGGCGTGGATTGAAACAATTTATTCGTCATTGCAAACACTATCGCTGTAGTCGCCCCCCGTGCGGGAGCGTGGATTGAAACTATTTTGAAGGCTATCAATACGCTTTACAAGACTGTCGCCCCTCGCGCAAGGATAGAGGAAGACATATCATTCAGGGATTCTTTCTCTTGAGATACGGTTACGGTTTGGGCATTATTGCACCATGGTCACGGCTGAAGAAATCGTAGGGATTGAATGGGCCGAATTGTATGGGATGACACCGGTCCAACGCTGGCGCGAGAGTGAAAAATTGTGGCGCATCTACCTTGAAACGGAGTATTAAATGGCTTCATCGACACCATCGAAAGAACGGGAGAAGCGGCTGAAAAAACTGGCCGTGTTAATGAACACGCGCCATCAAAATCCGTTCCCACTAAGCGAAGAGCTTTTAAGTTGCCTGGATATTGTTTTGACACCGGAAGAAGTTGATTTTCTTATCGAGATGGGAACGGATCCCTATACATACCATCAGGCTTCCTCCCGCAGCGCTGTTCCAGATGACCGGTTCCAGGATTTTTTTGAAGGGATTCTCCGGAAGGGCTATGCCTGGCCGCATAATACGCAGGATGAGGCGCAGTGGTACAAGCTTCCCGGGTTCATGCTGGGAGCGTTCGAAGTCTTTCTTGCAGACGGCCGGGAAACACCGGAAAAGCGGGAGTTCGCCCGGCGGCTGGACGCGCTGCTGCAATCGTTCGGCAAGCTGAACAAATTCCCAACGAGAAACTTTTTCAATGCGCAGGTAAGAAAATCGCGGCCACAACAAAGCATACTGATTCCCGGAAGCGCGCCTTCGATTGAAGACAAGGGGAAGACCATTGCGGTAGGAAAAGACATAGATGCCGAGCCGGCCAGGGTGTATCCCGCAAGAACGGTGGAGTGCCTTATTGAAAAACATGGGGACGGTTCCAGTATTGCCGTGATTCACTGTTTCTGCCGGCAATACCACAAAATGGTGGATATAGCCTGCCGTTTCGATCACCCGCCGCAATCCTGTATTGCAATCGGGAGTCTCGCCGGGTTTGCCGTCCGGCACGGAACGGGTCGTTACCTTTCCAAGGCGGAAGCCATGGATCTGGTTAAAGAACTCCAATCCAAAGGCGCCGTTCACCAGGTTTTTCATCAGGACGAGGATATCGGCAATCCCGAAATCGCAATCTGCAACTGCTGCTGGGACTGCTGCGGGGTGTTGGGATCGTATAACCGCGGCATTATTCCGCTGAACCTGCATGCGTTTTTTGAAGCGCAACTGCCGGACGAATCTCTCTGCAACGGATGCGCCATCTGCGCCGATTACTGCCCGGTTCAGGCGATCTCCATCGAAGATGAACTATGCCGGATCGACAGGGAAAAATGCATCGGGTGCGGCCAGTGCGAACTCCAGTGCAGCCAGGAGGCGATCCGAATGGTCGAAAACGAACGCACGGTTTTTCTGCCTCTGGTAAAAAAATCGGAAGCCCGTATCCGGGATTAGACGGCCGGATGAAGAAAACATATTCAAACGTATATAACAAATTTACCTATAACTACTCGGGAGAAGCCAATTGAGCTGGATAAAACTGTTGGATACCATGGTGGAAAAAGAAATTATCCCTATTCTTAAAGATAAAGGACCGATGACCGGTGCGAAACTTGTCGAAAGTACAGGCATTGAAGTTCTTCATCTCTGGCAGGCATGCCGCAGATCGAAAGACATACATCTCAAAACCGTCGGGACGCAGTTCCTTCGTTTGGACCGGAATGTAGAAGGATATGCACGACTGTCTCCGTCGATCCGGCGTGAATTTCTCACCTACACCTTTGTGGGTCTGGAAAGCCAGAACGGGAAACTTAAAACCAATGTCGAAAATTTCGAGAAGGATACGGAACGCATCAGCCTGGAAAAGCGCGATGTTGCAGAGCAAAGCATTATTTCAACCGTGGATATCATGGCGGAGAAGGCCGTTATTCTCGAAAAGGCTTGTTTTATTCTCGCCGGCGATGTCGTTTACGATATGTCCCATACGGTTTCCCGGCCCGAGAAAAGCACCGGCGAGATGGTTCGGGGTTCCGACCTGGATATTATAGTTGTTGCCGAGGACGATCTGGATCCGGACGTTTCCCGCTCCCTGGATAATTATATTCATAAAAGGAAACACATGTTGCTCGTAAACGATCGTGAGGAAATCGATTATCTCATCAAATCTATGTCCCGGGTCAGGGAGCAGCTTCAATTCGATAAGTTCTCATCCATGGTTGCATCCAAAATATTAAATGAAGGGCAGTTCCTGTACGGCAGTAAGGATGTTTTCCGAACGGTCAAAAATCTTGTTGAAGAATACGGGATACCCGGGAAGCTGCACAAGCTGGAACAGCAGGCGATCGACAACCGTGCGTTGGCCGAAGAACAGCTTCTTAGTATCGATGTGGAAAAAGAGAGCAGCGAATACCTCAATCTCTTCTTTACCCGCGCCGAAGAAGATGAAATATATTAACGAATTAGATTGTATGGCTTTTCTTGGATTTTTTCTGTTGAAGTAGGGGCGAACCTTGTGTTCGCCCTTTTGCCTACAAGCAGGATTTTGGAAGAAGGAAGAGGGCGAACACAAGGTTCGCCCCTACAATTATCCCTCGCCTTTGTTTATAGGAATCGCGATTCCGATCTCGACACCGATGAGGGCCCGACGCAAACGATGCGCCGTCCAATTGAAAATTCTCTGAAAATCATCGTGACAGGTAACGCCGTAAGTCACAGGCCAGCCGGATGCCCGGTCAATATTATCCGATGCATTTTTTAACGGTTTCCGCCAGAGAGCTGGCGAGCCGTTCCGTCATCTCCTCTGTCGGTCCTTCGACCATGACCCGGCACATTCGCTGGGTTCCTGAATAGCGAATCAACACGCGCCCCCGACGGTTTAATTCCGATTCGGCCGCACGGATGGAATCCTGCAACTCTGCCAGGGATTCCAGCGGAGGCTTGCTGGTTACCTCGACATTAATCATTTTCTGCGGGGACAGTTTCATGATTTTCGACAGCTGCGACAGTGGTTGATTCTGCCGGCGCATGGCGGCCAGGAGCTGAAGGGCCGACAGGATTCCATCGCCCGATGTGTGGTGGTTCAGAAAGATGATATGGCCGGATGCTTCCCCGCCGATAACGGCGCCCTTCGATTGCATCATCTCCAGGACATAACGGTCGCCGACTGAAGCGGCTCCATACTCGATTCCCATTTCCTCCAGGGCGAGTCTGAAGCCGAAATTACTCATTACCGTCGAAACGACAAGATTGTTTTTGAGCTCCCCTCGATCCTTATACATTCTGCTGCAGATTGCCAGGATGTGATCGCCCGTGAGCTCCTCCCCGGATTCGTCTATCGCAATCAAGCGGTCTCCATCCCCGTCGAATGCCAACCCGGCATCGGCGCGGATGCCGCGCACTTTTGCCGCGAGATCCTGCGTATGCTGGGAGCCGCACCGGTCGTTAATGTTTATGCCGTTCGGACTACAATGAATGGCTGTTACATCCGCACCAAGATCGGAAAAGACGGCGGGAGCCACACGATATGTGGCGCCGTTTGCACAATCGAGTACAAGTTTCATCCCCTCGATGCTGAGATCTTCCGGGAAAGTTTTTTTACAGAACTCCGTGTAGCGTTCCGGAGCATCCTCTATTCGATGGACTGTCCCGAGGCCGCTCCCGGTTGGGGGGGGCTCTTCGTTTTTGCCGGAAGTTGCCAGGCGCTCGAGTTCATCTTCCTGTGAATCGGGAAGCTTGAAACCCTCCCGGGAAAAAATCTTTATGCCGTTGTCCTCGAAAGGATTGTGAGATGCGGATATGACGATGCCGGCGTCCATTCCCATGCTGCGAATAAGGCAGGCGATTGCGGGAGTTGGTAAAGGGCCGGCCAGATATACATCGACTCCCATGGAACAGATGCCGGCGGTCAGCGCACTTTCCAGCATGCCCCCGCTTAGGCGCGTATCGTTTCCGACGACAATTCGATGGCGTCGGGTTTCGCCGGTTTTACAAACGGATGCCGCCGCTCTTCCGATCCGCAACGCCATTTCAGCCGAGATCGGATGTACATTCGCAACACCGCGGACCCCGTCGGTACCGAACAATCTTCCCATTCCCGTTCCTCCATTTAACAGATCCCGCTGACTGCCTGCTTTTTGCTCATAGGGCGAACACCAACTTGTCCGGCGTAGCTTAGTCGAAGCTTCGCTTCGGCTAGAGCGAAGCCGGAAGGTTCGCCCAACCGACTGGTATATTGATTCCATAAGAATTGTATGCCAAGGTTTACGAATGTTCTACCTTCGCTTTTTCATTATCGGCGGTCTGTTTATTTCTTTTACAGCAAACGGCTTCGTTTCGGAAAATGCGGATTTGCGGAAATCCATTCAGGTGCGTGCGAAGTCTTTTATGGATTTTGAACAGTTCGCTTATCGAGAGCAATAGAGCGCGGGAGAACGGTTGGGTACTGCGGCTGTTTTCAATCCCACAAAGAGGCGGTGAAGTCCACGATAGACTGCAGCCATCCTGTTCCGGACGACCGGCCTTCGGAACGGATCCGTGCAACGGCGTCCAGATACGATATATCCAGGTCCATGGTTTCCCATTCGGCCAGGAAAGCATCCCGTTCCTGAATCCCTGTATTTTCCGGCGGGCCCTGTTTCAATTTCTGTTCCAGCTCCGGCCATTGCCGGATAAAACCTTCGTGCTGCGTTCGGAGATATTCCGGGAAATCTTCCTGAGCATTCGAGATTTCCAGGGAACGGGACAGTTTATCGACCAGTTTCCCCAATTGTTTTATCCGTTCCTGAATCCCTTCCTCAATACGGTTCAGAGCCCCGGACCAGCAGGCATTGGAATAGAAATCCAGCGTCATATATCTTTTCCGGACCAGCCGATACCAGGTATGAAGCGCAAACAGGTTGCCGATATAAATAAAATTATTGCGTACAATCCTGCGGACGCTTCCGAACAGGGCCTGGTCGAAATCCTGAAACCCTCCATTCGTGATAACCGGTGGAACGTAAAGCTTATTTTCCGGAAGAACGTCCTTCCTGCAGATGAATCCGGCGGCAATGATGGTCCCGTAGGCGATCCGGGACGGACCGATAAGTCCGCCCTGCCCCCCGAGGAAAATAGGCGGTTTATCCAGCATAACGCCGTGGGGAACGTCACCGATCAACGATGCCGTTGCTTTGTCCTGCCTCGGCGTAAAGTTGAAATGAATGTACGAGGAACCGACTTCACTGTGGTTTTTGCGGTTGGTTCCTCCGGCCATCAGGCAGTCACAGAAGTTGATCAGGCTTCCCACCGTTACAAAAGGCAGAAAAATGGTTTGTTTCAGGCCAACCGTATGGGCGCCGCTCGCCTGTTCTTCAAGCAGCGTTCCTGCGCGGATATGCGCACCGCTGCCCATCTCGGATTCATTCAGAAAAGTTGCAGAGGAGAAAAACCCTCCCTTCAGGGAAACACCGTGTCCCACCTGGCAGTCTTCCACCGTCGCGGGCGCTTCGGCTCCAATAATGCTGCCCGGACCGATGGTTGTCCGGGTTCCCCGGATTCTTGAGCCTGAATGAAGGACGACACCCGGAGCGATATTTTCGAGAGGAATGGAATCATCGATTTCGACCGCTTCCGGGCAGGGAATTACAACGCCGCGATCCATAAATGATGAAATATTCATAGCGCCCCGAATCTATCAGAAATAAATACGGGCACACAATACCTATTTGTTTTGGAAATAAGTATTGTGTCCCCGTGTTAATTACATTGCGGAATTATTGTTTTTTAATCCGGGCATCGACGACTTTAACGCCTTTGCCTTTCGGGTACACGATAACGGGATTCAGGTCCATTTCGCTGATTTCCGGCAGGTCCATCGCCATTCGGGATACTTGAATCAGGAGCTGTTCGATGGCGGCAATGTCGGAGGGTTCCAGGCCGCGACCGCCTTCCAGGAGAGGGAGCGAGCGGATTTCACGCACCATGCGCGCCGCATCGGCTTCCGACAGAGGGGGCAGGCGGAAAGATACGTCTTTGAGCATCTCGACATAGACGCCGCCAAGACCGAACATCATCACCGGACCGATGCCTTCTTCACGTTTTATTCCGATAATGACTTCGGTTCCTGCCGGGCACTGTTCCTGGACAACGAAGTCTGCCTCCGGGAATCGGCCGGACATATCCGCAAAAGCTTTCTGGAGGGCCTCTTTGTCGCCCAGATTCAGGGCGACTCCGCCTTCGTCGCTTTTATGGACGATCTTTTCGCTGTCGACCTTGAGTACGGCCGGAAATGTCACTTCCGGGAGGCTGGCCGGGGCGCCGGAAACGGGGACGGTGCGTGCGGCGGGAATATCGTAAGCGGCCAGCACAGCGAATGCGGCAGCCTGGGAAATGAAACCTGCCTTCGATTTAGACAGGATTTCACCCGCCCGGGCCTTGTCGCCCGCTGCTTGAGCCGGAGGTTCGGCGAGGCGTTTGCGAATTTCTCCGTAGCGCACCATGGCTGCCAGGGCGCGGGATGCGGTTTCCGGATAGTTATAAACCGGGATGCCGGCATCCCGGATGATTGCAACCGTGCCGGCCCAGTTTTCGTTGGTCTGAACGCAAACAAGGATCGGTTTCGTCATTTTCCTGGAAGCTTCCGTGATGCTTCTAGCGAGACCTTCGCAGTCCACAAATGGAGGCGTGACCATCGTGATCAGAATTGAATCGACATTCGGATCCTTGTTGAGCAGGTCCAACGTCAATGCAAAATGTTCCGGTGTTGCGGTTGCCGCGACATCAACCGGGTTTTCCACATACGCTTCCGGGATCAACCCGTCCCGCAGTTTTTTCTTTGTTTCATCGGAAAACCTAGCAAGAGTAAGACCGTTGAGGACACATTCGTCAATGGCGATGATACCGGGGCCACCGGCATTGGCGATGATCCCGACATTCGGACCCGAAGGGACCGGCTGGATGGAAAGGGCATAACCGGCGGCGATCATTTCCTCGGCGATTTGAAATCGCATGACGCCGGCGCGTTCGAAAACCGCATCGGTGAGAGAATCCTGCTGAATGAGAGAGCCGGTATGCGAACTGACTGCCGTGGCGGCGGCTGTCGTACGCCCGGTGCGGATAGCCAGAATGGATTTTTCCCGGGCGATTTTGCGGCAGCGTTCGATAAATCCCGGCGTGTCTTTCATGCTCTCGATGTGCATCATAATCGTGTGCGTTTCGGGATCATTGCCGAGGTATTCCAGGATCTCGTTCGTGTTCACATCGGACGCGTTCCCGTGAGAGGCGTAAATGCGGAACCCGGAACCCATGTTGCGCAGGTTCAGGTTGATCAACTCCGCAACGCCGCCGCTCTGGCCGATAATAGACGCCTTGCCCTGATTCAACGGGGTGAAGGTGAAGTTGGCATAGACGGAAATGTCGGGATCCGAATTCATGATTCCCTGGCAGTTCGGCCCATAGACGCGGACACCGTATTTGCGGGCTGCTTCGAGAAGCGCGTCCTCGAGCTTGGCCCCTTCACCGCCCATTTCACGAAATCCGGCGGTATGAATAATGACGAACTTGACTCCCTTCCTGCCGCAGTCTTCGACCATTTGCGGCACCAGGACGCTTTTGACGGCGATGCAACAGATATCGACCGGCCCCGGTACGTCCAGAATGCTCTTGTAAGCCTTGAGCCCCAGGATTTCCGGCTGTTTGGGATTGATCGGATAGATCTCTCCCTTGAATCCGTAGGTCTTCAGGTTTTTCACAACAATATGACCGATGGACAGGGGATTGTTGGAAGCACCCATAACGGCGACGCCGCGAGGTCGAAACAGGGAATCAAGCATAACGTTATCTCCTCATACTGAGTGTCAAATATATCCGGATGTAAATCTGTAACGAAATTAGTATTTATACTTATAAGAAGCCGGAAGCCGGAAGCCGGAAGCCGAGCCTGACTCCTGTTTGATCGGAGGGCGAACACAACTTGTCCGCCGAAGCCCGGCCGAAGCGAAGATTCGGCCAGGGGCCGAGGCGGAAGGTTCGCCCCTACAATCTTCTTCGCCTTTATCTGTGACCCCTGAGTCACAGATTGCACGGTCCGGTGTCCGGTAACAACTGGGGGCCGGCTGACTTCTGAATTCGGGCTTCTTTTTTAATCGATTGTCGGTTCCGGTTCTTCGGAGGCGAAAAGAGCTGCCCCGAACGCGCCTGCAAGTTGCGCATTCGGCAGAATATTTACCGGATGCTGCAGGTGCCGGGCAAGCATTTCCGCCATGACGGGATTATGGGCTATGACGCCGCCGCTTAAAACGACTTCACCCGAAAGCGGATCCATTTCCAGTATGCGTTTGACCACCGATTCGATAAGACCGGCCACAATGTCGGGTAATTTTTTCCCGACCCTTAAATGAGCCAGGATTTCAGTTTTGGTAAAAACCGTACAATAGCTTCCCATATGAACCACTTCAGTGGCCTGGCGCGCCATGGAATCGATCCGGTCCAGGGGAATGTCCATTCTCTGGGCGACTTCTTCAAGGAACGCTCCCGTGCCTGCGGCGCATTTCCGGTTCATCTTGAAGTTTTCCCGGCGACCCTGGGCGTCGATATGGATAATCTTGTTGTCCTGGCCCCCGACATCGACGACCGTAGTCCGGCGAGGGAAAAAATGAAATACAGCTTTTGAATGGCACGCGATCTCCGTGCGGGAGGCATTGGCGAAGCCGACATTATGCCGTCCGTATCCGGTGGAGAAAACCTGCACCAGGTCCTGATGCGTCAGGTTGGAAGAAGCCAGGACCGCATCCATGGATTCCCGTGAACAGGCTTCGAAATCGACGCCCGTTTTACGGACATCGGACGCGAGAAGCTGTTTCCTGGAATTGAGAATTACGCTTTTGGTCGCGGATGCTCCAATATCTACCCCGCCATAAAAATCCTTCTGACTCACTCGTTTTATTTCTCCGCCAGCTGTTCAATGAATGCTTCGATATTCGTACGGGCCTGTTCTTCCGAATAACAGCGCAGGTCGTTCAGGTCGCCGTTTATTACGAGAGTGGGAAGCGAATGGTTTTTGGAAAGCCGCTCCGGCATACCGTAACGATTATTCGAATTGTTCGGGCAGGTTTTTGCATCGTGAAAAATCATACCGTCGATCCGGTAGTGCCTGATCTGATCCTCAAAATAGCGTTCTTTATAATCTTCGTCGCGAACGATGAGGAGTTCGATATATGCCCGCGCCATGCTGTCAAAAGGATCGTCCGGATCCAGCGCGGGAAAAACCCAGCTGCTGCAGTACGTGGATGCCAGAACGCAGGTGTTAAGCGAAGAAAACTGATCGGAAAGGTCGCGCAGTTTTCCCCAGATCGGCATGCCTTCCCAGTACAGGCGGAAGCGTTCGTTATCGATTGCGCCGACACCGTCTGCAACACGTTGCTTCAGTTCCGCCAGCAGGAGTTTGTAAAAATCAACCGCACGCTGTTCGCCGCGCATGACCACCGCGGGGCCCATCTGTATCGTGCCGTCAAAAAACGTCAGGGGGGAAGGCCGGGCAGACGCGATTTCCAGCACCTCTTTCCAAAGATCGGTACACTGACGCGACAAACCGACGACCCTCTTAAATTCGTCCATGTCCAGCTTTTTGCCCGTAATCTCTTCAAGTTTTGGCACGAGGCCTTTGAATTGGGCCGAAATGGAGTCAATATGCGCCTTGGTGATATTTCCGATACCGCGGTGTGTTTGAACGCCGATGACGGGTACGTTGAATTCCCGTCCGTAATAATTGAACCAATCCTGAACGTCGCGGCATTGATTCGTATTGAAAACCAGGGCATCCGGTCTCGGCGGACCTTCAATGCCTGGATACGCTTTGCTCAGGGGGCTTTTCCCCTGGATGTAGGAACCGACGTCCGCGGTCAGATAGGAGCAGATATCGGGGGAGTAGCCGATAGCATTGGCGGTGGGAATCAGATCGGTGGCCATGCGGGTGGCGCCCAGCATGGCGCCATGGTTTTCCGGAAAAAAGACCAGAAAGCCGGCGGCGCGCAACAGTTCCGCCGGGCCTACGCTGGTGCACCAGGCGACTTTGCGGCTTTTGGTTTTTGCCGCTTCGTCCATTTCCCGGAAATGCTGCTCCATAAGTTCTTTCATCTGCTTGGTTGCTTGGATTTTTTTGAATGCCGATCCTTTTGGTTTTTCCACTTCATTGACTCCCGTTTACATAAATTATGTGTCTTTCAGGGACCCTATCGCCCACATACACGATTAGTGCCGAGGCCGATTGGCTTCACGAAAGTTTTCAGTATACCGAAAAATTACATTTATTGACCAGTATGAGTCCACTATGGGGTACCCTGATCGCATAGCACATTACCAAGATTGTGGCTTCCTGTACAGATGAAATCTGATTCCGACTGATGGAATCCCTCCCGCAAAATTACCATAGGAGCATTGAAATCCATTTTTGTTTTTACGTTTTCTCTGCTGTAAAAAACCACTTACACTTACATTGCGGTCGGATTTTTATATAATGTATACAAATTGGAGAAAGAAGGGATCCATGGACTATTTCCTGAACTATAGCGGTGACAAACTTCATTTTAAGGTTCCCCCCGAGTGGAAAGTTCTGAGTTCGAGCGATTGCGCAAAAGCCCCTGTCGTTGAAGACGTTGTGAAAGAAATTGAACGCGCTCTCGACAACCCTCTCGGGATGCCCTCACTGGAGGCGTATGCCCGTCCGGGGATGAAAGTGGCCGTGCTTTTCGACGATACGCAGAGAGCCACGCCGGCAAACCTGGCAATTCCGGCGATTCTGAACCGACTTAATAAAGCAGGCGTGGACGATGAACGCATCTATGCCATTTGTGCCCGGGGGACGCATCCAAAGCCTACAGACGAGCAGATTGAGAAAAAAGTAGGCGAAGAAGTCATGAAACGCCTCCGCGGGCGCATTTCGATCCATGAAGCGCAGTCGAGCGACAACGTTCTTGTCGGACGTACACATTGGGGAACAGCGGTGGAAATCAATCGGCACGTGATGGAATCCGATCTGGTCATCGGGATCGGAACCTGTATTCCCCATCCCTATTCCGGGTACGGCGGCGGGTGTAAGATCATCATGCCCGGAGTGTGTTCCTACGACACGATAAGCGCGCACCATTACAATTGGCTTCGTAATAAAGACAGCCAGCTCAATAAGTTGGAGGGGAATCCATGGTTCGAAGAGAGTGTTGAAATCGCCCGGTTAGCCGGGCTTACCTATAAACTCGACTTTCTACTGAACGAAACCAACAAGGTGATCGGGGCCTTTTTCGGGGATCCGGTTGAAGCGCACCGTCAGGGAGCCTATCATGCAACATCCCTTTATCTTGTGAACTTGCCCAAACAGGCGGATGTCGTCATTACAAGCGCGTCACCGCTGGAAATAGGCGTTCAGGCAACGAAAGCGCTTCTTAATGCCCGTCTCGCGGTTCGGGCCGGAGGCACAATCATCTGGGTCGCCGCCCAGAAGCAGGCCGGCCCTCTGATGTCTTTGATCGACCAGATGGCTGCCGCCAAAAGCGCAAACGAGTATCATCACAGGCTGCTTCGAGGAGATATCCCCGAAAGCATCCGGCCCTTCGGCATTTCCTTCTTTATGCTGGGCGTTCCGTTTAAGGAATTATCGGAAAAATACCGGGTAATACATGTAACCGAGGGATTGACAAAAGAGCAGGTGACGCTGATGGATTTCGAATATGCCGCAACCATTGATGAGGCGATACAGAGCGCACAGAAGGAAATGCCTCAGGCGGACGTTACAATTCTGCCGTCGGGAGGAACGATTATTCCAACAATAAAATAAAACCGTTGCGTGTTGGCACGTTACACGTTACACGTTAAAAGAAAAAAGCATCGTTGGAACGTTTAAAACAACAGGCCTTTGAAAAGCCATCCTAACGTTTAACGATGCTTTTGTTTTGAACGTTCAACGTTCAACGTGTAACGTGCAACTGTTTCTTAGAGTATCGCCCCGGCTTCTCTCAATTGCTGAACTTCTTCTTTGCTATATCCTATCTCCAGGAGCAGCTCGTCGGTGTGCCGGCCGAGTTTGGGGGCTTCTCTTCTCCATGAAGCCGGGGTATCGCTGAAATCCCAGGGGAAACCGACCTGCCTCATTCGGCCCGCATCAGGATGATCGACGTCTATGAAATAATGATTTGCCAGTGCCTGCGGATCCTTGCAGACTTCGCTCAGCGTCTGCACGGGTGTGGCAATGCAGCCTTCCTTTTCAAGGTGCGCCAGCCATTCATCCCGGGTTTTCGTCAGGAAGCGTTCATCCAGAATCTTTACGAGTTCCGCCGCATTATTGCCGCGGGATTCGATGCTGTTGAATTTTTCGTCGTTTTCCAGGTTTTCTATTCCCAGAGCTTTACAGAAAATCGGCCAGTACCGGTCCGGCTGCAGATGCGCGACTGCAAGCCACCTGTCATCGCTGCAGCGATAGTGGTTATACATGGGATTGCCTGCAGCGGCTCGTTTTTCCCGTGGGAATTCCTGTCCCAGTATAGCCGCAGCATCCATCATAAGTCCGGCCAGACTGATAATGCTTCCCATGAGGGAGGTATCGACCAGCTGTCCTTTCCCGGTTTTTTCCCTGGCGAACAGCGCCGCCGTGACCGCCCAGGCGAGAACGAGACCGCCCATTTCGTCCCCCATACCGGGCAGGAACTGGGCCGGCGGGCTGTCGGCTTCACCGGCGCACATCATAAATCCGGAACGCGCTATCCCGGTATAATCGAAAGAAAGGGCGCGTGCATCCGGACCCTTTCTTCCCCATCCTGAAGAATGTGCATATATAAGGCGCGGATTCCGGCTCATTAAATCGTTTGGGCCCAGGCCGATTTTAGACGGCGCGTCGATACTCATATTGGTCAGAAAGACATCGGCGGTGTCGATCAATTTCATAAAAATTTCTTTTCCCTGCGGATCTTTCAGGTTCAGAGCGACACTGCGTTTGTTGCGGTTGTTGCTTTCAAAATAAAAGTTATGCCCCTTCAGACCTGTCTGCGCTTCTATCACGCGCATAAAGCCGCGTGCAGGATCGCCCTCTTTCGGCTCAACCTTGATGACATCGGCACCGAGGTCGCCCAGCTTCGTTCCCGCGATCGGTCCCTGTTGAAACATTGTTATTTCTACTACTCGAACACCTGTTAATGGTCCAGACATCGGACTCCTCCTTAAATATGCAGTTAAACATCATCGTTCGGATCTACCCATACGCCCGGCCTTTTTATAAATAGCCGGTCGTGCTTCTTCCATCTTTTCGCGAACGGCGTCATAGCGAAGGGTGCGTTGTTCAAACGTGCGCTTTTCCAGGGCGCCCAAAAACCGTTTTTCAAACTCTTTAAAATAGGATCCGTATATATGGTAGCTGTCGGCAATATGGCAATAACGGCCCATGTAAACCGGTCGGCCCGAAATTTCGGAAATTCGTTCCGCCATTTTCTCCTGAAGCCGTACCAGGGCGTAAATATTCATGAACGCTGCTTTATAGGCGTCATTGGAACGGAAACGGGCATTCAGACTGAACAGCTTTTTCCCGTCTTCTTCGGTAATACGGCCCCAGAGGCTCTGCAGACAGGGCGGATCGAAACAATCATTATCCTCCCAGGTCTTCCAGGTGATAGCCTGAGCCCGCCGCGTGTAAGGCACCTCCGCCAGCTTGCGGCACATTGTTTCGATCTGATCCAATGGGCCCAGACCGGGTACGTCATAAGAACACATCCGGCCATGGTACGTGTACTCCCACCGGGTATCGGCGGGATCGTCCGGGTTTCGAATCAGGTGGTCTTTGATTCCTTCACATACTTCCATGGCATACTCTTCAAGCTGCTGGGGGCCGCCCGGGAAGTCCATATGAATCATCGGTTCCTTTAGGGGATCCGTGATTGTCAGGATCATGGTGGAGTCCTTGCTCGGCGGATCGTCTTCCTTGTCGTACTGTGTCCGGATATTGCAGCCGTTGCAGTTCAGTTCTATCAGAGACTCTTCCCATCCTCGTGCGATGCAGTCAGCCTCTACGTGTAAAACAGGTATCCCGCTCATTTGAAGCTCCAATTAGAGAATGAGTCTATATAGCACGGGAATGATTGAGGGCAAAGCGAAACCTAGCCCGCATTCCTAAAAGCCCAAATCATTTTTGATCGGGATTTCCCGGACATGATAGACTCGGGAGCTATAATAAAAGGGACGGAAGGATTTGGAGAGAATGCCGGATCGGCGGTTTCTGTTGCCCGTTCCCTTGTGGGGATAAAGTAAGGAGGCTCGTGGCTGACTATAACGTAAAACCAAGATCCCGGGATACGGAAATTGTCCGCTCCACGGTCTGGTCGGCGGGTCCCGGGTGCCATGGAACGTGCGGTGTCCTGGCTCATATCCGTAAGGGTAAACTAGTAAAAATAGAGGGGGATCCGGAACACCCTTGGAACCAGGGACGGCTCTGCGCACGCTGCCTGGCGATGACCCAGTATGCCTATCATCCGGATCGGCTGACCCGGCCGCTCAAAAGAACAGGCGAAAGAGGCGAGGGGAAATGGCAGGAGATTTCCTGGGACGAAGCCTACGACCTGATCGAAAACAGAATGGGCAAAATTAGGGAGGCATTCGGCGCCGAAAGCGTTGTATTCAGCATGGGAACCGGCAGGGATATCAGTTCCTGGCTTTGCATGCTCGCCTATGCCTACGGAAGCCCCAATGTCATGTTCGCCATGAGCGGAAACGCCTGCTACAGCCCCAGAATCGCTGCAGTGGAAACCGTGCTGGGGGACTACTGCGTTCCCGATGCGGCGCAGTGGCTCGAAAGACGGTACGAGGATCCGAAATACCGCATCCCGAAATGCCTCGTTATCTGGGGATACAATATTCCGAACACCTGCCCCGACAATATTTTCGGTCACTGGTTTATCGATCTGATGAAGAGGGGCGCTGAAATTATCTGCATGGATCCGAGGTTGACATGGTTTTCCTCAAGGGCAAAACACTGGCTCCGACTCCGGCCCGGTACCGATGGCGCCCTGGCCATGGGATTTTTGCATGTGATTATCCAGGAAGGTCTTTACGATCAAAGGTTTGTAGAGAAGTGGACCAACGCTCCTTTCCTTGTGAGTAAGGATACCGGCAAACTGTTGCGCGCATCCGACATAACAGAAGACGGCTCCCGGGAGAATTTCGTAGTGTGGGACTCGAATGGGGATAAGGCAGTCGTTTGGGATTCCGGTAAAGCGGACTATATATCCTCTCAACCCAAGGCCGCTTTGAAGGGAACTTTTTCTGTCGAATTGAGGGATAAATCAAGAATCGAATGCAGAACGGTCTGGGATGCATTTTGTGAGGAGGTCGATAAATATCCCCTTGAACGTGTTGAGGAAATCACCCGGGTTCCAAAAAGGGAAATTCGGGCAGCGGCCCGGTTTTACGCCGAAAGCAAACCGGCTTCCATACATTGGGGATTGCCGATTGATTCCACCCCCGGAATTACGCCGACGGCTCAGGCCATCACAGCGCTCTGGTGTCTTACGGGGAATCTGGAAATTCCCGGTGGAAACGTTGTTGCGCGGAATGCGTTCGAGTGCGTTTCCTATGCTTTGCCGGGAGCTGAGGGAGTGATCAGGCTGGCCTCGAAGGAGGCAGACCGGAAAAGGATAAGCGTCGATAAGTACGGCCCCTTCAGGAAATTCATATGGAGGGCTCAAACCGATACGGTTCTGGATCAAATATTTACCGGCAAACCATACCCGGTGAAGGGTTTATGGATGCAGACCGGCAATATAATCGCCGGGATCGGCTTTGAGCCGAAAAAATGGAAGGAAGCCTTCAAAAAGGTCGATTTTATAGTGGCGGTCGATCTGTTTATGACCCCGACAACGCAGTACGCGGACGTCATTCTTCCTGCGGCTACTTTCCTGGAAAAGGATAGTGTAAGGAGCTGGTGGGTTCCCCTGCAGTCCATCAATAAGGCCATGTCTGTAGAGGGATGCAAATCGGACCTCGAAATCAATTTCGAGCTTGCAAAGCGGTTCGATCCGAATCTGCGATGGGATTCGGTGGAGGAATTGTTTGACGATATTCTGAAAAACTCAGGAATGACCTATAAGGAGCTGCAGGAAAAAGTCTGGGCGCTTCCTCCCGAAGGGAATTCCAGTGCGCCGTATTTTCGTCATGAAAAAGGATTGCTCAGAAAAGACGGCCGGCCCGGATTTTCCACGCCTTCAGGAAAAATGGAGATCTACTCGTCGCTTCGTGAGGAATGGAACCTGGAACCGCTGCCGCATTATGAAGAGCCGCCTTTCACTGCCGTCAGTCGCCCGGACCTGGCAGAGAAATATCCGTTGATCCTGTCCACCGGCCGGCGGTCTTTTGCCTTTTTCAACGCCGAACACCGGAATATTCCATGGCTGCGGGAGTTGGATCCGGATCCGACGGTTGAGATTCATCCGGATACCGCCCGATCCCTCGGTATTTCCGACGGGGAATGGGTCTGGGTTGAAAACTGGCTGGATAAGCAGAAATTTAAGGCAAAATTAACCATTGCCGTACAGCCGCAAATGGTCATGGTGGCTCATGGCTGGTGGTTTCCCGAAGAGGAGGGCGCGGAGCCGTCTCTTTTCGGCGCATGGAAATCGAATATTAATCAATTAATTCCAATGGGCAGCCAGGGGAAGGATGGGCTCGGTTCTCCCCTGAAAAACCTCTTATGTAAAGTTTATAAAGTCCACGCCTAGGGCGGAATGAAGAGTATGGATAATAAAAAAAAGAAACCGGAATTTGGTTTATTGATTGATTACGAGTACTGTACCGGCTGCCACACCTGCGAGGTGGCGTGCGCTCAGGAATATACGCATAAAACCGGTATCCGGGGTATTAAAGTATTTGAGGTTGAACAGACTCTGCCGAACGGCAAGGAATACCTGACCTATTTCCCGTTTCCGACAGAGGCCTGCCTTTTGTGTCCTCATCTGACGAAAGAAGGCTTCGAGCCGGCATGTGTGAAGCATTGTATGGCCGCATGCATGAAGTACGGCCGTATCGAGGATCTCGCAAAAGAAGTAGGGAGAAAGCCGCGAATGGTTCTATGGGTTCCCCGTTAATTCGTCTTCAGACGACGGCATCGACATGGGTGATAAGAAGGTGCCCCAATTCGAAAAACCGGCAGAAACCATTGCGCATTTTTGCGGGTATTTCCCGGGACTGATCCTCTTCCTGAAAGCGTGATGCGATTTGCGCAATCTGGTCCTTGAGGACAGGGTCGGTTAAAAGGGCCAGAAGCTGCATCATTTCAACAATGCGGTAGAGCGCATTCAAAAGATGGTCCCAGTCTGTGACGGCAGCCTGCGCCCCGGCTGCAAAACGCTGCTCCAGTTGACGGATCGCCGGAGTCGTTGTCTGCTGTTCATCCAGGGCAATAGTCATCAGGCCTACAAGTGCAAAGCAGGCGCGCATTGCCGCAGCCGATTTGTCTATCTGCGTTCCGTTTTTGATGCTTAACTGCGCCTGTTCATCGACGCTCTGTATCATCCCGAGGGCATGCGTATTCCCCTCGGCAAATTGATGGCTTAATGTATTCAGGCTGTTGTAAATGGAAAATGTTGCGTTCAGGAGGCGATCTTCAAAAATTCCTGCCTGTTTGGTTCCTTCGTGAAAAATAGCGATGCGCTGATCGATAAGATCCTTATAGCGATCGCCGCCGTCCAGAGTTCTGGAAAGGGCGGTCAGAATTTCAACGGTAAAATTCGCTCCGACGATTATCTGGCCTTCAACGTCTCCATCCAGGTCTGCGTACCGTTCCAGGTACTTGCGCCATAAATTCATTAGATAATCGCCTGACTTTCCTTGTCCCGGTGGATAAACCATAAAAAAATCCGTTCAAGGTTCAGGGTTCAAGGTTTCAACCTGAAACCTCAGGCCCGGTACTATTTTCACAAATTAAGGTAACAGATTTTATTGACGCCCGAACAGTAGATTTGGTTGGTTTCATAATAAAGAGCCGGAAGCCAGGGAGAAGGTTCAAACGTTCAACGTCAAACGTTTGAACGTTTTTATATATGGATATATCGTGAAGATCACGATGCCGCAGCGAGTTATATAAGATGTACTCCATACTGGTATAATACTTTTCTTATGTTTAAAATCCGGGATGTAATCATCGATCCTCCACTTGTTCTGGCGCCGGTCGCGGGTCATACCGATACCCTTTTCCGACAGGTAATCAAAGATCTGGGAGGGTGCGGCCTGGTGGTGTCCGAACTGGTAAGTACGGAAGGAATGACACGCCAACACACAAGAACACACCACCTTACTCGTTTTGTGGAAGGCGAAAGGCCTGTTTCCATTCAGATTTTCGGCTCGGACAGCGGACGCATGGCGGAGTCGGCTGCGATGGTGGAAGCGATGGGGGCCGACATTGTAGACATTAACGCCGGGTGTCCGGTTAAAAAAGTGGTGAAACAGGGCGGCGGGAGTCACCTCCTCCGGGATCTTCCATTGCTGGAAAAAATCATGAAAGAGGTTCGAAAAGCCATCCGCATCCCGTTGACGATCAAGATCCGCTCAGGCTGGGACCGGAATTCGATCAATGCGGTCGAGGTGATGAAACTCGCCCAGGATTGCGGCGTGGAGGGGCTGACGATCCATGGGCGTACCCGGAACGAACTGTTTTCCGGCCATGCGGACTGGAAAATTATTGAAAGGGTGAAACAACAGGCGCAAATTCCGATTATCGGCAACGGGGATGTCTTTTCACCGGAAGATGCCGCCGGAATGTTCCGCGAAACCGGGGTGGACGGCGTCATGATGGGCCGGGGAGTGCTGAGCAATCCCTGGCTGATCCGGCAATGCTGGGATCACCTCAGCGGCAGGCCGGTTATAAAGATGGGTTTGAAACAGAAAGCTGATTTTATGATTCAATTCCTGCAGCGCGTATGCCGGAACTCCCCTCCGCCCGTTGCCCTGGGGAAAATGAAAAAAATCGGAGGCTACCTTTCCAGGGGATTTCCGCAGGGCGCCCGCCTCAGAGCCGGAATTCACAGCGCCCATTCCGCCGAAGAATTTTTTGAAACAATGGAATCTTATCTCGCCGACAAAATTACAGCCGAATAATCCTAGGAACGTTACAACGTGGGACGTTTAACGTGCGAACATTCTAAGTCTTTAGCTTTTTAATATCTTTTATTTCAGACAGGCTTTGACCCGTTGCCGCCCTGAAGCAGGTTAGGCGGACGCTCTTTTTTTTCGACGCTTTTCTATGATAAAGGCGATGCAGATGCTGAAAAAATAGAGCAGCACCATGGGCCCGGACCATATCAGTAGGTTGATGGCATCGGCCGTGGGAGACATTATTGCAGCAATAATGACAATAATAAGGATCGCGTATTTGAAATTTTTAAAGAGAAACTTGGCGCTGACCAGCCCGAATAATGAAAGGAATGTGATAACGACCGGCATTTCAAAGGTAAGTCCAAAACCGATGAGCATCATGATTGTGATATCCAGATACCCCATAACATCAATCAAGGGAGTGAAATTTCTTCCCAGATTCAGCAACCATTGATACGCCGCCGGCAGCGCTATGAAATAGCAGAAACTACTGCCCAGAAGAAATAATAAGACCGAGAAGAATAAAAACGGTACTACATATCTTTTTTCCTTCTGATAGAGCCCGGGTGCAATGAATTTCCAGACTTCAAAGAGGGTTCCGGGAATTGTTAAAAATATACCCCCGAGAAAAGCAACCTTTATCATAAGATTGAATGGTGCCTGAATTTTACTGAAAACCAGCTGTCCTTCCGGTAAATACGGGACTACCGGAACACTCAGGAAATTATAGATGTCTTTCCAGAAAAACAAGCAGAGTGCACATCCCCCGAAGAGGTAGGCGGCGATATGAAGCAGGCGTTTTCGCAGCTCGTCGAGGTGCTCGAGAAACGACATTTTGCCCGATTCATCTTCCCCGGGTTCCGGCAAGTCGGATTTTTTTTCTAACTCCGTGGTTTCGTCGCTCATGAAGTCTCTTTTGGTTCTGCGGAGCTCTCGCTTTTGGCGGGTTCAGGGGATTCTGCGGTCAGGACGGCAGCGTCTTTCTTCACATCTTCAGTCAGGGCGGACGCGTCTTTCTTCACATCCTCGATGATTTCATTCATCGTTTCTTTTTCCTTGTCGAGGCGGACTTCATCCTCCCAGGTCTGCTTCAGCTCGTTGGATGCCTTCTTGAATTCGGACAGGCCCTTGCCGATAGTCTTCCCAAGGTCCGGCAGTTTGCGGGGACCGAAGATTATCAGGGCGATAATAAAAATTATGACGATTTCCTGCATTCCCAGGGAGCCCATGTGGCACCTGCTTTCCTTATATAAACCGTGATGAAAGTCTAAATTAGCCCAAAGGCGAAGTCAAGATTTGTACGGATTCCCGCCCGGCTGTTATGCATTTTAGTGCAATCCCGGTTCCCCGCCGCCTTCAATCCGGTGCCGGATTCCCGAAGTCGGGTTCCGCCCCCTCGAAACGAAACCTTGGGAGAGAGGCGGGTTTGTGATACACGACACACGAAATTTACCTGTATAAAGGATAAATGTCCAAATCGAAAAAGTGCCAATTTTCATGAAAATATTACTGAAATTGTGATGCCGCTCCTATTCCCGAGTTTCAGGGTAGGGGTTGCATTAATGTCAAAATATTGTCACAATTATTAAACGCATGGTATACTCACGGGTTTGAGTACGGAAAGATTGGAGCAAAACTCTATATGAAACACCGATTTACCGTTTGCGCATTGCTGGTTATTCTTGCATCGTCGCTTGCAGGCGGTATTTTCAGCGGTAAAGTTTCGGCTAAACCGGAAGCTACCGAGGACATCTCTTCGAAGGAGTTTCTGATCCATTTCAGCGAAGCGCTGGACGTCATCCAGCGGAATTATGTCGATAATGTCAATCCGGACAGACTTATATACAGCGCCATTAAAGGAATGCTTCGGTCTCTGGATCCGCACTCGAATTTTCTGGATCCCAAAGAATTTGCCAGTTTAAGAGAAGATCAGCACGGCCGGTATTACGGTTTAGGCATTCGAGTCCGCGCGCTACTGCATGACCGGGGAAGAGTTGTTATCGTGGAACCTCCCCTGATAGGCACGCCTGCGGAAAAGAAAGGCTTGCGTGCAGGGGATGTCATTACGCGTATTGAAGGGGAGCCTATTGATGATTGGACCTCGGAAGAAGTTGTGAACAAACTCCGCGGCCCCCGCGGCACCGAAGTCAATATCACGGTCGAGCGTCCTGGAATTCCCGAAAGATTGGAGCTCTCTGTCGAGCGGGACGAAATTCCCCTGTATACCGTTACTTACGCATTTGAAGTCAAGCCGGGCGTCGGCTATATAAAAATCGATCGCTTCTCCGAATCAACATCGGACGAATTCAGCGACAAGATAAAGGAAATGGAAGTTGAAAAACTGTCCGGGTTAATCCTGGATCTTCGGGATAATCCGGGCGGATTGTTAAGCCAGGCTATTGACATTTCCGATTTCTTTCTTCCCCGCAGGGAGACGATCGTTTCCACCAAGGGGCGCGCCCGGGGGGCGGATAAAATTTACCGGGCGGATGGAGCCGAAAGGGTTAAAATTCCTCTCGTTGTCCTGATTAACCGGCATAGTGCCAGTGGTTCGGAAATTGTTGCCGGGGCGCTGCAGGATCATGATCGGGCGCTCATTGTAGGAGAAACAAGTTTCGGGAAGGGACTGGTTCAGTCGGTTTATACCCTTGGCAACGATACCGGAATGGCCTTGACAACGGCGAAATATTACACGCCCAGCGAAAGGCTTATTCAGCGCGATTATTCCGTATCCTCATTTGAATATTATTATATGAATGAAAGCCGTGCGGATCTGTCCGACAGTGTTTCCGGAAGGGAAGTCAGAAAGACCGACAGCGGGCGCACGGTTCTGGGCGGAGGAGGCATTACACCGGATATCACGGTTTCTGCTCGTGAACTGGAACGGTTCGAAAAAGTTCTGGAATCAAAGGATGCCTTTTTCCAATATGCGCGCCGATTGACATCGGGACAGGTGGCTGCCGCGGAAGGATTTACACGGCAATTAAATAAAATAGAGGCGGCGGAATCCATAGAAACGATCCCTGAAACGTTGCCGGAACTGGTTATAACGGAAGAAATACTGGCTGATTTCAAAGATTATTTACGCAGTCTTAATATTGAGTTTTCTGAAGAAGACATTAATGACAGTCAAGATTTTATAAAACGGCGTATTAAACAGGATGTTTTTACGTCATCCTTCGGTCTCCAGGAAGGCTATAAAATACGCGTTCAGGGAGACGCGCAGTTGCTGAAGGCTCTTGAAGTATTGCCTGAAGCGAAGTTGTTGATGACATCAGGCCGGACAAAACCGGCGATGCAGAATCAGGGCAACTGATCCATATTCCAGAAATTTACGGTACGGTGGAATTAAAACCGCCGTGGAAATCGAGCCGGGGAATTCAGGAATACGTCAGGCTCGATTCTGAAATCCGGTTAGCAAGTAAAGCGTCTAACTGAGTTGTTTATGCATGACGCAGAAAATGCTCAGGCAGGTTTGAACGGTTAAGGAGAAATAATCCGGGAAAGCCCCTTTAACTTGCATTTTTGGAATCCAAGGGGAAAAGGTTTGTAACAGAGTACCCAAATTATTCATGGTCCCGTATCCTCCGCTTCATTGAGTCTTGTGAGGCATACGGGCAAAGGGTCCAAATAAAATGAAGCAATTCCGGCCAGGATTCATCGCTATACTTGTATGCTGTACGCTGTTTGCCACAGAAATAAACAGTGAACACCCTGCCGTCACCTTCTCGGCAACTCTTTCCACCAAAGATACGAATCCGCAGTTTGACAAAATGGCGTATATCCTGGGGAACTCTTATGTTCCCAAGGGGGTATCGCAGGTACTGCAGGCATCTCACGAAAAATACCTGGAAGGCTGCGATCTGATGCAGGCGGGAGAATCGGAAAAAGCACGGATTTTCTTTAATGAAGCGGTCGATCTTCTTTTATCGCCGAATTGGGACATGACTTCGACCCTGCACCTCAATCACTTTTTCCAGGAAATGATCCAGAGAATTCCTAAAGATCAATTCCTCTACTATTCCGATTCGGAGGATAGCTCCGCCAGGGATTTAATTCCCCTGACTATCAGCCCTTCGCTGAAAGATGAGCTTATCTTTCATCTGGGCGGCACCAGCTATGAAATCCCCATCACCATCAACAAAACCGTAGCAAAATCACTATATTACTGGTTGAACGACGGCCGGCGATTTTTTATCGAAGGATTGCTCCGTTCGGGACAGTACAGGCCCATTATCGAAAGAATTTTTCGCGAAGAAAATGTTCCGTTGGATCTCATGTACCTGGCGCAGGTGGAAAGCCTTTTCAAGCCTACGGCCTTTTCAAAAGCCCGGGCGAAGGGGATATGGCAATTCAATAAAAGCACCGCCATCCAATATGGATTAAAAGTAACGCGGGATGTCGACGAACGGTCCGATCCGGAAAAATCCACCCGGGCTGCAGCGCGATACCTGAAAGATCTATATAATACCTTTGGGGACTGGAATCTTGTACTGGCTGCATACAACTGGGGGGGCGCAAGAGTCAAACGATTAGTACAGAACACCGGGATAGATGATTTCTGGGAACTGGTTCATACCGGCCAGAAATTGCCCAAAGAAACAAAAAACCACATACCGTTGATTCATGCCAGCATAATTCTGGCGCGCAACCCGGAAAAATTCGGCCTTCCTCTGCAACTCGACGCTCCGCTTGAATATGTTGAGGTTTCCGTTTCGAAGGCGATTGACCTGCGGGCGGCGGCCGAAGTTCTGAATACTACCGTTGAAGAGCTTAAACACTTGAATCCATCGCTGCGGAACCTCAGAACGCCTGCCAAATATCCCGATTACAGGCTGAAAGTTCCCGCTGACAGCGATGTGAATTTAAGGGAACGCCTCGTAGCCCTTTCCGTAATGATAGAACCTTCTCTTTAGGGGCGACGCAGAAATAAATTTACATTTTGGCGCGGTGCAGGGCGGGCAGATGCAAGGCGCCGCGACGCAGGCAATGCGGGACA
>JAFGTD010000156.1 GCA_016934295.1 Acidobacteriota bacterium
ACGGGACCGATGCAGACGATCTGCGGCCTGGCAGTTGTATATTCCTCCCCGATTTGTTGCCATTCCTCGCCAAACCGGGTTTTTCCGCCCACCATTGCGGTAATTCTGTGCTGCGTTTCGTGACAATTAAGGCCCCACAAGCTTTCGGCATCCTCTATAGTGACCTTGTCATTGACGATATTGATCCAGACGGGCTTGTCCGCTTTCCCTTCAAGAACAATGCCGTCCCACCCGGCAGTCTTCAGCGTCGTCCCGAACCGGCCGCCGAAGTTGGTCCTGAAAAAGTAGGGTTGCGGAAACACTTCCGGGGACAAACCGCAGACGCTGGTTCTTCCGGAGGCCGGCACGCCAGTTGCCGCCAGGGGGCCGGTCATCAGGGCAATCACGTTTCTCGGATCGTAGGCATCCTGCAGATCCCATTCTCCGGGCGCCACGGCCAATTCCCAGAACAGGGCCGTGCCGATCCCGTAGCCGCCTCCGAATTCTTCATATCGAGCGGTGTCGATAGTGCCGACCTGTCTGGTGGAGAGATTGATTCTCAGTATTTTTCCTGCAAATCCATTCGGCATTTTTCCCCTCCCCTATGGTTGTTGCGCCGCCGGTTTCAAAGAGGCCTTCCGGCAGCCCGTGACCCGTTTGATATCTAAAATCAATTATATAGCTTAGCAGTCCGATTTATGCCTTTTCAGCCTGCTTTTTCCCCGTGATTTTACCCGCATTTAAGCAAATAAATCGAAGAAATGGCGATTTTTACTACTAACTTATTAATAATTCTGTAACGTTTCCTAAAATGAGTAGTATTACTAATTGAAATGTTTTGCAGACCGATCTATTATTGGGGGGGTTGATAAATGCGCTGAATTTTTTATATATACTACTGAATAGATGAACATTTTATAAATCTGCTTTACCTGAGTCTTTCAGAAATAACGTCGTACGCCGCTATTTCCCATTACAACACGGTAATCCGATACTCGGGCTGATGTGAGTAGATAGGCATCATCAAGAATTCCTCCTGAATCTTTGATGATTAAGTTCATGTTGGTATTTTGCGGGTCCTATGAAAGTGAAAAAGTCCAAGTCCAATGATTGGAAAGACGTTCTTGCAGCCGTCGCTTATAAGGCCGTCCCACGGCCGGGTCTTATTATATTGGCGGCTGCGCTCATCATAATACCGCTCTTCGGAAAAGCCGCCAACCGGCTCGAGCCGGCGGGCGATTCCGTCGTAAGTGTCGGGAATTCCTCTTTAATGAAGGAGACCCGCGTCGGCAAGTGGGGTGAGCTGACACTGGTTCCCATCGTCATCTCGCCGCCCATGGAGCTCGTGTCCACCGATTGGGGTGAAACAAACCATCCCACCTGGTTCTTTCCGGATGCGGACGCCGAAAAGGCTTTCAGGATGCTGTTATCGGCGGGCGTTTCGGTCGTCGACGCCGCGCGGCTGCGAGCCAAAGCGCAGGCCGTACCGGAGATTAAGGGGGTCGTCCTCACCCCGAACCCGGATTGGGTCCGCACACTCACAACTGAAATCCGCGCACGGATCTATGCCACGCTCGCCAAATGCGAATTGAACCAGGCACAGGCACTGGCGTTCAGGTTCCCCGTCACAAGTCCGGAAACCTGGCTCCATCCCGACCTGATTTCGCAGCGGACGCGTCAGCTCATCGAACCTCTCATATTCCGGAACGGCAATTACATGTTGTTCTCAGATATCCAGCTCGTACGGGAGGAGATCGGCAATGCCGACGAACTGCGGCGGCTCAGCAAAACCCTCTTTCGGCAGCCTACCGTAATCGCGCACCTTTCGGTTGGCCCCAAAGCCGACTTGGATAAGCTGATCCATTACTGGGGGCGCGGCGGTCGCGATATCAAGATACGGCCGTTGATCGAGTCTGCTGCAGGGAGCGGCACCAATGAATCCATCGATGTGATCCACCTGCTCCCGCCTTTTGCAAAGGAACGCCTTTATTGTTACCCGACATTTTCGGACGCGGACTTGAACAAGCCGTCGCTCGTAAACTGCCTGTGGACATCCCTCAACTTCTTCCTTCCGGAACCGGATGACCGTTTCCTGGATGCCGCTGTCGCCCTCAAGACGCTCCAGGAGGACTACTTTATTATCGAAACCGACTTCAAGCTTGGAGATATCCTGGCGTTCGTTGACGGGAAAGGGAACATCTTCCATGCCGCAGTGTACGTCGCAGGCGACCTTGTGTTCAGCAAGAACGGGATCTCGTCGATGGCGCCGTGGACGCTCATGTCGATCGATGAAGTTAAAGAGTATTACCAGTGGCAATCGGAGAATCCACGCATAATCGTCCACCGGCGGAAAGACTTGTAATTCCTTCAGTGCATTGAAGAGTTCTGACTAATCCCCCGGAATCCGGCAGGGTCGTGCAGCCTCCAAACCCACCCTCGATCCCAGCAGAATCAATAAATTGACAAGTTGCCCTTACGGGCGATATAGCTTGGCAATTCAGAATCCTTTCCCTTATGGTTAATCCGTATTTCTCACAAGGTTTTTACTCGGCATCCGGTTTTTCCGGCTTGCGATACTCTGCCGCTATTTCCTGGCTGGGAACGCTGATATTGCCGGCCTTGTCTACCGCGCACAGGAAATAGGAATATTTCTCTTTTTCTTTCACGCTTGCATCGAGAAAATCCGTTATGCCGGGCTTCAGTTCGGCCCAGAGAAGGGCCTGGTCCCGGCTGCCCGCCTTGCGGTAGAGCAGCAGAAAACTGATGTCCTGATCGTCGGAGGACTGCCAGCTGAGACGCAAACCCTTGTCCTCGGATTTAAGCTGTAGCAGGCCGGGCGGTTTGGGGGCTTTGGTGTCCAGGTAACGAACACCCAGTGTGGCGGAAGGTTCGCTTTCGTTATTGCTTGTATCAATGGCAGTGATCCGGTAAAGAAATACGGTATCGATTTCGCCGGGATTGTCGCTGAATTGTGTCGCATCCGGAGGAATATCCGGGGTGCTGACAAGGGCGAAACTTTCACTATCCTTATCCGGCGCCGAAGCGGCTCGATAAATACGATAGCCGGCCAGGTCTTCTTCCACGGATTTCTGCCATCTAAGGACAACCGCACCCTCCTCCAGCACCGCACTGTAGAGAGCGGGCGGCACAGGGGCAACTTTGTCCGGCATGCGGGCGATAACAATCTCCGAAGGTTCGCTGTTGTTCGACGCATTATCGACGGCCACGATGCGATAGGCATAGCGCGACTGGGAGGTGGAAGAAACCGGATCGGTATATGTGGAAACGG
The DNA here is from genome assembly GCA_016934295.1 of Acidobacteriota bacterium. Classification (GTDB taxonomy): domain Bacteria; phylum Acidobacteriota; class UBA6911; order UBA6911; family UBA6911; genus UBA6911. The sequence goes on from JAFGTD010000156.1 coordinate 3,269, forward strand.
TCAGGGGATCGGAGTTGAGCAGGAAGAATCTGTCTTCCACTTCAGTTTCACTCCCTCTGCCGCTGATGCGGGTGGTGCGCTGAACCAGGTAACCGGCCAGATCGGCTTCGTCATTTTCAACCCAGTGCAATACGATACCGTCTCCGTCCTGGTTGGCTACCGCTTCGACCAGCTGCGGTGCGGCGGGAGGTGTGACATCAGGGCGGAACAGCTGCACTTTGTCCGACGGAAGGCTCTCATTGCCCGAGGTGTCCTCGGCGGTTACGTAATACCAGTAAATGTCTCCTTCATTAATTGAGTCGTCCAGGTGGCTCAGGCGATTGCGGGCTGCAGCGCCTTCGCCGGGCCAGATCCTGTCAAATGGACCGTCCGTCGCCAAAGCGCGGTAGACGTTATAACCCCTCAGGTCGTCCGCCTCAACCGGCTGCCACTCCAGCAGGCCCTGCTTCTCCAGCATAAGCCGCACCTCTATTTCCGCGGGAGCCGGCGGGGGAGTCCTATCGCGGGGTACGATTTCGATTGCAGCACTGGGCTCGCTTTCAAATCCAAGCACGTCCATGCCGGTAACCCGGTACCAGTAAGAGGTGCCGTTCACCAGAAAGCGGTCGGCGAACAGGAACTCGGGCGCCTCATTATTGATATTGACCGGAATGATTGCCTCGATGCTGGCGGGGACAAAGGGACCGAAAGCCTTTTCGGAGCGGTAGACGCGGTAGCTGACACAGCGTCCCGACCTGGAGAGAGCAGCATCATGGCGCCAGTTAAGCAGGGCGCTCTCCTCTTCTCCCTTCCCCTCAAGATTCTGCGGGACGGGAATGGAATCGACCTGTCCGTGTGTGACGGGTGCATCCGTCTGCGCCCAGGACATTTCCGAACCCGACGGCGTAATCATTACCACGCGGTAATCGAAACTCTCCCCCGGTTGCAGCCGGCTGTCGCTGTAGCGCTCCCCGAGTACAAAGCCCAGGGCGGGCTGACCGACCGAGACAAGCTGGATCATGGAACGGGCAATTGCGTCGCCGGCGACTCTGCCGAACGCCGCATCGTCGATATCCGTCAGTGCCGGATCGAAAAAGGTAAGAAAAGAATCCGCATCGTTCCCGAGCAGTCTGCGAATCTCCTCAACTTCTGTTACACGAGTGACGGGTTCATCGGTCAGACGCAGCCACTCCTGGCGTCCCGCTTCTCTGCGCTCGATTTGGAAACCTCTGTACTCCTGCTCCAGGGGGCTGTTCCAGCGGAGATGCACCTCATCTTCGGTGACATAGCTGTAAAGGGCACCTCGGTTTGAGACGCCTTCAGGGGGAACCTCCTGTTGGGCAACAGCGGTAATGGGCAGGAATATACAGATAAGGAAGGGCAGTGCAGCCACAAGTCGAACAATCCGAAATCCTATGGTGGTCATACGCATCTCCTACTGCTCGTAGCCTATGTCAACTTTGGCACTGCCGCTGTGTACCCAGGTGTCCCAGGAAACCTCCACCTCGCCGCTGATGCTGAATCGGCTGTTGCTTGCGGAGAGCTCCAAAGAGGTGCTGAGCGAGCCGGACACAATATCGAACTCCTTTACGGCCGTGTCCAGGTTTACATCCCACTGTCCCCGGAACCTTGCGCTGGCATCGAGGCTGGTACTGGTATCGGTGACCACGAAACTGAGCGACCCGTCCGCCCGCAGGTTGACCTGCACCTTGAGTGTGACGACGGCCAGGCTCACTTCCTTATAGAGGTCGTAGCGCATATTGCCGTCAAGGTGGGCTTCGCCCGGCTTGATATCGATAGTGCCCTCGGCCAGAACCCGTTCCAGGATTGCGCCCTCCAGCGTCCGGCTCTTCACCCGCCAGTTATTGCTGCCGGCAAAGAGGAAATCCACCTGGCCGTTGAAGCGCAGCAGCTCGCCGTCGCTGTCGGGCAGCGCAATGACCATTCGCACAAAGCCGTCCAGTTTCCGGGTGGGCGCCCAGTGAACATTGAGCCGGCCCTCGCCGAACAGGCTGTCCTCCTGGTCCAGCAGCCAGACCTTGCCGTTGAGCGAGAATCTGTCGGTGACCAGCACCAGGCTTACGCGGCCGGCAAACACCTTCCCGTTCGGCACGTTGCCGATCGTAATAGAAGCTTTGAAAGCAAAAGCGTCCGTTTTGCGCGGCGCACCGTTGGCAGATCCTATCGGGGGATCGTAGTTATAGCCGACACCTCCGCCCAAACGGGTGATGCTGAGGCCGGTCTGCCCCAGTGGAATCGCCACGCTGGAATTCAGCTCCACGTACCAGAACGACCATGGATCCTCCTCGGGCGGCTCCATCGAACCCATGACGAAATTGCCGTCGATGCTGAACAGGTTTTTCACATCCACCTTGACGGCTCCTTCGAAGAGGTTCGCCTTGTAGTGGATTTCCGCTCCGAAGCCGACAGGCGCACGGTTGGCATGGATCTTGAGATCGAACTCCTCTATCACCGGGCCTTCGGCGATAGAGACGGCCACTTCATCCGCGGTGAGTATCTCGCCGAACTGGAACCTGGTGCTGAGGCTGAGGCCGAATTCTTCAGCTGTTTTCTTGAAGCCGAACTCCTTGAGGTGAATACTGAAGCCACGGGCAAACTCGATGTCCTTGTTAATGGAGATCTTCTCAGCCTCGAACTCGCCGTTGGAGTTGAACTTGAAGTTCTGGATGGTGATGTCGCTGAAGTTCTCCGATTTGAGAATCGCGGAGAGGTTGAAGGAGAACACCTCCTCTTCGTATCTGGCTCCCATGCTCTGTATATCGAACACCAAGCCAAGCCGCGGCGCCGCCACCGGTTTTTCCGTGGTGAGTTCCAGACCGTAGCTGTTGCCCCGCTGGATCGTCAGCGTTAATCCCACCGTGCCGATAAAGGGATCGGGCAGGGTAACGGCGCCTTCCAGGGTGGTGCCTGTCGGTTCGTTCTGCACCAGCTTTAGGTTCACCTTGTTAATGGCGAACTGCATGGAGCCGAGGGAGGCCGACAGTTCGTATTCCAGCGATATTTCCCCGCTGAGGCCGCTTGAGTTCACGATCAGGTTCTTGACCGAAAGTGCGGGCGGCGTATCCCGGCGTCCTTTCAAGGCGTCGGGCAGTATTATCTTGCCCTGGCGAATCAGCAGTCCCTGGCTCATCCAGCCTTCAGGTTGCGGGTCCGGATCCTCGGTTCTGTGCATATCCACAACCACGGCTGCACCCTTTTCCAGCTTCATACCGGCCAGTTCTATCTCGGGGAAATTGCCTGCCTCGCCAAGGAAGCCTCCCGGACCGATTGTGGCGGAAAAATCGGCTTCCTCCTCCATTCGGGGCACCCTCACCTTGCCGCTGATCTGACCGTCGGCGCCGGCAGTGAGACCGAGGCTGGTAAGTTTCAGGCTGAACCCCCCTTTGGTGAACTCCAGACCGTTCCCGCCGCCCTCGGGATGCCAGCTGACGGATCCCGCCGTGGCGACTGCAGTGGCGTCTCCGTCCGGCTTGCCCACCTCGATACCCGAAGCCGAAAGCGCCAGGGCTGCGAACTCCGCCGGGATATTGGCGCTCTCGCCCGAAATAATCAGTTTGGCGCCTCCGGTGTAAGGATCGCCGCCCGGCACAAAGGCTTCTTCGGTTTCGATGATGAGATAGGCGCCCTCACGACCGATAAGGAATCGAGTGGTGGTTGCCGTGGACTGCGAGCCCTCGACCTCGGGCGGGTTGGTATAGTCCTTTAGAGGCTCTTCTACCTTAGCCTTCATCTCCGCTTTCGCCTCTTCGGGCGAGTCTTCGGGCAGATCCCGGGCAAAGCTCCAGGCGAGACCGTAGATCTTCGTGGCCATCTCGGCCGGATCCATGGAAGCGTCCCTGGATTCTTCGATACTGAACAGGATCTTCTTTTCGTCAACAGGATCTTTCTGGTCGTCTCGCAGACCCGTAGCAATGAAGGGACCGGTATCGGTGCTGTCGGGCAGCTCCCCGGCCAGTTTTTCCACATCCGATTCAGTGCCGGAGAAGAGCTTCTCGGCTGCGTCCCACCCTTCTTTGGCAGCGAAACCGACCTTCAGCATTTTCAGTTCCAGCAACCGGGCTACCTGGATAGTAACGGTGCCGCAAGCGCTGTCAGCGCGCTTCCAGGTAGCGGTGACCGTCGCTTTGCCGTAGTGTTCCTCCAGGTAAAAATCCACCTTGGAGTAGCCGCTGCCGTCGGTCTTTTCTATAAGTTCTTTTTTCTTGTCCGATTCAAAACCGAATTTTTCATCCGGGATATCAGGGCCGGCGCCACCTACCTTCCACTCTATAACCTCATCTTTCAATCCTTTGTGGGCGCCGTCGAAAAGCTGCACCTTGAGTTCAACCTTGTTCTGCTCGTCAAAGTCACGGACCGTCTCCGAATGGTCGCCTACGACACCGGGGAATTTAAGGAACGATTCCTTCCCCTTGATCTCACGATCGATCGCCTGAAGGGAGCTGTCGGAATAGACAACCTCCAGCTCATTCTTGTTGGAGCAGAGGTTATCAGGCACCTGGGGCACTTTTATATACAGCCGGGCTTCTTCTTTACTTGTGTAGTTGACGACACCGTCCCATTCGAAATGGGGCGGATCCTGAATCACTTCGGCCATGGTCGGGTTGCCGGATATGCAGCTTTGACCGTATTCGCCCTGCGAGGCGCACTGGGCCGAGAATCTATCCAGGTCGGAAGCATCAGCACACCACTCGTTGGCCGCGTCCGTCAACGCATTGTTGTTCTCCCTGCGAGGGGGCCAATGCTCGTAAAGGTGCTCGCCCTTCCTGTAGTAGAGGGCGATCGTTTGGGGTTCTTTTTTCAGTGCAACCGGCTTGGGAGGATCCGGCGGTTCGATCGGGCTCTCTTCTATAAAGTTGAGTGCCGTGTCGCAGCGTGCCGGTGTATGGGTCTTTGCGGGCATGGTCAGATCATCATCCGGTCTGCGCACCTGTGGTATCCGGTTCACATACTCGATCGTGACCGTGCGGGTCACCGGAGAATCGTCACTGCGCCATTTATCTAAATTCTCATCATCCACTTCGAGGGTGAGTGTGAATGTCCTGCTGACCTTTTTCAGCTCCTCTTCGACCAGGAATGTTTTCAGGTTCTGTTCCGCGGTCTCGAGCGCATCGCGCGCCGCCTTCACCTCCATGTCGGCGCCGTCGCGATCCTTCTTCCACTGTTCACGCCGCTCGATCAGTCTCTGCAGCTCATTTTTCGCCTTCGCTTTTGTATTGTCGGCTTCCTCTTTTTCCTTGGTCTTCCGGTCGATGTCCTTCCGGGCGGTCTGAACGTCCTGAGTCGCGGCGGCTCCGTCTTCTATCTCTTTATTGGTATCCTGTATTTTCTGATCCTGCTCCTTTACTCTCTCGTCCGCCTGACGCACCTTGCGCTCTTCGGCAAGGCGCCTCTCGGTAGCCTGGTCCGCCTCTTCGGTCTGCTTTCGCATATCCTGCCGGGCCCGGCGCAGGTTTCGCTGGGCATCCAGAAGAGTCTTCTGGGCTTCTGCTTCCGCCTTCTCCGCCTCTTTCTCCGCTACGGTGGCGAGGCTCAAATCGGCGGCAACCGCATCAAGCTCTTGCTTCTCAAGCCTGGACTGCTCCTGGATACTCTTTAATTCGCGCTTTGCGACTTCCGCAGCCTGGCGCAGGTTGGCCGCCCCGGTTTCATTGCCCGTCGCCACGGCGCGGGCGATGGAGTCCTCGATCCGTCCCAGTTCCGCCTCCTGCTGTCGCAGGCGCGCAAGAGTCTGCTCGTGGGCGCTGCGCTGCTCGGCAACGATCTCGGCCTTGCGCTGGCGCTTCTGCTTCTCGAGCTGGACGGCATTGATCCTGGCGAAAACATCCTCTTCAGCCCGGGAAACCTCCTGCTCGCAGGTCTCGACGGCGGCTTCTGCAACTTCCACATCGCCCTTCTGTTGAGCCTCTTCCTCCTTCCTTTTGGCCAGGTCCTGTTCAACCTGCTGCTTGTCCTGCTCCAGCCGTGCTTTTTCCTGCTGTTCCCTACCGAGCTTCTCCAGGTTATCCCGCTTGAAATCGGTTTCCATTTCCCGCTTTGAGAAGTCGAGATCCTGGATTTCCTTTTCCAGCTCTTCGCTGAGTTTCTGCGATCCTTTCAGGATCCACAACTGCTGCGTCATCCCCTGAAGAATTTCGAAAGCGCGTTTCTGCAGTTCCGCTTTCTTTCCGATGGCGTCCGCCAGTTCGACTTCCTTCTTCGTAATCTCGCGTTTGAGCTTTTCGAAGCGACCCGGATTCTTCATGATTTTTTCAAGCGGCGGGGGTATGAAGTATATCTGCTGTTCGCCGGCGTCTTTATTGCCCCGGGTCTCTTTGGTCAGTTTCTGTTTCAGCTGTTCGAGCTGGGCCTCCTGCGCCTTCAGCTCCGCCTTGAGCCGGTCGATCTCCTTTTGCAGATTGGCCGATTCGTTATCGAGGTCCGCTTTTTCCTGCTCCTTGTCGGCGATTTTCTCATCCAGCAGCGCGATATACTCTTCCAGGGCCTGTTTGCGGGCCCGCTTCTCGTCCCTCTCGCCGGTCAGCGTATTCAGTTGCCGCTGCATCCGTTCGATATCCCGCCGCGCATCGTTAATCCTGCCTGTCAACTCTTCGATCTCGCTGCGAAGTTGAGCGATCTCTTCGAGCCATTGGGGCGTATTCTCCTCGCGCTCCCTGGCGCTGCGGCGTTGTGCGTCACTCAACTCGGCCGAAACCGTCACGGATTCCTCCTGAAGGCGCGCAATCTCGTTGAGCAGATCCTGTTCCTGCCGCTCCAGATCTTTCAGGCCGTTGACATAGCCCTGATAAGCGGCATCGGCCGCTTGTTCCGCCGCCTTAACCTGCTGCTCCGCAGCGGTTATATCTCCATTCAGCCGTTCGAGCTGTTCCCGTTTCTCCTTCAGCTGTTCCAGTTTCTGTGTATCGATACCGGCGGGTTGTTCGACGCTCTGCTGCAGGGAGTCTTCGAGCGATTCCATGTCTTCGGCCAGCTGATCGACACCCTCGCTGCAGGAACCGGCCTCAGCGCCGGAAAGACCGCTGCAAGCCTGATCGAGCTGATTGATCAGACGCTCCCTCTCCGAGCTGTATTGATCGAGCAATCCCTGTTTCTGCGAAGCGGGTGCCTGCAACAGGCGGTTGGCCAGATCGAGAGCATTATTTGCAGGAGACACCGGAAGCGGGTTGTTGGGGAAATAATCCTGCTTCAGCAATTGACCGCCGCGACTGATTGTCGCACGTTTGGTGAAGATGTCCTTCAGCAGAGGATTGGTGTACAGGCTGTTCTCCAGCGCAGTGATCTCATCCTGCAGCGCCTGGACCTGTCCGCTCAGGTTGGCGAGGTTCTTCCTGGCGCGATCGAGTTCCGCTTCCGCCTGGTTGTAACTGTCGTGCAGGGCCTGTTCCCGGGATGCATTCTCCTGCCTGAGCTGCTCCAGCTGGTTTTGTTTCGATTCGATGTTCTGTTCGATCTGTTCGAGGCGGGCGGCCAGCTGCCGCTCTTCGGGACTGGGCTCTCCCCGGATCTTGTCCTGCAGTTCCTGTATCCGATTTTCTTTTTCCTCGATCTGCTGTTCGAAATCGGTCTTTTCCTGTCGCCTCTGGACGATCTCGTTCTCCTTCTCGCTGATCCGACTGTCCAGGGCAGCTATCCGGGATTCAATCTCGAGCAGTTCCTTCTCGGCCTCGAGCTTCCGCTCCCTGAGCCTGTCTATCTCGGCCTGAATGTCGTTGCGGCGCTGATCGCGGCTTCCGTCGAGCCGGCGTTTCTGCTCCTCTTTTTCGGCGATCTCTTCCGAGAGTCTTTGAATTTCCTTCAGCAGCTGTTCTATCTGGTCGAGAACTTTATCCAGATCCGTATCGACAAAGGGCTTGTTAATAGAACCCTCGCCCGTCAGCTTCCACTCATACGAAACGGTATCCTCGATCGGTTGGCGCAGATTCGATTTGCCTCCCGCACAGCCTTCGCAACCCACCTCCAGGATGTCGAAATCCCGCGCCACTGCCTGCAGAGGTATCGGACGAGGGTATGGAAAATCTGTCAGCGGTGTGCCGCTGACGAGCTTAACTTTTATGGCCTCGCCCGCATCGGATTTGAAAGTGGGATCACTGCACTGCATCGGGCTGTCGTCTTCCTGGGTTTCCTCACGGGGTGTGCTCCGAATTTCTTCAGGCGGCCCCACGACGGTCAGGTGGATGTTGAGTTCCTGGTAATCCTGGCGGCATTCCACCGGGCAGTCGAGACAACGAATGATGATACTGCCTTCGTTATGGGGTCCCGGTGCGGTCTTCCGGAGATCAAAAACAACGTCGGTGGCTTTTGCCGTGCCCATGGCAACGCCGCTGAGGACTTCAGGGCCGGTGATACTAAGGAACTGCGTTGCCTCCCTTGCCACCGAGAACTCAAATGTATGCGATCCCGGACACGAGCGATTCTCGGCTGAAACGGTGCTGGGATAAACCTTCTGCTGTAGCGTTCCAAGGTTCCAGACAGATCCCTGCTGCCCGACTTCCTGCGCGCTTGCCGTTGCGGTTATGATGAAAAAGAGAACGATTGCGGTAAAAGCAACGACCGGCACACCCCAATTAAGAGGATCTACATTCCCTGGCCGGCAGGTAGCCTTTCCTCTATCTTTCCCAACTGGATCTGATGGCATTGCATACCCCATTACGTTCAGGCAGGGTTAAATCACGGTGTTGAAATCCGGCCTCTTCACTTCAGCATGGCGTCTATCGTGAAACCGCCGGGACGGAGAGCGGTAAAGGGCATGTCACGCGTGTACTCGCCGCTTTCATCGACCTCGGCAGGGTGAATCGTCAGAAACTGGGAGTCGCCGCCCGATAACGTTATTACGCTTCTGGAACGATTCACCAGCGCTACATAACGCGGAGCCTCGATTCCTTTCAGACCCCTTACTTTGAGGTGCAGAACTGTGGTATCGCCGGATTTAAGATTGAGCCTGTCGGCGGTGAGAAAGATCCCAACATTTCTCAAAGTGCACTCCGCCTGACTCTCGCCCTCGCGAATTTGAATGGTCGACAGGCCCAGATTCCAGTCGGGCGCGCTGATAACAACGCCCGACCTTGTTTCCGCCTCTACCCGCGCAGGCCTGTCGCCGACAGTCACCGTCGTATTTTCAGCCAGTCCGTCAAAAATTCCCGGGATCCGGACCGGCCAACCCGAAAAGGCATCGATAGGCCCGTTGCAACTAACGGAAAACCCTCCTGTTGATTCAACCGGAACACTTTCGCCGGTTCCCGATGCACCCGGTTTCGGGATTGCCGCATCCAAAGCTGTCGCATTCGGAACAGTCGAACCGTCATCCATTAAATGGTCAGCCGTCGAACCGACAGTCACGGATACTTCAATTTTTTCCTTCTTCTTGCCTTCGGTCAGACCGATTTCAAGAGTCGGGGCCGCAATTAACGTGGCTGTCGGATTTTCCTTCAATGAAAATTGCGCGTCTCCAACCCGTAGATAATGATCGCGCAGCTTCTTCTCGTTCTTTTCCAGATCCTTCTTTGACTTGCCCGACGGCACAAGCAGGGCGCTCCACGAGACCGTTTGCCCCACCCGGGCATCGGCGGGAATCGAAACATAAATCGTACCCTTCGGCGTCCCCATTTTTATGCTGATCACACTGTCAAGATCGGCCATCTGAACGGTGTAGTCTTTCTTTGTGCCGGCCCCGGGAATCGGCACATACGTCAGCAGCGGTTCGTCGTTTTCTTCCAGGGACGACTTGGAGGTATCCGCGTTAAAGCTGGTGAATTCCCCGGATCTGACGACAACCGTATCGCGGATTGTTTTTCCTTCGGCTTCAACCACGACTTCATACTCCCCTTCCTCCAAAGGGAAGAGGGCAAGCGCCGCTCTGTCCGTTTCCTCCTCTTTAACCGGCTTTTCGTTGCCGTATATAGCGACTGAGGCGCCCGGAAGAGCCGCACCCATGTCGGAAGCCGCAATCTCCAGGCCGCCGACATCCGCGTCGCCGGAATCCGCATAGGTTGCCATGCATAGCGCGATGAATATGTGCAGGCACACGATCCCCGTCCTGTAGATGCCAGTCTTCATGCCTCGTGTCCTCCCGGTTTCATGATACCGTTCTTTTTTGATTTGATTGGTGCCGTCATTGCACGGCAAAGATAACGACGCAAACAGCCGTTCGTTCGGCCATCGATAGCGGTGCGTCATAGGCAAAGTCACCTGATTCGACTGTTCCGAAAACAAATCATCCATCAAGCTTTAGTGTGAGAACTCATTTCTATTCCGGCCGTTCGTCAGCTTCTCTGCAAGCCGGAACCGAGTGAGGCTAATCTATCGTAAAATTCTTTTCGTTGTCAAAGTAAATGGTCTCCGTCAATAATGAAATAGGATAAAGGTTGTCAAGGAATTTGAATCGCCGGATGGAGTGTCCCCAAAATCCTGGACAAAACCGGAGGTGAATCCCTTAAAGATGATCGGGCTGTCGGAATAAAGTCCCCAGACTCTCTTACCGGGTTAATAGACGACAATAGGAATGGAGATATTAGAGAAAACCGGCAGATCAGGATTTTCTTCGAAGCTTTGCATTCGGATGCAAATCCCTGTATTTGACGATATCCTCAGCAGTAACGGGTATTCGAGCCGGAATAGGGGAATCGGTTGTTTCCTCGTCCAGATCGGCAAGTACCTTCTGGTAGCAAAGATCCGGAGCTTCCTGAAACAACAAATTATTCTGCTGGAACATGGTATCCTTTATCGACAGAACAACAAGCCGATAGCTTTTATCTTCATTTTCAATACGAAAGCCGTATTCCATACACCCGGCCTGCGGAATGACTCCGAGAAATTTCAGTTTCAGAACAAGATTATTCAACATATGATCTTTCGCCCGCCAAATATCGGAATCGATCCCCTATCGAAGCTCTGGTGTATTGGTGAAAATAGAAAATGGAATTCTTAAAGCTCGATAAGAGGGCATTATACTCCTTTCCGTCCTTAATGCCAATACCGCCCGGTTCGTAAGAAATGCGGGTTAACTGAGATTAATTATTGAGGGATGATCAGGATTTGCCCCACGGACAGAAGGGTACCCGTTAATCCATTGATCTGCTGGATTTTTTTCGTGTTCGTTTTGAATTTGTTCGCGATGAGCCAGAGAGTGTCGCCCTTCTTCACGCGGTACTTGCCGCCCGGCAGCAGGTCGCTCCGGGATGCGGTCGATGCCGATCCCGTCGCAGTCCCTTTCAGGGGCACCTTTAATTTCTGGCCTACGCGAATGAGGTGTTTTTCCCGAATATTATTCGCCAGCACTATCCTGGAGACACTCGTGCCATACTTGCGCGCTATGACGGACAGGGACTCCCCTTTGCGGACAATGTGGGTCTCATAGGTGGGAGGAGACCAGTCGGGTATATCATCGATGCGGGCAAGAAAGACATTTGATTTGCCGACAGGGACTTTTAATGAATATTCCGTGGGAGGCGTCGACTTGTGACGGAGTTCGGGATTGAGTGCGGACAGCTCCTCAGCCGGCACGCCAATCGTCTCCGCCACAGCGCTGAGCTGAACCGGCTTGTTTATGGGAACGGTTTCATAGGCGACGGGACTGTCAGGCTCGCCAAGATCGAAGCCGTATTTGGCGGGATCTTTTAGAATGTGAAGTGTGGCGAGAAACCTCGGCACGTAGCGGGCGGTTTCATAGGGCAGCATCTGGAACAGGTCCCAGAAATTGTCCAGGTAGTTAATCTTCTGGCTGCGGATCTTTCTCAGCACCGCCCCTTCTCCGCAGTTGTACCCGGCCAGTACGGTGGTCCAGTCCCCGAATATCTGGTGAAGTTCCTGTAAATAGGCGATAGCGGCTGCAGTGGCCTTTTCGGGATCCAGTCGCTCGTCAATATATGTGTCCCTCTTGAGCCCGAACTTCTGTCCCGTGGAAGCAATAAACTGCCACATGCCGAGCGCGCGCGCACTTGAGAGGGCATCGACCTTGAATCCGCTTTCGATAAGGGGGAGCCAGGCAAGGCCCTCAGGAAGCCCTGCCTCTTTCAGTTCCTGCAGGATCATCGTCATATATCTCCCGGAGCGCCGGTAGGATGCAATGAAGTCTTTGCGTGCCGAGCCCTGAAAACGCTTTATCTCTTTTTCCACATACTCGTTAAGAGTCAGGGGAATCTCGTTGTGGTTCCCATTGGTCGCCGTGTACCGCGAAGCATAAATCTCCAGTATCCGCTTGGAGATCATGTATCGCAGGTCCTCTTTCTGCCGGAAAAGCTCGGGATTTTCGTCCGTATCCACCTTTACGACCAGGCTATAGGCTTCGTCGAGTATTGCAATCGCCCGGTCCGGATCTCCTTCAGCCCAATACTCCTGAGACGAATTTATATAATCCAGTGCGGCATCCAGAAGATCCTGTCCCTTTGCCTCATTCTCATCACCTACCGACGTGTCCGCGTCTTCGGCAGAAATCGAAACCTCCTCTTCACCTAATGCATCCGGCAGGGAGGATACGGGCTGCAGTTCGAGGGAATCAACGGGAGGCGGCATGGCTGCATCGCCTGCATCAAGATCGGATACCTCGTCCATCCCTGCTTCAGGGGCGTCTTCGATGGCGACACCCACGGAGGCGATTTCGGCCGGTTGCGTGTCTTCTTCAGTGACTTCTGGTTCCCGGACTTCCGGAGCCGGAACATTTACCCGGTTATGCGTAGTCTTGAGGAGACCGCAGCCGAACGAAAAAAATATAAGAAGAAGGGCAACGTATCTGAAAGCGTTTAATATCATAATTAATCCGTGTTTCGGCATGCTCCATAGCGCTGCATGGATTTGGAATGATTGCGTCCCTGATTATGCCGCACTCATTCAGACATTCCCCGACGCATTGCAGATATACCCAAAATTTCCCGTTATTTCAATTCCCATAGGCTTCATCGTGCCGATTCCTATCCCGTTATCTCCAGCGAATCGACCCTGTCAGCATTCGATAGTTCCCTATGTTTCTTCCCTTTTCAAGCACATAAAATCCCGGGGTTAACCAATAAAACCACGTTTTCCCCGCAGCATGCTACAATTGTCGAACATAATTACATAATTGGAGTCTTTGTGTCCCTGGACAATATAAGAGCGTGGGCGACGGCAATTCGGAATGGAAGCTTTCTGGGAAAGGTTCGCCGCCGCCTGTCGGGAAGAAGCTGGATCTGGGATGACGCGAAGAATGTATACGCTCCGAATAACTTCAAGCTCTACTGGGAAACTCTCACCCCGGTTGCAAATTATCAAAGACAACTAATGTCCGGGAAGGAGACCCGGAATATCCAGGAATTCCTTTTAGATATTGTTCGGCAGTATTTCCCCGATGGAAACATTCGCTGCTGTATGCTCGGGTGCACCGAAACGGGCGGCCCGGAAACTTATTTCATGAAATCCGGCCTGTTCAAAAAAATTGATGTCTTCGATATCGCAAAAGGCTTAATAGAGCGAAAGCAGGAAGGAATCCGCCGGGAAGGTGCCGGCGGAATACACTATTTTCACACGAATCTGAACAATCACCGCTTCGAACGTTCCGCATACGATATGGCTTTTTCCTGGGGCACCATTCATCATATTGAAAACCTGGAGCATCTTTTTCAACAGGTGCAGCGGGCGCTGGCGCCCGGCGGCGTATTTATCGTTCGTGACTTTGTAGGACTGAATCGAATCCAGTTCACCGAGAAGCAGCTTCATTTAGCCAACTCTTTACTGAAGTGCATTCCGGAACCGTACAGGCGCAAGGCAGACGGTTCGTTAAAAAAAAGAGAGGTCTGCGTCAGCGAACGCCGGATTAAACGGTATGATCCTTCGGAAGCGGTCCGATCCAGTCATATCGTACCCGCCATGAAGGAATATTTTACGTTCGACTCTTTCTGCGAGACCGGCGGGGCGCTGCTGCATCCTCTCCTGAATGGAATCGCCAATAACTTTGAAAAGGATGCCAGAGGGAAAGAAATCCTGGATGCGCTTATCGAGATTGAGAAAACACTGACGAAAAGCAAACTTCTGCCGTCGGACTATGTTTTTCTTGTTGCAAGGCCAAAGGAAGTCCATTATGCCGCGGATGGAAACCGTCAGTAAGAATGAATGCCTGTTCGTGAAAGTCGTTTGTTATCCGACTATTCCCGGTTGTTTCGCATCCCGCCCGGTTTCAGGGATTCGGCGCTGAATCCTCCCGGCCTTCGGGAGGGACTGCGGCCGATTCATTCGATGCGTCTTGGGTTTGAAATCCCCCTATAAGCTTTTGCAAAGCTTCCTTGGCCCCCATACTTTCTTCAGTTCCCAATTTGCTTGCGACGGCAATGATTTTCCCCAGCTGAATTTCACCGACAATATTGCCGATCACGGTATCATTTTTATCGGTCACCAGCATAGCCAGGCCTGCCAGCCGTTCACCGGTTTCATCTCCCATGGCATAAATAGTCACATTACCGTCAGGGACATTTACTATGGGCATCCATTCGGGACTCATGGACTGCTTCAATTTCTGAATCCCGGCTCTTACAGTTTCATTTTTCTGAGGATCCTTGGCTTCAAACACAACCACGCGTATCAACTGAATATCGTTTGTAAGATCGGCGAGGTTTATTCCCATTTCCGCGAACGGATCATTCGGTCCGCCATCGAATTCTGATATCAGGTTATTCAGAAGAAACTTCGGCAAATGGACGTTCACGGCCGGTTTAACCTGAGAAAAATCAAACGCCTGGTCGATATTGATATATGCGCGATTTTGCGTCACAGGTACAAGTTCCTGTGCCAAGCCGAGCGCTGCCATTCCGCAAATCAAGGCCGACACAATCGCCGTTTTAACTCCGCCCGGTAGTCTTTTCTTTATTTCCATTACAATTCCCTTCCTCCTATTTTGTTGTTGATGAATTTCTCAGTGTTCGCAATGGAATCTTTCACGACGGGAACCGTGTTGCGGAGAATGATATCGCGATTCCGTTCGGTTTCCTCCGCCAGCGTCAAGCCGATATAGGTAAAAACATATTTCAGTCTTTCAGCCTCGGCCATGTAATCGTCCACGGCCGGTTCCTCCGGAACCGTTTTATCGGCAACGGTTTCTTCGGGAACATGGGAACTGCCGTTGATATAAATGAAAACCAGTAACAAAAGAACTACTGCGGCGATTGAAATCCCGACCGGGACTCTCCACCGCCATCCCGTGATGGAAGATTTTTCGCTGCGGATCGTTTCCCGCACCCGCTCCAACACCGAAGGCGGGCACCGCTCCGATTTCAAAGCGCGAATGACTTCCTTCTCATTCATGGCTCCACCTCACCGGTCAAAATTTCCTTCAACCTTGAACGGGAACGCGATAAATAGACCTTGACGGAATTGATCGGAATATCCAGGCATTCGGAAATTTCCCTGTACTTCATTCCATTGACTTCGTATAACACGAAAACGCTTTTCAGTTTCTCCGGAAGAAGGTTCAGCGCATCATCTATTCTGGATCGAAGTTCGGATCCGTAGATGACGGTTTCGCCACCCCGGTTTTTCTCATCCATGATTCCTTCAAGACCCCCATCGCCGTCGGACAGCACTGCGGCCACCCTCGAGCGTTGGCGCAGCACATTCAGGCAGTGATTCCTGGTTGTTTTCATGATCCATCCCTGCGCCCGCATTGTCGAAACATCCGATACATTCCGCCAGAGTTTCAATAGAATCTCCTGGGTTGCATCTTCCGCATCCTCTGCATTACCGAGAATCGACCGTGAGAACCTGTAAACAGCATCCGAATGCCTGTGGCACAGTATCTTGAATTTCAGTTCCCTCATCATTCCTTTCATCTTATACAACAATTTCAGGGACAGATTTGTTACAGCACGGCTATTTTTTTCTTTGAGTGGGCCGGATGAAATTGAAAAGAAACGGACACAGAATGTGTCGCAGGTTTGTATAATAGTCCTTCGAAAGGGGGCAAACCAATGCGATGGATAAAATTCCTGATTTCATTTTCCTTTCTTGCTGCAGTCTTGAATACGGCAGCATGCCTGCAAAGCAGCCGGGAAACCGGCCCGCCGCCGGAACCCATGGAGTGGACAACCGAAGAGGATCATCAGGATATGATGCAGCAGCTGGGGATCCGCACACTCCGTCCGGGGCCGAGCGGAGACGAGAATGCTCCCAACGCCGCCAACTACGACGAATCGCTCGCCAATCCTTTTCCCAACCTGCCCGAAGTCCTGACTCTCAAAAACGGGGATAAAGTTACAACGGCGGAAATGTGGCGGGAGAAACGAAGGCCGGAAATCGTTGAGGATTTCGAGCGGGAGGTCCTGGGGCGCATTCCCCCGGATGTCCCCGAGGTGACCTGGGAAATCATTAACAGGACGGAAGCGAAAGTCGGCGACTATCCCGTCAACGGAAAACAGCTGGTCGGTCATGCAGACAATTCGTCATGCCCGGCAATCAACGTCGACATCCAGATGATCCTGGTCACGCCGGCTGACGCAAACGGCCCGGTTCCCGTAATGATGATGTTCGACTTCGGCTTTGGAACCCTGCCGGGAGCGCCCCCCTCCCCCAAGGCAAAAAAATGGAATTTCGGCCCTCCGCCGGCTGGAAGCGATCCGCCTTCGACGGAGCAGCTGCTGGCGGCCGGATGGGGATACGCCTATCTCAACGCATATAGCGTCCAGGCGGACAACGGCGCCGGCCTCACCAAAGGCATCATCGGCCTGACAAACAAAGGACAGCCCCGGAAACCGGACGACTGGGGTTCCCTGCGCGCATGGGCCTGGGGCGCATCCCGCGGCCTGGATTACCTGGAAACCGACAAGGCTGTCGACGCCAAACGCGTCGGCATCGAAGGCGTATCCCGTTTCGGCAAAGCGGCGCTCGTTACAATGGCATTTGATACGCGATTCGCGGTCGTCCTGGTCGGATCGTCCGGTGAAGGGGGCGCCAAGCTGCACCGGCGCAATTTCGGCGAGGCGGTTGAAAATCTGACAGGATCCGGGGAATACCACTGGATGGCCGGGAACTTTTTGAAATACGGAGCGGCTGAAGCGGATTTCGGCAGCATGAACCCGGGCGACATTCCCGTCGACGCCCACGAGCTCATTGCCCTGTGCGCCCCGCGGCCGACCTTCATCAGCTACGGGATCCCCGAAAAGGGGGACGCCAACTGGCTGGACCAGAAGGGAAGCTTCATGGCCGCGGTCGCGGCGGGCCCGGTTTTCCGCCTGCTCGGCGCGAAGGATCTGGGAACCGGTGACGACTACAACAGCGTGGAATTGCCCCCGGTCAATGCCGGTCTTCTCGACGGCCAGCTCGCCTGGAGACAGCACGACGGAGGCCATACCGACGGACCGAACTGGAAGTATTTTATTCCCTGGGCGAACAAGTTTTTGAATTACAAACCCGAATGAAGATAGGTTTCCGCACGTACCGGAAGAGGTGCCTTATCCCTTCAATGTGTACGTCGGGTATTTCGAAACGTTTTTTTTATATGGAAGGGGATTTACGCTTATTCGTCGTCCACAAATTCTTTGAAATTGCGAAGAAGCGTTTCAATAAACGGCTGATTCCTGCGTAAATTTTCGGAAAGCCATCCGCGTCCTTCGGGGCCGGCGTCGCACCACAGGCTTTTCCCTTCTTCCCCCAGTTTTGCCATCACATATTCAACCAACCCGTCGGACGTGTGAATGCCGCATACAAATAGAAGCTTGACCGGTTCGATTAACAGGTGCTCCACCAGATGCGGCCTGTAAACGGCGACATATCCGACGATTCCGATGCGACTCAATCCGGCAGCTTCGGCGTTATAGCTTAAGGTCAGGTCCTGATAATCCCTCAGCAGCATTGCGTCCGAATATTCTCCACTGTCGGACAGTACCGATGCTTTAAACTGCTCAACGTTTACGCTCATACATCTCCGTCTGATTCAGGTTTTTTTAACGTTATTGCAGACCGTCCCCCTATTTGCCCTTTCCCGCACGTGATATCCAGAAAATCAGGCCTGCGATCACAAGTGATTCCAGGATCCCCGGAAGGAAATAGCTCCCGATGTATTCGAAAAGCCCCGGGTCGTAATTCATATAGAACAGCATCAAATCCGAGGAAATATTCGCAATAAGGGCGGCTCCAAAAAAAATCGCCAGGTTGTGAAACGTGCTTTCGGATAATTGGACTTTTCTGATCCTGATATAAAGACCGACGAGCACTGCGATAATAACGGCGCATGAAAGGGTGGATATTATGCGAAGATCCTCTTTTTCAAAAAATAAACTTCTGGAAACTGAAAACAGGACAAGGATCATGGCCAAAGGGACAATAGGGAAAAGCTTGCCCCGGGAAGATTGAGTCGGAGGACTTTCCGGTATCGTATCGGAAAGCGGATTCCCGATTTCCGGCGGAGCTTGTTCCGGCTCGGGGGCAATTTGAATTTCCTCTCCACATTCCGAACAGAATCTATCGTCTTCTCCGATTTCAGCCCCGCAGTGGTTGCATCTCATGTACCTATCTCCTATTTGTCAAACAAGCGCAATTTTAAGCCGATCCTATTCTGTCGGTACAGCCTACAGACGTTTTCCGCAAATGCTGCAGAAGGATCCCTTTCTAACGTAATTGCCGCAATAGGTGCAGAAAACAGCACCGCACCGGGAACAGAATTTCCCTTTTCGTTCCTGCACATGGCCGCATACATGACAACGAATTTCTTTTCCGGCGCCGTCGTCTTTAGCGGGAATATTTTCTTTTCGTGCCGGGGAGGCGGCCCGGCTTATCGGAGGCGCCTGAGTCCCGGACAACCTGGTAGCGCACAACTTGCAAAACACACTGTCAGCGGTATTCGCAGTATTGCAGTTGGGACAGTACCGGTCAGCAGAATGCGCCGCCTCATGGACCTGCTCTGCTGCATCCAAGGGAGGACTTTTCGCTGTGTAGAACGACTGCAGCAGGCCCTGAAGCGCCTGCTGATAGTCCCGCTCCCTGATCGACGCCAGAGTGACGCCGGGATTGTTCTCCCGGGTTCTCCAGAAGTCGAGCGTGAATAGCGGTCCGTCTCCACGAAAAGCGATAAGGTATCGATAGCGATCCGGCGCAATCACTTCATGCGCGATCGCGGGCAGGGCCGTTTTCCAGTAGGAAGCAAGCCGCAGCAGAGCTTCAGACGCACGCCAGTGATCCCTGTCGCGTTCGATCAGGCCAAGCGCGGCGAGCTCTGTGAGTGCATGCGCCGGCACCTGTTCGGGTATCGGCATACTTACCGGCATGAGAAGATGCAAAAGAGACGTTAACCACCTCGCGTCGAGTTCACTCCGCCCGGCGGCGTAAGTGTCGTGCAGCCGCTCGACGGCAAACCACTCGGAGCATCGACCTGCTCGGCGGAGCATCGACTCAAACATATCCGCGCGCACGACATCAATCGCCGCGGCCATTGCAGCCAGGCACGGCACGGTCAGGTCCACTTGCAGCGGATCGCGGATGTCCCGGACAAGGTGTGTCGCAAGCGCTCCGGTGGCGTGTTCAACATGGTCCGTCATGCGGCAAGGTGCAGTTATCTGCATCATCCCGTCTTCGGGCCAATAGCCCACGGACGTTCCATCATCGCTGTCTTCGGCGCGGTACCAGACCGCCACCATCGTGCGATCCGGAAAAGCACGCATGGAGCGAACGCACGCGATCGGCGCACAAAGAACGCCCATCGCCTTCGGCCACGGCTCGTCGAGCAATCCGAGTTGGGCCAACTCATTGCTCGATACGGCTCCGTTCTGCCTGGGCAGGCCGATCAACGGCGAGTCCTTTGTTGGATTAAGTCCAAGCTCGCCAAGCAGCGCGTGGATCCGGTCCGCCGGGAGGCGCTGGGCCTGGAGTTGTTTCGTTTCGGATTGGGTCATGAGTCTCCCTCCAGCTTGAGAATGGCATCCTTTGCCTTAGCAAGGAACTGCTCGCGGGACATCTTTGCCTCGGTAAGGATTTCGGGGATACTCCGCCGCTGGCCCCTGATATCCTCGGCGACCTTGACAAGCTTGGAATCCATGGACGGCCCGCCGAGTCCTTTGCTGGCTTGGGCGGCGCGCTCGAGGCTCTTGGCAGCCTGTTGGACCTGGGGGCGATTGACGTCTAATGGATCGATCTTGTGGGCCTTGATTATCTGCTGGGCGGCGGTTGAACGGTAGTCCGTGCCGGTCATGCGCTGAAGGGTATCGTCACCGGTCATCGGATGGTCGGCACGCAGGTAACGATGCCGAGCCAGGTGTTCCGCATCGACAAGGGCCTGGCCGGAGGTACGGTAGCTCGAACCGTCACGGTTGTAGACCGTCACCGTACCCTTAACCGACTGGCGTACACGGGTGAACGCGGGACCGTAGAGATCGTTGGGAGCGCCGGGCCCGGGCGCTGCTATCCCGCCGTATACATCGACGCCCAGGTCTGAGGCACCTACATCATATCTCTGACGAAGATACGTGTCGACGCCTTCGCGCTGGTGCCGGGCATATGTATGAATCAACTCGGCATGCGCTTTTGCCAGCCCGGCCTCGGGCCTATCTTTGGGAAAATGGTTTCGCGCGTAGTTCATCAGGTCGGCATCATCAAATTCAGCATGGACGGTACGGTCGTTATCACTGCTGACGGAGCGTGGGGCGTCTTTTGCACTGGATCCGCTGTCGCCGACATAAGCTCGCTTGACACGGACGCCCGTCTCGGCCTCGAACCGGTTCATGGCTTGCGGCGTGGATTTTTGAACCGCTTCATTCACTGCGGCGGTGCCGCGGGAGGTGAATTGCCGGGCCTGTTCAACGGAAACCTGGCCGCGCTCCTCCGCAAGGGCCATGCGCGTCTGGCCGCCATCGGCATAGTCGGCAAGATCCTTCGACCGCGTGACGCCGGGGAAATCATATTCTGGAGTAGCGCGCGGCGGGGAGGGTTCCCAGGACGCAGCCCGCGTCTGCGTTGAGGATGTCTCGGATACATGACCCTTCCAGCCGCCACCCGGACTGTGTGGATCCAGGTGTTTGTCCATAAGGTTGAAGTAGTGGTCGACGTGTTCAAGCTCCAGTTTTCCGCCGGCAATGTCATGGTTGACCCGATTGGTGAACTGCTCCCATGCGCCGTCCTGGCGACCGGCGCCGACGGATTGCCAATGTTCGCGGATGCGAAGATCGGTATCTCTGAGCCAGTGGGCGCCTTTATGATTGCGGATATCCTCCGGAATCCATGGCGTGGGATCATCCAGTCCGGTGGGCAATTTCCCCTCGCGCGGTCCGCCGTGCATGGCGTCCCAGGCCGCTCGGCCTTCGGGTGTGTTCAGGTTCGGCTTGACTGGTTCGCCGGCGGCCGAGCCGGGGGGCCGAACCTTTATGCCGACACTATCGGGATCGGGTGCGCCGGATGGCGGCGTGGAGCGGGCGGTCACGCCATCATCTCCTGCGGTAGCCGACGGAGTAGATCGAACCGTAGCGTCCGCGTAGGGACCGGGTGGTGAAGGAACGCCGGAACGCGACTCGGTTTTTGCCGCGATTCCACCGTCGACACCCCGATTGAGCGGTCGGTCCGCGCCACCACCAACCACAGATTGCCAGTGTTTGCGAATCCGTAGATCGGTGTCGTCGAGCCATGACCGTACCCCGGGCTTCTGACCCAGTGCGAAGAGACCGTTCATACCGCCACCGATGAGCGCACTTCTCTTGATGTCTTCCCAGTTTCCACCGTAAAGCGCCATTTCGGTTGCGGCGATACCCGATCCGGTGGAGACGTTCCAGAGAATGTTACTTGGCGCCATTTGGCTTGCGGTGATGTCGATATAGGTGGCTGCGCCACCAATGATCGCATGGGTCACGCCGCTGCCTTCAGGAGCGGTAAAGTAGCCGAAAGCGGCGCCCGTGAGTACGCCCTGGGTCGGGTCGAGTCGTGAGATGCCGAATCGTACGACGCCCATTCCAAAATTTGCTATAAAAGCGTTGGTTTCGGCGCGATCAATGTCGGTGTGCATTTTAGCGGCGGCGGCGGATTCGTCCTGTCCGATGCGAAGATCCCTGACCGCGCCGGTTAATTTTCCCAATCGTTCGAGGTCCTCGGGCGAGATGTTGTAGGGATCGGACGTGTCGATCCGATCGAGCTG
Organism: Acidobacteriota bacterium; assembly: GCA_016934295.1. Lineage (GTDB taxonomy): Bacteria > Acidobacteriota > UBA6911 > UBA6911 > UBA6911 > UBA6911. Next base: position 25,329 of record JAFGTD010000156.1, read on the forward strand.
TTTGCGGACACGCTTCTGCATTTCCGGAGTGAGGCGATCGATATTGTCGTCGATGAAATCCAGGGCGCCGTAAACATTGTGCAGCAGGGCCATGGGATAATCGTCGCCATCCCTGTCGACCCACATTTGACTGTCGGCATCCCAGACGTAACCGTTGCGTTGAAGGTCTGCGCGCTGCCGGTCGTAGTAGTCATCGCGGCTCTGCTGGATCTCATCCCAGCGTTGTTCGACTTCGGCGTCGCGCCGGGCGCGTTCCCGCTTGATCTCGTCGATCCATTGCTGTGCGGTCTGCCGGTCGATCCATCCGGCATCGTCGTCCCAGTAGACTCGGTCGCCGTCGGTTTCGAGCTGCTGACCGTCGCGTGGATCGATAAGAGGCAGCGGATCCGTGTCTGAGGCGGGATGAGAAACGGCCGTATCTGCAACCGCCTGAGATGCAGATTCAACCGTTGTCTTTAAAACCAGCCCGGAGGCGGCCGCAACCGACTGGACCAGGTTCAGCGCAATGCCCGCAGACGCAAGCATGAGCAGAGTTGCAATGGATACGGCTGCCGTGCCGTCTTTATCGGGAGTGAAAGCGCCGGGACCGGAATCGTAACTGCCTGCCATAAAAGACAGGGTATTGAGCAGCATCCTGTCAACTCTTGCCGCCTGATTTCCCCGATAGATATCCATCTCTATCAACACTACGCGCCCATTGCACAGGAGAATACCGTTGGCTAAAGAAATACGATCGTTCGAACCGGACAGAACCATTGCATATTCACCGATTCGAACCGGCCGGAATTTCATATCGCTGGAAAACCGAACATTTTCGTCCCAGCCTTCGGGGTCCAGCACCCAGTCGCGAATTTTATCCAGCACAGGCGGACCGAAGGCCGTGAGCATATAGCGACCCAAGGGAGTTTCTGCTTCGCCCACATTAAAAATAATCTTTATGCGGTCGCTGCCGGACCGGGCGACAAATTGGGACGTGTCCAACTGGATGCCCAGGAATGAATTCAGCCCTTTTGCATCACTTTGATCCGCTGCGCGCTGCAGCCGGGTTAATCCCAAATCCTCATTCAGCCCGGACATTAATGCCGCGGCAAAAATTTCTTCCGCATCTCCTCCGTTGATCGCCGCCCGGAGTTCAGCCGCAACACGGCTTTGCTGAAAAGCCGATACAGAAGGCAACATCAAAAGACTCCAGGCAATACAAAGACCGGCAAAAAAGACGCCCGCTGCATTGTGACCTAAGGACACGACCGGCATACTGTTTCGTTTGCGCAGCAGGATCACGGAGACCATGACAAGCAGGGTTGTCGTAAAAGCTCCCGTTACCAGCCCCGCATGAATCAGCAGCACACTGCTCGCCGCTGTAGCGAGGGACTGGGTAAAGCCGTAACCCAGAATCCAGCAAATCAGGTACCCCAAAGTGCGCTTTGCGAAAAGCATCCCCGATTCCGCATAAACGCGATGGGAATTTCCACGCCACCACCCCAGTAGAATCCCTGCACCGACAGCCAAAGCAATCGCCGGCCACGGCAGTTCCTTTACTGCAAAAAGGGACAACTGCATCGCGTAGGAAATCAATGCCACCAGGGGAGGGATGAAACAGGAAAGGCGCGTCAGCCGCCAGGGACGCCTGTATGTGCGGGCCATCATCCAGAACGAGCCAACAAAAAGCAAAACCATGCCCGGGAAAGAAAGTCCGATGAGAATCAATACAAAACCGGGACCCATCAACAGGATGCTCGTCGCCAGGCTTTTGATCAGACCTTTTATAAGTAATTTAACATTCAAACCGCGGCGGGTATCCGGGTTAACGGGGTTTGCAGGACCCGCGGGAGATGCCGACTCTGCCGGTGCAACCTGTTTCTGCGATCCCTTTCCCGTATCCGCTTCATTCCTAAGTGCAGGTTCTGTTTCAGCCGGCTTTACCGTTGCACTGCATTGAGTACAGAAGTTGCCGCCGGGACGCAAGGTTTTACCGCATTGGGGACATTGAGCCATATTTATACCTGATTTTTATTCTTTTTGCTGCCGTTTCCGTCTGCTGTTTCAAACCTAATTTCTTTTATGCCGAATAGCCTGACCGTTCATTCCCGATAAGAACTCTGGGCGTTGTTTAGTTCGTGCAGGAACCTGATGCCGTCAGGCAGCCATACAAAGGTGTTTTCCCGCCTTGAAAAAGCCATGTATTTCGAGGGGCCCGCTGCCGCGTTCCATCCGTGAACAAGCGCCCAACGCAGGGCCCTTGTAATATTCGAGGGCGCGATCTCAAAATCCCATGGATAGGGATCTATGAAAAGCATGTATTTCTGCTCTGCTTTTCCGACAGCAATCAGTGTTTCTTTGCCGTCAATCCGGTTTCCGGAGATATGCCAGAGAAATCGTTCCCCGTCCACTACGACGGCTCTCGAATTTTTTTTAGGCCAGGCCATTCTTTACCTCATCGGGATCTTGATTTCGGTGCAAGCAGCTTATCACCAAGGAGAACGATCCGCAGCACATAAGACATCCACAGATCATTTTTTATAAAGGGATTCCTCAATCCTCCGGTCTTGCTGTCGTCGGATACGGCTGCGTACAGCCTTTTCTTTTAGTTGCTCCCTCCCTGCATTTACTATTGTTTGTTTTATGCAGGATGCGATAAAACAGAGGCTTGTAATGGCAACCGCATCCTTGTAAAAAAGTACGGGGAAAAGAGGCATATGAATGCGGAAGTATTTCATTCCCTGGGCGAACAAGTTTTTGAATTACAAACCCGAATGAAGATAGGTTTCCGCACGTACCGGAAGAGGTGCCCATGAAGGCCGGAAAATTTATTTTATCGATAGCAGCATTCACCGGTTGTTTTCTTCTTCTTTGTTCTCCTGCTCCTTGCCTGCAGCAGCCGGTTGCCCCCGATCAGCCCGTTGCGCGGACGGACCGGAATTCCCTGATCGCGCATGCCGAGCTGCAGGAAAAGGCCAGACAGGGCCGTATCGACGTCTATTTCGAGGGAGATTCGATAACGCGCCGCTGGGGCGCAACAGAGTACCCGAGTCTTCTGGAGAACTGGAATAAAAACTTCTTCGGCTGGAACGCGGCCAATTTCGGTTGGGGCGCCGATACGATCCAGAACATACTATGGCGCCTCCAGGACGGCGAACTGGACGGCGTGCATCCGAAAGTGATTGTTCTTTTGGCCGGCACCAACGATATCGGCTACAGACTGCCCCCGGAGGGAGACGGCGCCAGGGTAAGTCACATTACAAAGGGTATGGAAGCCGTCCTCAAAGTCATGCGGGCGAAAGCGCCCGACGCAACCATCATCCTGATGGGCATTTTCCCCCGCAATGACAACCGGGCCATTTTCTCCACGATCAAGAAAATCAACCTGAACCTGGAGAAAATGGCTGATGGGAAAAAGATTCGATATTTGAACATCAACGACAGGCTGGCCGATGACGACGGCACCCTTTACGAGGGGATGACGGATCCCGACAAGCTGCACCTGGCCCTTAAGGGATACCAGGTTTGGGCGGATGCGCTGAAGCCCGTTTTTCACGAACTGCTCGGCCCGCCGGCAAAGGAAGACCACGCGCCGCCTCCAACCGGCAACCCCGCCGCTCGCTCACGCTAGCTATCGAAAGATGGATACGGCTGATTCGTTTCAAAAACAATTTTTTATAACATCATATTTCTTATTACGAGGCTTCCCTGGAGTGCGGCAGTCGATCGAAAGTTTCTTTCTATCTTCGTATTGCAGGCGGCTCTGCCGCCGTGATCGTGGCCCGGGCCGGCAGCAGACCTTCGGATTTCGCAGTTACGAGGATCTCTCCCTTCTGTCCCCGCCTGGCCCGGACAATGGCGAGAGCCAGTCCATTGAAAGCTCTCCGTTCTTTAGACGGGAATGCGGTCATATCCGTAGGATCGCCGTTGTCGGTTGCGACAATTTCGCCGGGCCCGCTAATTTCGAAATGAATCCGGTTCATCGAACGCGGAACCATCCGGCCATTTTTGTCCGCAACGGTAAGCGTTAGAAATGAAAGGTCGTACCCGTCATTCGCTATGGTCGACCTGTCCGGCTTCAGCAGCAGCTTTTCAGCGCCCCCTGCGGTCACAACCGAATCCGTTGCCCATTGTTTTCCCTCTTTATAAGCAACGACGCGCAGTTCTCCCGGCTCGTAGACAACGTCATGCCACCGCAGGCGATATTCGAACTCTCGCTTTTTCTTTCGTCCCAGAGATTCGCCGTTGAGAAAAAGCTCCGCCTCGTCTCCCGACGTATAAACATGCACGGGCGTTACCCGGCCGACGCGGTCCGGCCAGGTCCAGTGAGGCAGGATGTGCGCCATGGCGTAATCGGGACGCCACCTGGATTGATAGAGGAAAAAGCGGTCTTTCCTGAATCCCGCCAGATCGATGATTCCGAAATAGGAGCTTCGCGATGCGTCGAAGGGCGTCGGCTCTCCCAGGTAATCCCACCCCGTCCATACAAACTCTCCCCCAACGTAGGGGTATTGTTCCTGGGACTGGAATTCCCTGTCCGGAGAATAGGACCATGCCGCAAAGTACAGATCATAGGAGCTGACCTGGCGATTTTCCACATCCTGGCCGGCGTCCGCCGTTGCGGGAACGCCGAGGCCTTCCACGACGGGGAACGTATAGACGCCCCGGCTGCTCAGGGTGGATGCCGTTTCGGTTCCCACTATAAACCTGTCCGGGAGGTTCTGATGGAATACCGGGTACTGGGGCGGTCCTCCGCGAACCCCGGTGCCCTGGTAATTCAAACCGACGGCATCCATCGAAGCGGCAAACGGTCCCGTTGCCCGGGCATAGTTCATACCCCCGATCGTCGGTCGCGTCGGATCCTCTTCATGACAAATACGCACGAGCTCTGCGGAAAGGGCGACGCCTGCATCACTGCCGAACTGTTCTCCGACTTCGTTGCCGATGCTCCATAGAATTACGGAAGGATGGTTGCGGTCCCTTCGCAACAAAGCCCGCAGATCCTGCTCGTGCCAGTCCGGGAAAAGCAGGTGGTAGTCCAATTCGGTCTTCGGGCGCAACCAGACATCGAATGCCTCATCCATGACGAGAAATCCCATCCTGTCGGCAAGGTCGAGAAGCTCCGGCGCCGGCGGATTGTGGCTGGTCCGGATGGCGTTGGCGCCCATGTCGGCCAGAATTTCCAATTGCCGCTCGAGTGCGCGGTCATTCACGGCGGCGCCCAGCGCCCCGAGGTCATGATGATTGTTGACACCTTTTATCTCGATGGGCTTCCCGTTTAAAAAGAATCCCGCTTCGGGATCGAATCTGAGGGTACGAATGCCGAACGGCGTTTCATAGACATCGACGATTTCACTGTCCTGCCGGACCGTCGTTACCGCCACATATCGATTGGGCTTATGATGTAGGCCGATTCCCCACAGCTTTGGGGCAGCAAGGTTTGCGCCGGTTTCTATCACGGTGCTGCGGCCGGCTTCAACCTTCACATCAACGGGTTCCATGGATGCAACCGCGCCGCCCACTTTTCGATCCTGTCCGTCGATTTCAAATATGCGCGTGGACACGCTTACGCCGGCACCCTGTTTTGAATCGTTGTCCACGGTAATTGCCAGATTGACGCGCGCGGATGTATACGAAACCTCCGGTGTGGTTATGTACGTGCCCCACTGGGCCACATGGACGGGAGCCGTCTTGACGAGCCATACGTTTCTATAGATCCCCGCCCCGGGATACCATCGGGAGGAGCCGGATTGCCAGTTGGTATCTTTGGGAACCGGATTATCCAGTCGAATAGCCAGAACATTCGTTTCGCCAAATTTCAGGTAAGGTGTCAGGTCGAGTCGATAGGACGCGTATCCAAAAGGCCACCCCCCGACCAATCGGCCGTTGCACCAGACGCAGCTGTAAGACATGGCGCCGTCGATATCAAGAAAGACAGGCTTCCCCGCGTCGCCGGCCGGAATGTTCAGGCGTTTCCGATACCAGACGACTCCCGGAGAAGGCAACCGTCCCATACTGCCGCCGACTTCATTAGTGAAAGGGCCTTCGATGGCATAGTCGTGAGGCAAATCCAATTGCCGCCACGAACTGTCGTCATAGTCCGCTGCAGCGTAGGCTGCATCGTCGCCAAGGTTGCCGGCCGGACGCTTTGAATGTTTCGCCGGATCCTGCCGGAAATCATTCCCCGTGGGCAGGACCCAGGGCTTTAAAACATCGTAAGAAAGGTCCGTTTGATTGTCCGGCGGATCTCCCTTGATAAAACGACAGTCCTCGTTGATTGAAAATCGCACCCGTGGAGAATCCGTATTGTCTGCCGAGTCACTAAAGAATGTACGGGAACATCCCGCGAAAATTAAAGCCGCAAGTAATATCGCAGGCAATACAATTCCCTGCGGATCCAGTTTGCCGAATCGGACCCTTTTCATAATGGATTCCTCTGTATTTATTGGACGGAATCAGGGCTCCACGCAACGGAAGTTCGAAGCATCATCGATGCTTCCCTCACCCGTATATCGCGCAACCTTCGGGTAGGGGCACAGGGGTCGTGTGCGTACAACCCGGTTGTTTTCCACCTTCCTTGCCTGCATGGATTCCGGGGCTTGCCCTTTTTCCACCCAGTTGATGATGGCCGTCATCGGATCGTGTTGATCGGGCCCCGTGCCGCCGCTGCAATGAGACATCCCCGGTATCATGAAAAGGCGGAAGAAATCGGCCGTGTCCGGCCCGTTTTCAGCCACGGCCTGTTCGTAGTAATGCACGCCCGCCATCGGCTGCAGGATCGCATCCGCCCACCCATAGGTCATGAGCAGCTTGCCGCCCTGTTTTCTGAACTCCGAAAGGTCCGGATCCTTGGCATCCGCTTCTTTGCCCCAGTCGTCGAGCATGTGTATGTCGCGATCGAAGTCGAACGTCATGCAGTCATAGTCCGGCTTCGGCGGCTTGTGTACAAGGTAGCGCATCGTATTTTCCGCCAGGCCGAAATCCGCCGAATTCATACCGGGCTGCGAGCTTACAATCACGTTCATCCAGCCGCTGCCCGAACCTCCGCCGAACAGGTTCATAACCGCTTCGCTTCCCGGCTCGAATCCGGGGAAGAAGGGTTTGCCGTTGCTGACGGGGCCGCTGTATACCCCGGCAATGGCTTCCGCCTGCGCCGCCGTGAGGCAATCCGATCGGTCCGCACCTTCTCCGCATGCCGGCACATCCCGGGCCGGGTCGAAGTCGCAATTGCGCGGATCGTCGATCAGCCCGTCCTTGAGCCCGTCGACGGCATCGCACTTTGCCAGAACCCTGTCCGCCACCAGGATCATCTTTTCCGCCGTCACCGGCGCTTCCGAAAGTGCTTTCTGGTTCCACATCGCGCCGATCGTGAAACCCGTCTG
>JAFGTD010000157.1 GCA_016934295.1 Acidobacteriota bacterium
GGCGGAAATCGCTGCAGCCATAAAGCGATCCCGTTTGAATATGGTAAAAGGAAAAAAATTCGTAAAAAAGCGCTCTCTGGAAGGCGGCTGCGGGGTTATCGGTATCATCGGAAGCGAAAAGCTGAAAGGCAATTGTATCATTCGCCCTTGTGAACAGATGCGCAATAGGGGAAACGGAAAAGGAGGGGGCGTAGCCGCCGTTGGATTGTTCGACGATTATAAGGATCATTATGCCCTGCATATTTCTTTCCTCGATGAAAAAACGAAAGGCCCGGTCGAAAAAGAATTTGTGGAACCCGTGTTCCATGTTTCCCACGCCGAGAAACAGCCCTGCATCGACGATTATCGTGAGACCGGGCTGGAGATTCAACCGCCTTTAGTATGGAGATATTTCGTACGGGTCAAACCGGATAAATTGGAACGCTTCGCCCAACAGAATAAAATCGCAGAGATGACCGCGGCAGAGGACGAATTTGTTTTTCGTAGTAGTATCCGCCTCAATGCGGAGTTCTACGAAAACCGCAAAGATCCTCTCGCCTTTGTCCTATCCCACGGCCGCGATATGATGATCCTGAAAGGTGTTGGCTATTCCGAGGAGATTGCACGGTACTACCGCCTGGAAGAAACTTCGGCCCACCTTTGGATCGGACACCAACGGTATCCGACCAGGGGACGTGTCTGGCATCCAGGGGGAGCTCATCCCTTTGTCGGACTGCATGAAGCGCTTGTTCACAACGGCGATTTCGCCAACTACCATGCTGTCTGCGAGTATTTACGCCAGTGGGGAATTGTCCCGCAATTTGTTACGGATACAGAAGTTTCCGTGCTTTTATTCGATCTCTATTCCCGGGTGCTCGGCTATCCTCTTGAGTTTGTGATCGAAGCCCTGGCACCTACACCCGAAGGCGATTTCGAGCGCTTAATAAAGCGACGACAGCGGATATACAAGGCCGTTCAGTCGGCGCACCTGCATGGTTCACCCGACGGCCCCTGGTTCTTTATTGTCGCCCGTGCCGAACCCGGGACAGGTGCCCCACAGCTTATCGGCATAACGGATGTTTCCATGCTCCGGCCGCAGGTTTTTTGCCTTCAGGAGGGAGAGAAAAGTTTCGGCGCCATCGCCAGTGAAAAGCAAGCCTTAGACGCATTTTTTGAAGAAATCGCAACCCAAGATGCATCGGTCGCGCCTATGGCCGACCAATACTGGGCAGCCCGCGGGGGGAGCTGCACGGATGGCGGCGCATTCGTGTACACACTCAGAGAAAAAAACGGCAGTACAACACTGGAAGTCCATGATAAATTCGGCAATCCAATCAACGAAAAGAGCAATCCGAGAAGCAGAAAAGAGACGCATTCCCACTCTGTTCATTGCGACCGCCGGATAAGGTGCAAAGGGAGTAATACAAACCCAGGCGATTTTTCTGGCAATCCGTCGAATTCCCGGGAAGCAGTCAATCAGAATTTCGAGGGATCTCCGGCTGCTCTTCAGTATCCGTTTGAAGGGCTGGTGGAAGTACTTTGGAGGGATCTGCAGAACAACCGGTATGAAAACTTCTCTATGGGGATGGATAAACTGGTCAAAGAAGAAGGGCCGAAAAAAGCCCTCCGAAAATTAACCTTGCTCCGTGACAGACGATGGGATCCGGGGGAAGGCCGGCGTACGTTTCAGCTCGCCGCTATTGATAAATCGATTCAGGCCATCTTGGACTCGATAACGTCGCCAGGGAAAGCGGATGAAACCGGAATGACCCGATTGGACGTGACCAGCGCCTGGGAGAGGACCGTTCCCAAACCCAGCCGATCTTCTTCCGAAACACTGGTGATCGACGCCGGAGAGTTTCCCAATGATGGCCCCAGAGCGGTTTCGAGAGCCATCGCCGACTCCCATGCCCTCGGTTGGAGGAATTTTATCATATACCGCTGCAGAGGGGACCGCTTTATCGGCTGCGGGCTGGGCCCAAGCACGCCCGACGTTTGCATCGATGTCTATGGCTCGAGCGGCGACTATCTGGGCAGCGGCATGGACGGAGCCCGCCTCATTGTCCATGGAGATGCCCAGGACCAGGTGGGACAGATCCTGAAATCAGGCAAAATTGTTATCTTCGGAAACGTGGGACAGACATTCCTTTACGGGGCCAAAGGCGGGGAAGCATTCGTGATGGGATCCGCAGCAGGCCGGCCTTTGATCAATGCCGTCGGCCGGATCCGGGCTATCATCAACGGAGCGTGTCTCGATTATTGTGCAGAAAGCTTTATGGCCGGGGAACAGACCGGAGGAGGTTTTGTGATCATCAACGGCCTGACTTTTGATGTGCGGGGAGAAATTATCGGATTGGAGATGAAATATCCGGGTAACAACCTTTTTTCCTTGGCATCGGGCGGAGCTTGTTATCTCAACGATCCTTACCGCACCGTTACGGAAAATCAGCTGAACGGCGCGGAGTTCACCTCCTTCCGCCGGGAAGACTGGCACACGATACTCCCCTATCTTCAGGAAAACGGACGCCTCTTCGGCATCAGCATCAGGCGTGACCTCCTGATGGTGGACGGCGTCCTTAAATGGCCTGAAGAGGTCTTCCGAAAAGTCATCGCCAGCCGGGAAACCCATGAGCTAGACTGGACTTCTCTGGATTAAACGACTCTCAAGACTGTCGAAATTCCATAGTAAAGGAATTCGATCGATGCCCGAAAAAATTCAGGAACTCTTCAAAAAAAGGATCATCCCGGTAACATTCGAGCGCAACGTCGGGTTGTTCAAAGCCACCACTATCGGGGTCGGCGCCTTGATGGGTGCCGGATTGTATGTGCTGGTCGGTCTGGCGGCCGGAGCTGCGGGACCCTCTGTCTGGATAGCCTATATGATTTGCGGAGCCTTGGCTTTTTTGACAACCCTTATGTTCGCCGAACTGGCGAGAATCGTACCAAAATCCGGGGGAGGCTTCGCCTACGCTTACGATGCACTGGGCAGCTTGGGCGGGTTTGTGACAGGCTGGTTTCTCGCGTTGGGCAGCATGTTCGCCTGTGCCATTTACGCCATCGGGTTTGCCCACTATTTCACTTCGATACTGGGTTATCGCGTGCCGCATTTCGGCATCAAAATGACGGCCTTGATCGCGGTGATTGCAGCCATTTTATTGAACAGGCGGGGAACAAAGGACAGCGACATCTTCCAGTCTATTTTCACCTGGGGCAACCTGGCTATACTTGCGTCCCTGATCCTCTTCTCTCTCTTCAAGCTCCGGTTTGAAGCAATGACCCCCCTGTTTCCCAACGGACTCTCGGGAACGGGAGCTGCGATTTCGATCATCTACATCTCATTTTTCGGATACCAATTGATCGCCAACAATGCCGACGAGATCGTCGAACCGACCAAGACGGTACCGAAGGCCATGATCCTCGCCATGGGTATCAGTTTCATTTTTTACGTGCTCGTAGCCCTGACGGCGATCCTTGTGATTCCCTGGCGTGAGCTGGCAGACTCGAGTGCTCCGCTCCTGACAGTGGCCACGCGAAGCATAGGAAAATCGGGGTGGTTCCTTATATCGGCA
>JAFGTD010000158.1 GCA_016934295.1 Acidobacteriota bacterium
GCCTGAGGCCGTGGATTTAAACGGTATTAATTTGTAACCTTTCCTGTCGGTTTCTTCTGTAAGGAGTGAAGGCAGTATAGTAAAAAGGAGAAACCGATGAAAACCCAACGCAAATGTCCCGATTGCGGATCCCCTCTCCCTATAGATGCGCCCGAAGGAATCTGCCCGGAATGCCTGATGAAGGGCGGCCTGGAGTTTTCACAGGATACGACTGTATCGATCGAGCCGATCGATATCGGGGAGGAGCGGAACCTGCCGAATCCCGGCGACCAGTTTGGCGAATACCGGATCGAACGGATTCTGGGCCGCGGCGGCATGGGCGCGGTGTACGAAGCCGAGCAGCTCGAGACGGGCCGTCGAGTTGCCCTGAAGGTGCTTTCTCACAGGCTGGATTCCGCCGAAGCGCGGGCACGGTTTTTCCGCGAGGGCCGGCTGGCCGCTTCGATCAATCACCCGAACAGCGTCTATGTCTACGGCACCGGTGAAGTCGACAGCACTCCGGTGATCGTAATGGAATTGGTCGACGGAGGCACTCTCCAGGAACGGGTCAAACGGAGGGGCCCCTTTCCCGTAGGCAAGGCGGTGGATGCGATCATCGACGTGATTTCCGGGCTGCAGGCTGCCCAGGCAAAAGGAATCCTGCATCGCGATATCAAACCCTCTAATTGTTTCGAAGATGCCGACGGTTCCGTCAAGGTGGGCGATTTCGGGTTGTCGATCTCCTCGGAGGCCTCTGAAGATACCGAACTGACCAGTGACGGCCTGTTTCTCGGAACCCCGGCTTTCTGTTCTCCCGAGCAGCTGCGGGGGGAAGAGCTCAACGCCCGATCGGATCTCTACTCCGTCGGCGTCACTCTTTTTTATCTTCTCACCGGCCGGACGCCGTTCGAGGGCCACACTTCGGTGCAGCTGGTTGCCGATGTACTGGAGAAAGCCCCGCCGTCGCCAAAGAATTTTCGGCCGGAGATACCGGACGAACTTGCAAGGTTGGTTTTGCGATGCCTGGAGAAAACGCCGGGAGAGCGGTTCCGTAATTACGGGGAGCTGCATCGCGCACTGATTCCTTTTGGAACGGCCGCGCCGGCGCCGGCTCCTCTGCGCCAGAGGTTCGTGGCAGGAATGATCGACATGGCTGTCTTCAGCTTCCTTTCCACCGCGATCGGTCTATGCTTCGCCGGGGGGAGCATGACGAAGCTTCAAAGCATGGGAATTGTTTTTTATCTCGGGGGGCGCGAGGGCGGCATAATGATGGCGGTAATGCTCCTGGGTTGTCTGGCCATGATCTTCTACTACGCTCTCCTCGAAGGGCGGTGGGGCTACAGCCTTGGAAAGGCGGCGTGCCGTTTGCGCGTGGTTGATGCCGACAGAAATACGCCCGGATTTGGGAAAGCCGCATTGCGGGCAGCTATATACGTAATGTCTCCGTATCTGCCGTTCTGGATCTATTTTGGACTTGTCGCTGCGGGTATAATGGGCCTTGGCGATACGCTGATGTTACTTGGAACAAGCTACGCCTGGTACCCGATTTTTGGCCTGCTGTTCAGCACGGCCCGGAAACGAAACGGGCTGGCCGGTTTGCACGACCTGGCTTCCGGGACCCGGGTGGTACGCAAACCGAAGCTGGAAACGCGGCTTGCCCTTCCTTTGGCAGACCTGCAGCCTGTTGTGGAATCGGAATCCATGCCCCGGGTCGGGGCCTTTCATGTGATTGAAAAACTGGGGCAGAGAGCGAACGACCGCTGGCTGCTTGCCTACGATACCCGCCTGTTGCGCAAAGTCTGGATTCATGAAGTGCCCGCGGGGACACCCGAACTGCCAGGGCATCAGAAGACCCTGAAGCGCGTCGGGCGGCTTCGCTGGATCACCGGCCGCCGGTCCGGGGAGGAAAATTGGGACGCTTTTGAAGCGCCGGCCGGCGCTGCTTTCCCGGATCTGGCGGCAAAGCGGCAGTCCTGGGAACGGGTCCGTTTCTGGCTGTTCGACCTTGCGGAGGAGCTGACGGCTGCGGCAAAAGACGGTACCGTGCCGGACATCCTGTCGCTGGATCGGATATGGATCACTGCGGAAGGCCGGGCCAAGCTTCTGGATTTTCCTGCGCCCGGTTTGAAGGATTCCAAAGGCGGGGATCATGCGTATGAACCGGATTCCTTTTTAAGCGCGGTGGCTTCGACGGCCCTGGAAGGGGGGATCGATCGACCGGCGGAGGATCGCTTGTCCGCGCCGGTTCCATTGCACGCCCGTCAATTCCTGGAAGACAGGACTGTCCTGTCCAATCCGGAAACGGCCGGCCGGGCATTAAAACGGCTCACTCAAAGACCGACGCGTGTCACCCGGCTCCGCCGCCTGGCTGTCGTGGCCGGTTGCTTCCCGGTTCCGGTATTGGCGTTCTTTTTTTTCATGTTCATAATCAGCGCAACCGCGGGAAATATCAGAGAGCAGCCGGAAATCCATGAGTTGGGCCAGCTGCTGGCACAACGGCAGGGCATGTTCGGGATCAAAACTCAGGAATTTCCGGATGACAGGCGCTTTGCAATATTCATTGCCCATCGCTACAGGGACATTGTTACGAACCCTGAAGTCTGGGACAGTTATACTGCGTTGTTTTTAATAAATGGACGGAATCGCGTTTTTGTGGAACAAAGCATCGAGGATCCCCCCGAGTCGACGCAAGAGGAAATCGCCGAGGTTGAAGCGATCATGGAGAACCGATTTCTGAAAGAAATTGCCCAAGGCATGAAGGGGATGGGAAATGTGGTCGACAACAAGCCCTGGGTATCCCTTCTTCTGGCCGGCGCAAGCTTGCTGGTGTTCGTAGCCGTACCCGCGATAATAGCGGCGCTTTGCTTCCGCGGCGGGTTGTTTCTGCTTGTTTTCGGCGTAAGCGTGGTGCGTAAAGACGGCCGCAGGGCGTCCCGGATTCGCGTCTTCTGGCGCAGTCTCCTTGCCTGGATAGCGCCTGTTATTCTTGCTATGTCGGTATTTGTTCTGGTGGGTATGGTTCTAGAGCCCCCGCGCACGGATGAAGTGAACACGGTTGTAGTGAACACGGCGGTATCGATTCTGGGTCTTTTCATGATGGGTCTGATTGTCTGGTCCACCCTGCTGCCGGACAGGAGCATCCCGGATCGCCTTTCCGGCACGCGCCTGGTGCGCCGGTAACTCCAACGAGTGGATCATCAGACTTATTAAAGGGGACAGCAGAAAGTATCAAAAACAGTTCCGGAAGATAAACAGGGCTAACCGGAAATTATGCAGGAATAAAAAAATGCACAGTTCGTTGTCGGATGAAATTATTGTTAAAAATATTCTCGACGGGGATGAGAACGCCTTTACCCAGCTATATGAACGATACAGGTTGCTGATCTACTCAGCAGCCTTTCGAATCATCCATGACCCTGAGGAAGCACAGGATGCCACCCAGGAGATTTTCTTAAAGCTTTACCGATCCCTGCATAAATGGAATGTACAAAAGGCAAAGCTGTCCACATGGATTTACAGGATGGCGGTCAATCATTCCATCGATTGTCGTCGTGTACGCTTTCGACGTGCCGAATCCCAACTGCCGGAAAACAATGCCAAACTCAGTTTCCGGCAACACTCAACGGGCAACTCTGCCGGTTCTCCTTTCAAGGAGATCAAGAACAGGGAAGAAATCAGCCTGGTCCGGCGTTGCGTGGAGAATATGCCCGATCTGCAGAAAAAAACATTCATGGGTCGCTATTTCCAGGAGCTGAAACTTGTGGAAATAGCCGAAATGGAATGCCGCAATCTCCAAGCCGTAAAATCCTCTCTGTATCGCGCGACCAATGCCGTGCGCCGAGCCCTTCTAAAATCGAGAGATTTGTCCTTTGGGGAAGTAGAGTTACAGGCGTAATACAGTCTTGAACTCTCATTTTAAAATCTTCAGGATTTTCCCGGATCGTCAGCCATCGAGAATTATTTGTCCCCTTTTCAGCCTGCTCAATAAGCCACTGAAGGGAGCACGACTAAAAATCGGTCGGGAAAAGAGAAAGTTTCAAAATTCCGAACTCATTAGCCCCAACCTGTAGTAGGATTCCAGCCGGAGATTCAAGAAAGTTTACATAGTGGAGTTGATCGGAAACGGAGATTGGCCGATAGATTGAGGGTTTTGAAAAAGCGGGATTTGCTCTGACTCTCGTCTGAAAACTATGGGAACACAGTACGGTTCTGTTTTATCGCTGAATTTTGTAGTTATTACCGAAGGTAAAGAGAGGGAGGATTTAAAATGGCCGAGACCAAGTACGGGCAGTACATAATCAGGGAACCCTTGGAAAAAGGAAGGACGCCATCGCTGCACATATGCGCTGAAGAAGGTTGTGAGGGTGCCAGGTTTCCCAATTTCCCTGTTGAAGTCCAACTGCTTACCATTACCGAACCGATTGCATTTCCCCATCCGGCCCACGCCCATGATGGCGACGAAATCTTTTTCATCTTTGGCAGTAATCCCAAGAATTACTACGATTTCGACGCCGAAATCGAGGTGCATTTTGGTGAGGAAGGGGAGAAACATATAGTGGACACCACCTGTATTCTCTACATGCCCAAGGGACTAATACACGGTCCGATTGCCATCACGAAGGTGAATAAACCTTTTCAGTGGATGCACGTTCTCTTTGCTCCCAAATACGACATGACGGTAGGCGATGTATCGTTGCATCCCTCACACCCTCGTGAGAAATATTCGCCCGAAGAGATTAAGAAGCTGAAGGAGGGCTAACTCGCAGTATCAGGGCCATTAATTAAACAATCTTCGCGCCCGGACTTCGTTAAATAATCGGGATATCCACCCCAAGGGCAGGCGATTTCCACGATGAGTCGAGCGGAAGGGGCAGGTGCGGCATCGGCAACAACATCCCGCAAAATCACGATCGAGCTGAACCGGTTTGATGAACTTCGCTGACGGGGTACAGTTCGGAATGCAGTCGTTTTCTCTTTCGACCTCAGCGTTATCTCTTATAATAGCCCCTTAGTTTAACAATATAAACCTCGGTCTGCTGAAGCACAGCGCTGCCGTTCTGCAGGCAATGGTGCAGCGGGCTAAGAGGACGCCTGAGCCGAAACCGAAATCAAAGGCAAAGGAACAGGAGGAACGACCATGACAGGCGGATACACGGGAAAGATACTCAAAGTCAACCTGACCGATAAATCGATCCGCACGATTCCTACGGAAAAATACGAGGAATACGGCGGCGGCCATGGGATGGGTTCCGCCATTTTCTTCGACCTGGTCGGCGACCAGCTTCCTTTTGAGGCATTCGATCCGAGAAATCTCATAATTATGATGAACCATCCTTTTGCCGGAACATTTATGCCCGGTTCGGGGCGGTGCGAGGTTCAGGGCCTGGCGCCGATGCTTTATCCGGTCGAATGGTTTGCGCACAGCAATTTCGGGGGGCGTTTTACGGCCCAGATGAAATATGCCGGCTGGGACGGCATTGTCGTCGAAGGCGCCTCCGACGAACCGGTCTGGATCAACATCATCAACGACAAAGTTACGATTGAGAGCGCCAAAGGCATATGGGGCATGGATACCTGGGATACACAGGAAGAAATTTCCCGGCGCGTCATGCCCGGATTGAAGTACGGCGAATGGGCGAAAGTGGAAGACAGCTTCACTACACAGGTTCCGGCCGTGGTCTGCTGCGGGCAGGCAGGGGAAAACAGGAGCCGCATGGGCGCCCTGCTGCACGGGCCCGCCTCCCAGGCGGCACTGGGAGGCTTCGGCGGTGTTTTCGGTTCGAAAAACCTCAAGGCTGTCAGCATCCTCGGCACAGGCAGCGCACCCATTGCCGATCCACAGGCGTTTATGGACGCCCGGCTCTGGTTCCGGCAATTTCTATGGGACGTGGACGATCCGCGCAGGAAGGATATGGTAGGCGGCTTTTACTTCTGGATCAACGGTTCTCCCGCCGGCGCAAATGTAACCAATAATCCATCCTTTGATCCCAATGCTATTCCACTGGTGCCCGCGCGCGCGGCAGCATGCGCTTCCTGC
Organism: Acidobacteriota bacterium; assembly: GCA_016934295.1. Lineage (GTDB taxonomy): Bacteria > Acidobacteriota > UBA6911 > UBA6911 > UBA6911 > UBA6911. The sequence continues at coordinate 6,017 of JAFGTD010000158.1, forward strand.
CCACGGGCCTGCCGTCAACGACTGGCCAGCGCCGACAGCAACGAATCGGTTTGCGCCGGCACTGCTGCCGTCAGGCTGGAGGGCGCCAGTTTAAAGCTGACCCGCCAGGCTAACGACCTGGTGCAGAAATTCGGTCTTGGCCACTGGCACTTCATGCCGATGCAGGGTTATGTCCAGTCGCTCTATAACAGGGGGCTTCTGGGCAAAGGAAAGAAGATCGAATGCGATCTGCCGATGGATCAGTACGGCACCATGGGATTTTTGGAAATGCTGATGGATCAGATTTCCACCCGCCGTGGGATAGGCGAAGACTTGTCCGAAGGCCTGGCACGGGCTGCAATAAAATGGGGCACCTACGAAGAGGACCTGAAATCCGGAGAGCTCAATCTGGCGTACTGGGGAACCGCGCTGCACTACGATCCCAGGTCTGAAGCGGAGTGGGGTTTCGGGTCGCTGATGGGAGAGAGGGACCTTATGCTGCATGCGATCGCCAACTATCCTCTCCACTGGATGCCGCAGGCATTTGCAATGGACGGTGCTGAACCGTACCTGTCCGCCGAGGATGCGGTCAAGATTACGGCGGAAGCGATGATCCCCTACGAAGAGGATGTCTTCATGCTCGATTACAGTGACGGGCCTACCGGGATTTACTCCATACACAAGGCCAGGCAGGTCGCCTGGGTCAAGCACTACGAAAAATTCTGGATCGGCTCCAACGGCTTCTGCGGCTGGAGATGGCCCATGTGCTTCACATGCAACTCCGCCGATAACCGGGGAGCGACGCCCCGGGCCGAACCCATGTTCTTCAATGCCGTTACGGGAAAGAACATTACCTTCGCCGACGGCATGGAACTGGGCCGCAAGATTTTTACCCTGGACCGGGCAATATGGACCCTGCAGGGGAGGGACCGCGACATGGAAGTCTTCCCGGATTATATCTACGAGAAGGATTCCGGAGGGGAATTGCTGCCGATGTACGATCATAAAACCAAAAAATGGTCGTACTCGATGAGTTCGGGACGAAAGCTGGATCGAGCTAAAGTTGAGGAGTGGAAGACCAGGTTTTATGATTTTGAGGGCTTCAATACAAACAACGGTTGGCCGACAAGAAAAACCCTCGAGGACCAGGGCTTAAAAAAAGTGGCGGATGTCATGAAGGAAAAAAATCGGTTGGGTTAGTTCAGGATCTCAGAGACAGCTTCACGCAATTTTATGAGGATGTTTCAGTTTGCCGACAGGGGCTTTGGAGATGCGGATATGAAAAAGTTTTGCATAGGAACATTCATAGTAACCGCTGCATTAATCCTTGCAGTCGGATGCCTGACTTCAGGCGATGTCACTTTGGAGGTGCTGAATCCGCGAGGGGAAATCGAACTGCCTCCCGTTTCGGCACCCGGTGCCCGTATCACCGATTTAACCGGCAAGAAAATCGGTCTTTACTGGAATGAAAAACAGGGCGGGAATCACTTCTGGAATGGTATTGAACAGCTCCTGAAACAAAAGCTGCCGGAGACAAAAGTTTTGCGGTACTCGGGCGCCTTCGACCTTGGAGACGAACTGGCGGCCAAAATTGCAAAGGAGACGGATGCGTTCCTCTATGGAGTCGGAGACTGAGGATCCTGCACTTGGGCCGGCGTGTCCGGCTACTACAGACTGGAAAGACTCGGCAAACCCGGTGTTTATGTCTGTACCGACAACTTCGTACATGACGCCGAATCCGCCGCCGAAGATGTCGGCATGCCGAACTCGAGAATCGTAACCGTGAAGGCCGCGGATTATTATCGGCTCAGGGGTACCGACGAAGGAATCATGCCCGTTGCCGGAGCCATCATAGACCGGCTTGTCGATGGATTGACAAGACCGTTGACACCGGAAGAAGCCGGCACGGAGCCTGAAAAAGAGAATCTCGAGCCTATCGAAGTTTCCGCCGAGTCCTATGAGCGGGCCATTGAAAAATTCAACGATCTCTACCTGGACAATAAATGGGGAGACGGATTGACGTTAACGCCCCCGACGAAGGAGGCGGTCGCAGCCATGCTGGAGGGCACCAGCCGTTCCCCGGATGAGGTCATAGGGACTGTCGCTCCCAAGAACGGTGCGGCTACCGTTGAGAAGATCGCCATAAACGCTGTCATGGCCGGGGCCAGGCCGGAATATCTGCCGGTCATCATTGCCGCGATGGAGGGCATCACCGACCCCGATTACGATGATCTGCATGTTATGACCTCCACCGGCTCTTTCAATTTCGCCGTAATGGTGACGGGACCCATTGCGGAGGAACTCAATATAAATTCCGGAATCGGGTTCCTGGGTTACGGTTGGCGCGCGAACAGCACCATCGGGCGCGCCTTGCGGCTCTCCCTGATCAACATCGGCCGTGTATGGCCCGGAGTGAACGATATGGCTCTCGTCGGCCGCCCCTCTCAGCAGTTCTACGTCTTTGCGGAGAACCGGGAATTCAGCACGTGGCCGCCGTTTCATGTCACGCAGGGATTCAAGCGGGAGGAAAGCTGTGTGACCGTATCCTCGGTCATGAGCGCCCCCGGCGATCTGCTGGGAGGTGGAGCGGTCGCGACATGGACGCCGCAGGATGTCCTGGATAATGCGGTCCGCATGATGATGGAATCCCGGTGGGGTATGGCTACATGGAAACGCGGCAGTGCCAATCCCGGCCCGATGAAGTACATCCTCTTTTTCGAGCCTGTGCTGGCCGGGGAACTGGCCGGTCAAGGCCATGATCGGGAAAGTTTACAGAAGTATATTTATGAACGCGCAGTCATTCCATATGAAGAGTTGACTCCCGCCGAGATCGCAAACGTTCAGCCCAGGATCGACTCGGGAGAAATTCCCGGTGACCGCGTTTCCGTGTTTAAAGAAGCGTTGAAACCGGGCGGAAAGCTGCCCATGCTGGACCGGCCCGAAGATATCCGCATTGTTGTCGCGGGCGGGATCCCGGGCTATTCCTTCGCCATGTATTTCTGGCGTGAAGGCCTGTACGCGCCAACATCCGATCAAACAAAATTGATTCACGGAGCGACGCTGACCCGGGCGGGAAGATAAGAACACCTGGCAGCAGCATGCTTCTATGTAACGGGTCAGCCGGTTGCTGATTAATAAGGGCGGAATACAATAATGTTAGCGATCACTGGAGCCACCGGGGAAGTGGGCGGCAGGGTGGCGCGGCGACTGGCCGGGCTCGGTGTGGCTCAGCGCTTAATAGTGCGGGATCCTTCCCGGGCGCCTGATTTCCCGGGCGCCGAGATCGTCCGGGCGGCTTCTTACGGGGATGCTGAATCAATGCGCGAGGCTCTCAAGGGCGTGGATGCATTATTCCTGGTTTCTGCCCGCGACCGGTTCGGTGTCGCCCATATCAGCGCAAAGAACCGTGTGAAGCCTCCCCCGTACGACCGGCTGCGGCAGCAGATCACGGCCGTCGATTCGGCCGTAGCCGCCGGAGTGAAGCATATCGTTTACCTTTCGGTTCTCAAAGCCGCCGCGGATGCTACCTTTATCCTGGCCCATGACCATTTTCATACCGAAGAACACATCCGGGCCACCGGAGTGCCGTTCACTTTCCTGCGGGCGAGCCTGTATACCGACAATGTGCCCCAAAGCGTTTCGGCGGATGATGTCATCCGGGCTCCAGCCGGGGAAGGGCGCGCCGCCTGGGTCACCCGTGACGATATTGCCGATGTAGCGGTTTCCGTAATGACCGGGACCGGACACGAGGGACGCACCTATGACGTGACGGGGCCGGAAGCGCTTACAATGGCCGAGACCGCCGAACGGCTTTCCACCGTCATCGGTCGAAAGATAGTCTACCGGGCACAGACCCCACAAGAAGCCCGGGATACCCGTTCAACAAGCCGACTGGAAAAATTTGAAGCCGAACGTCGGATGTTGACCGGACATGGGCTGGATGATTACGAGGTGGAGGTATTTGTCACTCACTTCCTGCAGATTGCTTACGGAGAATTAGATATTATAAGCGATGCAGTTCCTGAACTGACCGGGCATCCGGCCCAATCACTGATGGAATACCTCGATCAGCATCCGGAAAGTTATTCCCATCTCCTGCAGGGATGACGATTTGCCTCTCCAGAGAGCTATGCCTGGATGCTCGCCAGAACTTCTTCGCCGAACGCCAGGCAATCCGTGCGTTTCAGAAGGTCGTAATTCTCAAGCGGCTTTCCCGCTATATTCGGATAATTGTCTTCCATCATTTTGCGCGTCTGGGGATCGAGCAGGAGTTTGGTAATTCTGCCGTTGAAGACCTTTGACGGGACATTGCCGACTCCGCACAATTTGGCCAGATGGTTGTCAATATACGAGCTTTTCTGTTGAGGCCCTACAGGCCTCTCTCCGTTTCCGCATACGGCAAACAATCCTCTGATTTTCGATGCCAGGGATCCCTTATTCTTTGCGATGTAATCCTGCAGTTCTTTTGGGGTTACGCCGGACCGAATGGAGCCTCCGATTACGATGTGCTCAAAAGCCTTTAGATCGGGATTTTCGCGCACATCGAAGACATCCGCAATACCGCCCATTCCTTCCGAGATCCACACTGCGGCATCGCGGGAGCTTCCACACCAGGTTCCGTAGAGCACGGCGCATTTTTTATCGGAAGGCCTGGGATAGTATTCCAGGGCCCATGTATCGTGAGCCAAAGCTATCGTCCCTATTCCGGTCGCCAATCCCAATCTGAAAAAATCTCTTCTCTCCATAAACCAACTCCTCTGTTTAGCAATATATAATTAAGTGCCTGGCCGACTTAACCATTGGACAGCACTTGCTGAAACGCCCATGCTTCCAATAATGCAGGCATCCAGCCGGAACCAGACATTTGACTCCCGGAATCGGGAGATGTCTTGCGCAGGGGGGGCTCAATGAGTTTAGCATTGACTTCCCACCCCGGCGCAAGCGTTTTTCCTCCCGGCTGCGTTTTTCCGGTTTGAATGATCGGATTTGTGCCGGCGTCAGGCGTTTGCTTATTTCGGTTGCCGGGGCTGCCGCATTTTTGCCCAATCGATCCTCCAGCGATTTCCGGGGACGGAGCGCCAGACCAGACGGCGTAATGGAGTGCCGCGGCAACAGTGGTATAAAACCGCGGTTCGTTCGTAGAACCCGCGGGTATGGTAGGTATTGTGGAATCCAAGCCCGTGGATGTCCAGGTGGTGGCAGAACTCATGGCACAGCGTGCTGAGAAATGTGCCGGGTGAGGTCACACGCTTCTGAACCGCCGTCCGCATCCAGACGCGGATCAAAGCGGTGTCTTCGTGATAGTCGCCGAAAAGCTCGCTCGATCCGGTTTCATAAACCCGCAACGGACGCGCATCCAGAACGCGCACTTTGGGTTGAGGCACATGGAAAATATCGGCCGCCTCTTCCAGAAAGCTGTTGCAGGCAGTTTGAACCTGTTTCTTCAATTCAGCTTTCAGGGCGGACTCGATCTCATGGGCGAGCGCATGAAGCCTGTGGTTGCCTGGAATATAGAGAGTTTTCATTTGATCGCTGCGGTCATATTCCGCGCGTCTTGCAATTATCCTCGGCCTGGATTCGGTAATCATTATTTATTTGAGCTTCACCGTCTTGGGATCAAGGTGCCTGTGATGAAAGATGCGGATGCGCTTGAATTTTCCTTTTTCATCCAGGTCGTAGAGCACGTTCTGATTCAGAATATGGGTCTCTCCCTTTTTCCACTGGGCGCCCGGTGCGCCTGCCGGAGGCTTTTTGAAAACGTAGAACTCGGTGATAAGCTCGACGCAGAACTGGTTGCCCCTGGAGATGAAAGTCCCCACATTGAGAACTTCCCGGATGTTGGCCGTGAGCGCCTTGTAGTTGGCGATAAACTCTTTCGGGCCGTGAAGTGTCCTGCCGGTGACGCCGGGTTTCTGGGAACCCATAAAATTATCCGGGTAATCCAGAGTGACGTCCGGTCTGAAATAGCCGGCGACCTTGTCAAATCTGCGGTTGTTGAAATGCTCGACATATTCCATAAATTGTTTGCGGTTCATTGTGAATTGTCTCCTTCCGTTTATTGAGCAGCCTGCTGCCGATGATGGCGATTATAACCCGGAAGATACGGGAGAAGTGAAGTCAGGATTTCTTGCAGCGGTTAAACCGACCTGAAAGGTCTGGCCTGCCGCCCTTCGGTTCGCTGTTCGCAATCGCAACAAAGGCGGCAGCAAACGGCCGCATTCCAGGGAAGGCAACCCCAAAGGCTTGATGATCTGCCGCGAATATCTTTATTCCCGGGTATCCGATGCGCCCCACTTGTTTCCGCTGTCACTGAGCGCGGCTCCTGCGACATCGACGACCGCCGCACCGCCGTCCAACAGTAAAACGGCTCCGGTCATGTAAGAAGAATCCTCGCCGGCCAGGTAAACGCAGATTCCGGATACTTCCGAAGCCGATGCTATCCGCCGCAGGGGTACGTTGGATGCCATTCTCTCATAGACGCCCTCCACGTCGGTTCCCATTGCTTCGGCCACCGGAGTGAGTGCCTCCGACAGCATTTCGGTCCTGGTGCCGCCCGGGCACACTGCATTGCACCGGATATTCGCCGGTCCGTAGTCCAGCGCAACCTGTTTGGTGAAATGGTTCAGGCCGGCCTTGGACGTACAGTAAGCCGGCATCCCCGGCAGGCAGCGCATTCCGCCCAGCGCGGAGATGTTAATGACCGATCCTCCGCCGGCCCGGATCATTGGCTGCAGCGCCGCCTTGGTCATAAGGAACGGGCCGGTCAGATTGATGTCGAGCACCTGCCGCCAGAGTTCAGGGCTGAGATCCAGCACCGCGCCACCCGGATCGATGGCTGCATTATTGATCAATACATCGATTTTTCCTCCAAAGGAAAGGGTCGTGTCCACCATTCGCCTGCAGTCCTCGAATCGGGTCACGTCTCCCGCGCATGTTGAAACCATTCCCTCCGGCAGGGACCGTGCTACCTTGTCCAGCACGGACTGACGGCGGCCGCTGATACAGACTTTGGCGCCTTCCTCAACGAACCGCTCGGTTATGGCGGTGCCTATGCCCGTGCCGCCGCCGGTAATCAATGCAACTTTTCCATCCAGTCTCATAGTTCTTCTCCCGGTTTGATGCGCGTACATCCTGTTAAAAGTGCGACAAAAAAACGAACCATGGGAAGATAATCTACGCCTTAGCAAACCGCGGATTCAATATGTTCTTTAATCCGGAATTTCTGATAAAATTTCTGCGTCAGCGACGCGCCCGAATGTATCTGTTCCGTCCTGGTGGAAACCAGGCTGCCGTAACTCTTCGGGGAATACCGGGTGCTTCAGGATTAATGAGGTTCAAACCGGATGACAGTCGAACATCAATTATGCCTTCGTTGCGGAGCGTGCATCGGATCATTTCCGACGCACGGAATTTTTAGGCATTAAGAGGGATTCAAGCCGGATGATAGTCAACCATCAATTATGCCTTCGTTGTGGAGCTTGCGTCGGATCTTGCCCGACGAACAGTATTTTTCTGCATGAAACCGCCTTCATCGAGTTTCTGCCGACCTGTACCGAGTGCGGACTGTGCGCGGTTATCTGTCCCGTCGGCTCAATCAACGGATTGTCGGAATCTTCCTCCGACTCCGGGTATGAGTTGATTCAGGAGGCGGGAGCATGAGAACCATAAAGACGGATGTCCTTGTCGTTGGCGCCGGACCGGGTGGGTCCATGGCCGCCAGGTTTGCAGCACGCAATGGCGCCCGAACTCTCATAATTGAGAAAAGGCAGGAGATCGGCTCTCCTGTTCGTTGCGCTGAAGGTCTCGGAGCAAGCTGGATGGAGGAATGCGAGGTCCCCCTGGATCCCGGCTGGGTTGCATGCACCCCGAAAGGCGCCCGTATATTCGCCCCCAATGGGAATTTTGCCTTTGTCGCTTCCGGCAATGCCGGGGATGAAGTCGGACTCGTAGTCGAACGGACGCTTTTCGATAAGGCCCTGGCAAGGCACGCGGCGGAAGCCGGAGCGCAGATCATGCTCGGGACGCACGCCTCAGGCGTAATTGTTTCGGATGGAACCGTACGCGGCATTTCGGGCAGTTCAATGGGTGAAGACATTGAAATTCTTGCAGGGATCACAATTGCCGCGGATGGATTCGAATCCCAGGTAGGACGCTGGGCAGGCCTGGAGACCGAACTGGAATCCTGCGATATCATCTCCACATTCCAATACAGATTATGCAATATCGAATGTGATACGGCCTGCTGCGACTTTTATGTCGGTTCCTGCGCTCCGGGGGGATATATCTGGGTGTTTCCTAAAGGTCCGGGAATCGCCAATGTTGGTATCGGGATTGCGGCACAGCAACTGCATGATCCGGGGCAAACCAAAGCCGCCCTTGACCGCTGGATAGCGGGCAAACCCGAATTTTCCGGAGGCCAGGCGCTGGACATGGTCGCCGGAGGCGTCTCCAAGAACAAGCCTATTCCCGCAATGGTATCTTCAGGCTTCATGATGGTGGGTGACGCGGCACGTCTGATCGATCCTTTGACCGGAGGGGGAATCGTCCCTGCATGCATATCGGGAAAGCTTGCCGGGGAAACAGCCGCGGAATCCGTCCAACGCGGCGATAACGGAATGAAATTCCTCCGGAAATACGAGCGCGCCTGGCGAAATCGAATGCAGAAGAGACACATTCGTAATTGGAAGGCCAAACAAAAATTTGACGCGCTGGATGACGACGCCTTCAACGGGATCATCCAAACACTTTCGGAGGCCAAGCCGCACGCCAACACGCTTTCCATGCTGTACGCCCTGGTCAAAAAGCATCCGGCTCTGGTAGTCGATTTTATGGATTTGTTGTAGACTCAGGGGCTGCAACGGTAACTACAGGCCCATCCGCCCGACTTTCCTTTTATACCCTGAAGATCAGGATTTTCCTTTCGGCATTCAACTTATCCGCATATAATCAACTTACGTTTCATAAAGAACTATCGAACAGCACGAAGGCAGGATTTTCCGGGAGGGATTAATGTCCATTGTTGGGAAATCACTTGCGCACTATGAAATCAGCAGACAAATCGGTAAGGGCGGAATGGGAGAGATGTATCGGGCCAAGAGTGTTGGTGTAGCAAAACCAATAGGATGCAGGAGAGAGTAAGATGGCAAATGAACAGCATCTCAAACTGTTAAATGAAGCGATCGAAAAGCATGACATCGCAATATGGAACAAGTGGCGACAGAATAATCCTGATATCCGTCCGGATCTGAGCAGGACGGATCTTAGAAGGGCAGATCTCAAACATGCTGCCTTTCACAAGGTGATTTTCAAGGACGCGAATCTTAGAGGGACGGATCTTACTTATGCGGATCTCAGCGGGGCAGACTTCAACAAGGCCAATCTCATAAGGACCCACCTCACTGAGGCGAATTTAAGCGAGGCGAATTTCAGCGAGGCGGATCTCAGCGAAGCCAACCTCAGTGAGGCAAATCTTAGGGAAGCTGATTTTAGCTACGCGCATTTTCTTGGCGCACTTCTTCTCAGCGCCGACCTGGACAGGGCAAACCTCGAGGATAATGTCAAAGAGCTTTCGTTATCGCAGATAAAGACAGCTAAACACTGGGAAAAAGCATATTATTGCAAAGACATTCTTGAGAAGCTTGGTCTGCCACTGGATCATAATGAGAAGTTGCGAGAGGAGAATGAAGTTAAAAAAGGGAAGGAATGATCAAGTTTTTTCATTTAGCAAATTTAAAAGTTTTCCGACATACCGTATGCAAAGGATCTCTTGACTATGATTCCAATCAAACCTGTTCTTAAGAGCCAATATCGCGCGGCATTGGCCATGCTGAAACAGGCGATCGATTGCTGCCCGGAGAATCTCTGGACCAGTGCCGAGTATCCGAATCCCTCCTGGCATATTGCATACCATGCTCTTTTTTTTCTACACATGTACCTGCAGCCCGATAGCGCCTCTTTTCGCACCTGGGAAAAACACCGGAAGGAATATGAATTTATGGGCCCCCTGCCATGGCCTCCCCACAACCAGCCTGATATCGAAGAGCCTTACACAAAAGACCAGGTGATGGAGTTCTTGAATGTCTGTGAGGAGATGATTGATACAGCAGTGGAAAAACTCGACCTGGACGCTCCGGAGTGCGGCTTCTGGTGGTACAAGATGTCGAAGTTGGAGCACCAGTTTGTAAATATTCGCCATACACAGCATCATGCCGCACAGCTTATGGATCGACTCCGACAGGTGGCGGGCGTGGGTGTAGATTGGATCGGGGGCGCGACAGCTTAACTATTTCCGGCTTTTGCGGGATTACGCGCCATGGGGGAGCCCATCACGCCCAGGCCGACGAATCCGATTGCCGGTTTTTTCATGCTGTTTCTTTCCCGTCGATTGCCTTTTTATATTTGTCTACAGGTCCCGTTGCGAGATACCAGATCGGCCGCTCGATTTTTCTGAAATATATCGGGGCATGCTTCAGTCCTGCGGGGATAAAAACGGCGCAGCTTTTTGTAATCATGTGCTTCTCCCCGCCTATCCATAGCTCGACTTCGCCGCCCAGATCATTGGGATCCTCGGGATTCGTACCGAGAAATACCAGGTACTCATCGAACGCATGATCGTGCTCTTCCGCGGGACTGCCCTCGCCCGTGATCTTTTTCCACCATGCAGCCATAAAATAGTAGGCTCCGGGGACCACCTCCTCGTCGACGTAGATGGGAAATGTCACATGTTCTTCCCGGCGTTTCGCTTCTTCAGGTGTTTCCGGAGGGCCGAATCCCTCCTTGGGCTTGTCGATGATGTTTTTTGCATATTTTGATTCAGCCATAAAACCACCTTCCTGTTGCGGGCCCTCGATAATTCCGGGGAAGCCGCGACGGATGGGGAGCCGACATTCCCTGTTCGCCTCAGCTCCCGGTTCTGATCATTTCCGTACTGAAAATAATCCTTGAAATATTGTTACCAGGCGGGATTTTCCCGGCCCGCCTTGTGGCGCCCTTCCAGTCCTTCGTTATAGATGGTGCGTTTTTTGAAATACCATCGGCCGTCGGTCTTTACCAGATCGTCTTCGTAGTGGCCGAACAGACCCAAAACCATGGTACGACGATCGGCCGTATTGTTCGTCGCCTGGAACCAGTAGGTTAAGGCTTTGGCCGTGTTGCCTTCCACCTTGATTACCTGGTTCGTAATAAAATGCCGGGAAGCCGCCGGCCACTCGCCTTCTTCGGCGTCGCTTGCGGGATTATACGTGCCTGAAGACATGAATTCGTAAATCGCCTCGCGGCCGTTTATCTCGCCGCGGGCCCAATCGATGATCCCATCTTCGGCAAAAGTGGATGCATACGTTTCGGCATCCAGAAAATCGAGGGCGAACAGGTAGCGGCCCTGCAAATCTACAATGGCGGCGCGATCTTCCGCGTAGTTATCGACGCATGCCGCACTGATGGTGAGAAGGCTGATTAGGATTAAACAAAAAAGAGTGGCTGTGCAGTTTTTCATATTGTTATCCTCCTCAGGCTTTTGGAAATCAAATAATCTTCTGGTCAAAACACGAAGAGCCAGAGTATATATCTGAAAAGATTGAATTTAAAATCAGAAAGAGCGCCGGGTTTGACCTGGCCTGCTAACCCGACAATAGTTGGATGCCGGTCATTATTGAGAACATTTTTATTGAAAATATCGTATAGGAATTAAAAAGGGGGAAATTCGTATGAGACGGGCCGGGATTTATGTAACTACTGCATTGGCGCTGTGTATGCTTTCCGGGTGCATTATTGCATTTTCCGCGGTCGAGGGGGATTTCGAACGCATCCTGACCGTGAACGGGCCTGTGGAACTGGATGTTACAACGGGATCCGGAAGCATCGAAGTTATGGAAGGCGGTTCCGGAGAGGTCTGGATTCAGGCAACGATAAAGGCGAGAAGCGATTCTCGCGCCAGCGCGGAAGAGAAACTGGAGTATCTGCTCTCTAATCCGCCTATCGAGCAGAACGGGAACCGAATATCTATCGGCCGCATCGAAGAAAAAAGATACAGGAACAACGTTTCGATCAGCTTCAAAATTGTGACTCCTTACGATACCCGGCTGGAATCCCGAAACGGCTCGGGAAGCCAGAAAGTCCTGGGTATCCGGGGCCCCGTGAACGCGGCAACCGGCTCCGGATCCATCTCCATGAAAAGAATCGCGGGGGATGTGGATGCGGCAACGGGTTCCGGCAGCATTAATGTCGATTCTGTAGACGGGCAAACCCATCTTCGGACCGGAAGCGGGTCCATTAAAGCGGAAAGAATTTCCGGGTCCGTCAAGGCCAACACCGGATCCGGCAGCATAACGGTGAAGCAGACCGACTCCACATTGGGTCCGCAGCGGAGAGTGGAAGCCGGCACAGGATCCGGCAGCATTTCCGTTGAAGGCGTCACGGGATATTTAAAGGCCGGGACGGGAAGCGGGGGCATAACGGCCAGCGGGAATCCGGCGGATGACTGGAGTATCGGGACATCCTCCGGAAATGTAACTCTCAGGATATCGCCGGATGCCTCATTCGATCTGCGCATCCGCACGGCTTCGGGCAGGATCAATGTGGACCATCCCGTGACGATACGCGGATCTGTCGGGCGCAGAAGCCTGAACGGCACCGTACGTGGCGGCGGCAGCGTGGTTGATGTCCATACCAGTTCCGGCAGCATTACAATCCATTAGGAGACAGGATCGTATCGAATCGGAAGGAATCCGGGCCGGATGAAATTGTTGAAAAATAAGAGGATATTTAAATCCTAATAGTCTGTTCTTCCATTTTCTCTTGAGTTTTTCAAAAACTGGACCGAAACTTAACCGTTTAGGAGTTTACACCTACTATTGAAATGGAGACTATAAATGCGCTTTACAGTAATAACCTGGATAACCGCAACTTTAGTGATTTTCGCTGCTACATTCGGATTGGCCGCCGAAAAGGGAAACCTGATGGATCCTGCCCGGTTGAATGAAAAGGCGCCGGATAAATATCAGGTCAAATTCGACACCACAAAAGGTGAATTCGTTGTAGAAGTTACGCGAGCCTGGGCGCCTAATGGAGCAGATCGCTTTTTTAATTTGGTAAAAAACGGGTTCTATGACGATTGTCGATTCTTCCGGGTCCTTAAGGATTTCATGGCACAGTTCGGATTAAACGGAGATCCAAAAGTCAACATGGAATGGTACCGAGCTAGAATAAAGGATGATCCTGTTGACAAATCCAACAAGCGTGGTTACATAACGTACGCCATGGCGGGACCGGACACACGAACAACGCAACTTTTCATTAACTATGGAGATAACTCCCCACTGGACAAGGATGGTTTCGCACCTTTCGGTAAGGTAATCAAAGGCATGGATGTCGTGGATTCCCTTTACAACGGTTACGGGGAGGGAGCCCCGAGTGGAAAGGGTCCGGAACAGGGCCGTATCATCCAGGAAGGAAACAGTTATCTGAAAGCTTCTTTCCCGAAGTTGGACTACATAAAATCGGCAATTATTGTAGAGTAGTCAATGGAATTCGCCCGTTCGTTCACGATGTTGTATGCTGTAGCTGTATATTCAACCGCCCATTGAACAAGCGGGGACATAATACTTAAGGAGTTTGTTTGAATGTATTTTAAGGCCTGAAAAAGCATTATGTCCCCGCTTTCAATCTGCGTCGCTTCCTTGAATTTTCCCCCCAGGCAGGCGGCTATCTGTGCCGCCGCGGCACGATCGTTCCCACTGCGCAAGCGTTCCCCGGATATTTTTCCTGTTTCCCGCGCAGCTTCCAACGCTGCGGGCTGTTTGTCTGTCGCAGGAGTGACGTCATCGGTTATCCCGGCATTATGCTTGAGATATGCGCCGCTATTGAAAATACTATGGAATGCATATAGTCTAACCGTGACATTATTTCTAAAGCTTGTTTACGTGAAAAGCGCATTTCCGGGAGCAATCGAACCTTCTCTGACAGTATTTCATGAACCACCGCGAAACTCTTGAATTCCTGAAACAACGGGGCAACGAAGTGCAGACGATGCACCTCGGACTGCACCGCACTCTTGCCATGATGCAGGCACTCGGAGAACCGCAAAACAGTTATGCATCCATTCATATCGCGGGAACGAACGGGAAGGGAAGCGTTGCGGCCATGGCGGAATCGATCCTGCATCACGCCGGCTATAGAACCGGCCTTTTCACTTCGCCGCACCTGGTGCGGGTTGAGGAGCGGTTCCGGATAAACGGGCGCCGGATTTCGCCCCGTCGATTCGCCGCCCTGGCAACACGCATTCAAAAGATCGAAAACAAACTGCTGCAGGGTAAAAAGCTGGATCGATACCTGACCACGTTCGAGTTCCTGGCCTGCTGCGCCCTGCTTCATTTCGCCGAAGAGAAGGTCGACATAGCGGTTTTTGAAGTGGGTTTGGGCGGGAAGCTGGATGCGACCAACGTGATCCACCCCTTGGTCAGCGTGATTACCAGAATTTCCTACGATCACCAGCACTATCTCGGCAACTCCCTGACGAAGATTTCAGGAGAAAAGGCCGGCATTATTAAAAAGGGCGTGCCAGTAATATCGGGCTGCCGGGAAACCGTACCCCGACGGGTAATCCGCAGCCGCGCGAAAAAAGTCGGCGCGCCTCTCCTGGAAAGCTTCAGCGAATGCCGGATCCAAATCAACGGGGAAATACGCGGGCGCTATTCCATAGACCTGCAGACCCCACAGAGGCACTACCGTAATTTAAGACTTCCTCTTGCCGGGGAGTATCAGGCACAGAATGCCGCTTTGGCGATCATGGCCATCGAGTCGCTGGAGTCATTTCCGGTCAAGCCCGACGACATTCGTCGCGGAATGGCCGGAGTGCATTGGTTGGGGAGGCTTGACGAGTACAAATCACGCCGAAGAACCCTCCTGGATGGAGCTCACAATCCCGATGCCGCTCAAAAGCTGCGCGATTATTTAATCCAGCGGAAAGAAACGGAAGTGCATTTCGTTTTTGGAGCTGTCCAGGATAAAAATATCCGGGAAATTGGCGCTTTTCTGTTTCCTGTTGCCGCGAGTATTCACCTGACGCCGCTGACTAATACCCGCACGGCCTCCACGGACGAGATAGCCGATCGGAATAAGCGTTTCCGCTCTAAAATGAAGGCTCATCCAAGCATGCGACGGGCCCTGGCTGCCGCCTGGGAGGAGTGCTCGCCCAAAGGTCTTGTCGTCGTAACGGGATCCCTCTACCTCGTCGGCGAGCTTTTACCCGTCATCCAAAAGCACACAACACCCATAAAGAAGAAAAAATAATCCCTCCGTAAGAAATCGCGAAGACGCTTTATCAGGTTTATCCTGGTAGGAAAAATGATTGTGAGGCCTGAAAGGCCGGCATTGGAGTAGGCCCGGCCGGGATTAGGATTTAAAACGAAAACGCTAATTTGGACAAGCCTGTTTTCGGATTCGCCCTTACAATCATGTGAACAATTTTTCATCGGAGTTTGAATCCTAAACGGATTACTGCCAACTGCGGACTGCCAACTGCCTACTGCTTTTTCACTTTTTCCCAGTCCTTTAAAAAGCGTTCCAGCCCGATATCCGTCAACGGATGACGCAGGAGCTGCTCCAGCACTTTATAGGGCATGGTGGCGACATCCGCACCAAGAAGCGCGGCTTCCCGGATGTGCAGCGGACTCCGACAGCTGGCGACTAAAACCTGGGTTTCGAATTCGTAGTTGTCGAAGATCTGGACGATTTCTTCGACAAGTTTCATTCCGACTTCGCTGATATCGTCGAAGCGCCCGACAAAGGGCGAAACGAAGGTCGCTCCCAGCCTGGCGGCAACCAGGGCCTGGTTGCAGTTGAAGACAAGGGTGACGTTTGTCGGTATTCCGTCCGCCGACAGCTGCTTGAGCGCTTTCATCCCCTCCTTGATCATCGGGATCTTTATCGTGATGTTCTTGTGAATTTTAGCAAGTTCGTATGCCTCTTCCAGCATGCCCGATGCCTCCGTGCTCAAAACTTCGGCACTGATCGGACCGTCAACGATCCTGGTGATTTCGCGCAGCATTTCCTTGAAATCCCCCCCTTCCTTGCTCACCAGGGACGGATTGGTCGTAACCCCGTCAATAAGGCCGTATTCGGCTGCATCGCGAATCTCTTCGATATTGGCTGTGTCCAGGAAAAACTTCATGGCGTCGTCTCCTATCTGTCATAAAACAGTAAAAAAATAGCAAATATCCAATTATATTCTTAGTCCCCGCCATAGCATGAAGCCGGCCCCTATTTTCACCAAAACTCTTGGTAAAAATAGGGGCTTGGGAGAAATGCGGGCTAAGGCGCCGCTGCTTCGGCTCTAACGGCGGTACTCTTATTCCCATGAGAATCTACCCCGATAATGGAGTATTCATATTCTCCACCGGGAATTATATCCTTGTCGCGGTAGCTGTGGGCGGTTGTTATCAATTCTCCCGTTATTTGTTTCCAACCGTCCTTTCCCTTTTCCTTCTTGCTGACCCGGTATCCCAGGACATCGGGTGAGGGCGACGGATTCCAGAGCAGGAGGGCGGAGTCGCTTTCAAAAATCACATTGAAATTTTCCACCGGCAGCGGCGGGAAAGTATCCCGCGGTGTGACCTCCAGGGTATCGGAAAGACTGCTTTCAATCGATGGTTCTTCGACGCCGCCGAGTACGCTCACCCGGTAGTAGTATGTCCTGTCGAATTGAAAATTCACATCCTTAAATTCCGGTTTTCGCAGCGGGCCTGGATTGACTGGTTTTGTCGGGACCGCTTCCGATTTTTCCGACCTGTAGATGTTGTATCCCAGGATCCGGGCGGGTTTGGATCCGTCCATGTTCTCCGAAGAAGCAGGCCAGGTTATATGGATCGAATCCTCGGTTACCTTGACCGTAATCGTCTCCGGTGGAAGGGGAATTGCTACAGGCGAAACCACAGCCTGGTTGCTGAATCCGGCCGCCTGGTTTTTATCGTTGACGAAAAGCACGGCATAGCGGAACGCGCGGGCGTATTTCATGGATTGTTTCAGGCTTGAAAACCTGTCTTCGATAACAAGAAAATCCTGATGTTGGAATTCTGAAAGACGTTGAACAGGGATGGAGAGGATTGCATCCGCTTTCCGCTGGAACTGGTTTTCCGGGATTTGTTTCCGGATGCTTTCTCCGGAGGCATCTTCCGCGAGCCGATGAATCTCAACTCGCTGCAACGTAGTGACTTCCGTCCCGTTGGTGTTCCGTTTCGGAACGGATACTCTGAGCACGACATAATCGGCGCGCTGTTCTGCCGTTAGATCGACGGCTGCCTTCGGGATGAGTATTTCGGGAGGCAGCGGGGCCGCGATTTTGGCGCATCCCGGGATTGACAGGAGCACGGCGATTGCTCCCATTGCAATGGTCGGAAACAGTCCCGGGTTCGAATGCCTATGTTGAAGTGACAAAGACCGTGTCTTCCTTTTCCGTAACATTTTCTCCGGTTATTCCGTGAAGCGGGTGTGCTCTTATCGA
>JAFGTD010000159.1 GCA_016934295.1 Acidobacteriota bacterium
GATACCGATACCAACCCCGACAATTTTTTCAAGCCGCTTTGAGCGGCTCAATTTATAAAGCCTCCGGCTCTGCCGGAGGATACTTACGGGGCGACGCAGAAATAAATTTACCTTATTTCTTAAATTGGTCTGGATTTTTGTAGTCACGGATTATTCAATCCGATACCGGACGGTGGGGATGCGGGCCGGCCGCGTATTCCCGACTTTTCGGCCGCGTATATTTTTTTGGCATTTTTCGCCGGACAGGCATTTGAGTTATAGCGGCAATTCCCTGAACCCGGGATTCGGGGCATTGCGGGCAAAAGCTTTGATATGAAAATTCTTGTTTTCGGCAGCCTGGGAATGTTGGGCCGGGACCTTATGGCCGAATTTAATCCTGATTGCGATGCACTGGGAGTGGACCGGGCGGAGACGGACATTGCCCGGTTGGATGCGTGCCTGGACCGGATAAGGGACTTCCGCCCGGAAGTAATCGTTAATGCCGCGGCCCTGACGCATGTGGATTATTGTGAAACACACGAAGCGGAGGCTGTCCGTATCAATGGAGAAGGAGCGGGAAACCTGGCGAAAGCGGCGGATTCGTCCGGCGCCCTGTTGGTTCACTACAGCACGGATTATGTCTTTGACGGGCTTAAGCCGGGGCCTTACCTGGAGGGAGACGCTCCGAATCCGCTGAGCGTTTACGGCAAATCCAAGCTTCTGGGGGAAGAACGGGTCCGTAAGCATTGTCCGAATCATCTGATCCTGCGCATTTCCTGGCTTTTCGGCCCTAATGGCGCCAATTTTATCGAGAAAATAATGGATGCGGCGAAACAGGGGAAGGATCTTCGAGTTGTCGAAGACCAGAAGGGGAGCCCGACATACACCAGGGATGTTGCCGCCCATACGCGGCGAATGATCCGGGCAAACTGCCGGGAAACCTATCATCTCACGAATCAGGGGACATGCACCCGGTATGAGTTGGCGGTGGAAGCCTTGAAATCGGCCGGGATGGAAGATGTTTCCGTTGCTCCGGTCTCATCCGGGGAGTTTAACCTGCCCGCACCCCGTCCCTGCAATTCGGTACTGGAGAACGATCGGTTGAAGCGTGACGGGCTGCCTCTGATGCGTCCATGGCAAAATGCCGTTAAAGAATATGTTCGAGGCTTACTGGAATTTTCGGGCGGCGGAAGAGAAGGATAATAATCAAAGATTCTATTTCAGCCGGGGCAGGTATTTTAGTGTATAATACCCCCGGTTTCGGGGAGGCGGGCTACACCGCCGAAGTTCATTGCGGATAGAAATATGGCTGTGAAATCCACTTCAGGCGAGAAGCTGATTGCGAAGAATAAAAAGGCGTTCCACGATTATTTTATTCTGGAGAAGATGGAGGCGGGGATATCCCTTCTGGGCACTGAAGTCAAAGCAATCCGGGAAGGTCGCTTGAACCTGAAGGACAGCTATGCGCTGGTCCGGGCTGGAGAGGTGTTTCTGCTCAACTGCCATATCAGCCCCTATTCCCACGGCAACAGGGAAAATCATGATCCCGTGCGGTCCCGGAAGCTGTTGCTGCATGACAGGGAAATCCGCAAACTTATCGGGAAAACGCAGGAAAAGGGCCTGACGCTGGTGCCGCTGCGCGTATATCTGAAACGGGGAAAGATAAAAGTCGAGCTGGGCGTAGCGAAAGGGAAGAAGCTTTACGATAAAAGAGAAACGGAACGCCGCAAAGAAGCGGATAAGGAAGCTAAAGCAGCGATAAAATACCGACGATAGACATGCCTGAAATTTCTCAGGTTCTTCGAGGAGCGACGAGATCTTTTGGGTGCAGCGGGCCTGTTTCCGGTGCCCCGTGTAAACTTTCACAATTATTTCCGTCGGTCGGAGGAAATCCATGCAGATAGAGCATCAACCTGGCGAATATAAAAACGTTGCCTGTGACCTGTTAATCTTTCCTGTTTTTGAAGACGAACCAAACGGTTCTTCCCCATTGCGGGTTTTAAATAAAACCACCGGCGGGCTTGTCAAATCCGTTCTGGATTCAAAAGAGTTCAAGCCTGAGCTGCACCACACCTGCAGGCTGCAAAATCCCAGGGGATTGAAAGCACGTTCTTTGCTGTTGGTAGGGGCCGGGAAAATATCCGAGTTTACACCGGCCAGACTGCGTGAGATGGCGGGAACAGGCGTGCGGGTGGCCAGATCCTGCGCCGGCAGGGCAGTTGTTTTTTTGAGCCGGGGTGTTGCATCAACCGCTTTGGCCGCCCGGATTGCGACTGAAGGCGCATTGTACGCCGACTATGAATCCGATCTCTATAAGACGCGCGATAAGGACGAGAAGAATGTCCGGAGTTTCCGGATTCTATTCGACCGGAAGGTGTCCGGGAAAGAGGTGGAGCGGAATATTCAACGGGGCATTGAAATCGGGGCGGCAACAAACCATGCGAGAACGCTGGCCAACGAACCCTCCAATATACTGACCCCGTCGCAATTTGCGGAGCAGGCCCTGGAGGCCGGCACGCGTGCCGGCCTCGTCCTTCGGATTATGGAACGCGATGAAATGGAAAAGCTTGGGATGCACGCGCTCCTGGCGGTCAGCCGCGGCAGTGAGGAACCTCCCAAGATGATAGTGATGCGGACGCCGGCTGCAGCGGAGAAAGGGCGAAAGAGGAAGCCCATACATGCTTTGATCGGTAAAGGTGTGACCTTTGACAGCGGAGGGATTTCCATTAAACCTGCCGAGAAAATGGAGGATATGAAGGGGGATATGGCGGGAGGCGCTGCAGTGCTGGGCGCTATGATAGCGCTTTCCCGGTTGAAAACCCAGGTGCCGATTATCGGGTTGATACCCCTGGTGGAGAATATGCCCAGCGGCAAAGCCACCAAGCCCGGAGATGTGGTCCGGTCCTGCCTGGGAAAGACAATTGAAATCATCAATACGGATGCCGAGGGCCGACTGATAATGGCGGACGCTTTGTATTACGCCCGCACTCTGGGAGCCGGCCGCATGATCGATATCGCTACATTGACGGGCGCCTGCGTCGTGGCCCTGGGTCACGTGAACGCGGGAATGATGGGTACGGACCAGAAAACCATCGATCGGATTCGAAAGAACTGTGCGATCACGGGAGAAGGCCTCTGGCAGCTACCCCTGGACGATGCCTATCGCAAGGAAATACGAAGCGAAATCGCCGATATCAAGAACGTCGGCAATCGTTGGGGCGGCGCCATTACCGCGGCTAAATTCCTCCAGGAATTTACGGAAAATATTCCCTGGGTGCATCTGGATATAGCAGGCGTGGATATTGACCATGACGGCCGACCCTTTGCCTGTAAAGGCGCGACGGGATTCGGAGTCCGGACGATTGTTCAGTTGATGGAATCACTGTAAGACGGCTTTTTGTTGCGGGATTCCTGTAGGGGCGAACCTTGTGTTCGCCCCTACCGTATTGCGCCGAATTGCTTTTTTGCTGCAGAGAGCCGCAGCGCCCAGCGGATGGCGGCCATCATCCCGTCATGACGGGCGATTCCTTTCCCTGCAATATCGAATGCCGTGCCGTGATCTACGGAGGTCCGGACAAACGGCAGTCCGAGAGTCACATTGACCGCCTCGCCGAATCCGACCAGTTTAATGGGAGCCAGCCCCTGGTCATGATACATTGCCAGGATGATGTCGAATTCTCCGTTGTAGGCTCTCCAGAAAAGGGTGTCGGCCGGGAGCGGCCCGTAGATTTGGAACGCGGGGAATTCCCGAAGGGCTTGACGGATCGCCGGTGTGATGAACGTTTCTTCTTCCGAGCCGAGAATTCCGGATTCTCCGGCGTGGGGATTCAAACCTGCCACCGCGACCTTTCCGCAAGGCAGTCCCAGTCGCGGGAATTCCGTCAGAATAAGCCGTAATTTCCGCAGTATCAGATCGGAGCTGATTTGCCCGGCAACCGCCTGCAGGGGCAGGTGAATTGTAGCCAGAACCACTCTCAGCTTCTCGGTCAGGAAACCCATGGCGAATTCCGAAACGCCCGAAAGATGCGCCAGAAACTCCGTATGTCCCGGGTATGCGTAACCGGCTTCCTGCAGGAACCTTTTATTCAGGGGCGCCGTGACCATGGCATCGAGTTGTCCGCGACTGCATGCCGCGTGACATTCAATGATATTGCGCGCCGCCGCTCGTCCGGTCTCGGCGGATCCTGTCCCCGGGCGCACATCACCCTGCGGGATATCCACGATGCAGCGATGCGGCAGGCGGGATTCATCCGGGTAAGAATCCATCGGTACCCGCTCGAAATCGAAAGGCAGACCTAAATAATCGGCCCTGGATTCCAGCATTTCGTAGCTGCCGAAAAGAACCGGCAGGCATTTGTCGGCAAGCGCGGTTTCCTGTGCCGCACGTAAAGAAATTTCGGGGCCGATACCGGCCGGGTCTCCCGTAGTGATGCCAAGATGGGGCAGTGTATTTATTTTATGATTTAACAAGAATGACACCAACCGCTTTAAAACGGTCAGAATGGCGACAGCCATGGAATGATACTGCTATGAGGCGCCGTCGTCCACTAATCCAGATCCACTTCGTCGGGTTCCTGGTCCTCATTCTGTTTATACATGTACTTGATTACATGTTTCAGGATGAGAAGGTTGGGTCCGTCATTACGATGCACTTTGATGCAGTTTTTATCATACCATTCGATGACGCCTCGAATTTCCTCGCCGTCCGTGAGATGGACGATCATCGGAGTCTTGGCAGCCATCTGCTTGATGTAATAGTAATTTTCCGCGTTCGTAACTTCAGGAGGAACTCGTTTTCGAGGTACCGGTCCATACCGGGGCATCTGGTCTTTGATATCGGACAAACTGGGACGAATAAGTTTCCGGTTTACCATAAATCCTTCCTCCGGGGGAGGTGACAATCGGCTACAGCGATCTTTCGCGAGCGGTTCAGTTGCTTTTGTACTTGCGAAAGCAAGCGATCGAAAAGCTGACTTTACTGAAATTGTAGTCTGCAAAACATACTTTGACAAGAGAAAAATAATTCGCTAAGTTTACCAAGTAATAGGTTTATTAATAAACGTATGCATTAGTGGAACATTCATGCTATCCGCACGAACTCTTCTTTTATTTGTCCCTGTTTTTTTTATGATGATTCCCCCGGGACTCGGCCAATCGGGCAAGCCTGTTATTGTTCGAGATACGGATATTGCGGAAGGCATCGATGAGGAGAAGGAACGGGCGCCGAAAGTACGCAATCCGGATGAGGCTAAGAAGAATATCGATATCGGCAATTTTTACTACAAAAGAAAGAATTACGTAGGAGCAATCCTTAGATACCTGACCGCAATAGAGTACCAGCCGGATTCAGACAAGGCATACAAGTCACTTGTCAAGGCGCATGAGTCCATCGTCAGGGCATATGCGTCGATTGACCGGACACCGGAATCACTTGGAAAGGCGGAAGAGAAACACGGACGGATCGCGGTTGCAATAGATGCCTTTACAGATTTTCTGAGTGTTTATCCGGATTGGATAAAATCCGATGAGTTAAAAAATATGATTACGAAACTCGAGGAAACATCATCCCGACTCGATAATCCCTGATCACTCTCCCGTAACTTTTCATCCTTTGATGTCAACGGATGACCGTCGACCGGGAAGGGCGAACACAAGGTTCGCCCCTACGGACTGCCGACTTTTAGGAACATTGCTTCGAGGGCAAGCTGACGGTTGATGTTGTATTGCAGCTCCCTTTTCAAATTGCCGACCGCATCGATGGCGGATACCAGAATGCCTCTGGGGGTATTGCGGGCAATCTGTTCCAGCTTATCGTGCAGATCGCCCTGGCCGATACGCTCCGGCGCGGTAACGGCATAGTAGATATCCTCGAGCAGCGCCATGACGGCATCCACCCAGGTTACAAAAGACTTTTTGTCTTTGGCTGCCTGGGCCGCCAGGCTGCTTGCGTTGGTGAAATCTTCTCCTTTCAGGAGCAGTTTGACGAAACGAAAAGCCTGTTCCCGTATCTCCCGGTAACAGGTCGTGTCGAAAGTCATGGCTGCCGCCAGGCTGCCGCCGCTGAGCGCCGCCGAAAGCTGCGCGTCCTGCAGGGTCATCTTGACTTCGGATATGAGATATTTTTCGATTGTCTCCCGGGGAATTTCTCCGAACTGCAACAGTCGCGCGCGGGAGCGAATGGTTTCCAGCAACATGTATGGATTCGTGGTTATGAGAATGATGACAGTCCTGCTGGCGGGTTCTTCCAGTGTTTTCAACAGGCTGTTCTGGGCTTCAATTTTCATTTGATCCGCAGGATCCAGCACGGCCAGGCGATATCGGGCTTCGAAAGGCTGGAAGGCAACCTCGTCGATCAGTTCCCTGACCTGATTGATGCTGATGGTTGTTTTTTCCGGTTCAATCAACCGCACATCCGGGTGTTTCTGCATCCGGAGCCTGCAGTTCTCACAGGTGCCGCAGAATCCTTCCCCCTTCAACGACAGGCATGGGAGGTTCCTGCTTTTCAATGTGGCGCTGATTTTTTTACAGGAGGAACACTCGCCGCAGGCGCTGTTGTTCACAGGGGAAAGGCAATTCAGTATCTGCGCGGTGAGAAGGGCAAGAGTGCATTTGCCGATTCCTGCCGGACCCGCGAATATCAGGGCGTGCGGCAATCGGTCCTGCTCTATGGCGCGTTTGAGAACTTCAACGATCCGGGGATTTCCTATGAAATTGTCCAGATTGACTGTCTGTTTCATTCTGTCAACGTATGGCCGATGTCCAGGTGTCGATTAAAGGCGCTATGCGTGAAAAAATCTCGTCCGGAGTTCCTGAGGCTGCAACGACATGAATCCTTTCCGGGAACCGGGCTGCCAGCTTGAGGTACGCTTCGCGGACTCTTTTGTGAAAGGAGAGATCTTCCGCCTCAAACCGTCCCTCCGCCCCCGCAACCGGACAGGCTTCATTGCGCTGCCGGGCTCTTGGAAGACCTTCCTCCGGAGCCAGGTCCAGCAAAAGAGTTCTGTCCGGCTCCGTTATCCCGATAAGGCGTGTCAGTTTTTCAACCGTGGATTCCGCAATACCCCGGGCTGCGCCCTGGTAGGCCCGAGTCGCATCCTGGTAGCGGTCGGACAGCACAACTATATTGCGCTTCAGGGCCGGTTCGATTACTTCCTTCAGGTGTTGATACCTGTCGGCCAGGTAAAGGAGCAATTCACAAATCGGTTCCCGCCTGCATCCGTCCGTCCCCAACAGGATGGGGCGAAGGGCCAGGCCGAACTCCGTTCCCCCCGGCTCTCTTGTCGTCAGACAGGGGATGCCTTTCTTTTTCAGATATTCTTCCGTACGGGCTATCTGCAGGCTTTTGCCTGCACCCTCAATGCCCTCAAATGTAATAAACATTATTACCTCTGGAAACTACCAGATTAGCAAAGCATAATAGACAACTCAACGCGAATTCGGCGGCAGCGGTATTGCAAATATTGTTAATATACATCCGGGCTTGAAAATGGAGACCCAGATAGAAAGTAATATCCGTTTAGTGCAGAAAAGAATTGCCGATGCGGCAACCGCATCCGGGAGATCCCCGGAGGACATCACGCTGCTGGCGATTTCCAAGACATTCCCTGTGGAATCGATTTCACGGGCAGCGGCGGCCGGATTGTCCAAATTCGGGGAAAATCGCGTCCAGGAGGCCGAAAGCAAGATTCTCCATTTCAGGGAACGTTCCAAATTTGAATGGCACCTTGTAGGGCATCTCCAGACCAACAAGGCACGGCGCGCTGCGGAATTGTTCGATTGCATCCATTCCCTCGACAGCCTGCGGCTTGCAGAGAAGCTCAACCAGGCATGCCGGGAAATAGGGAAAAAGCTTTCGGTACTGCTGCAGGTGGACCTGGGACAGGAAGAGACGAAGTTTGGCGCCGATCCGAAACATGTGCGGGAAATCATCGAAGCGCTCTCACTCCATAAAGGGCTTCGTATTGACGGAATGATGACAATCCCTCCTTTTTTTGAAAATCCGGAGCATGTACGGCCCTATTTCATTCGCCTGCGGGAATTAAGGGATACGCTGGAATCGGAACAGCCGGGTTGTTTGGGGCGGCAGGATCTGTCCATGGGTATGAGCCATGATTTCGAGGTAGCGATCCGGGAGGGCGCGACGATAGTCAGGATCGGAACCTCGGTATTCGGATCGCGTCATTATGACTGATGCTGCTCTGCAGATACGCGAAACGCGCCATGGGTTGGTGATCCGGCTCCATGTGCAGCCACGCGCCAGGCGCTCGGAAATCTCAGGGATTTATAACGGGGCGCTGAAGATAAAGGTAACGGCACCGCCTGTGGACGATGCCGCCAATCGCGCCGTAGTCGAGTATCTGGCTTCTCTGCTGGGTGTTTCAAAATCTAAAATTTCCATCCGTTCCGGGACCAGATCAAAAGATAAAGTACTGCTGATTAAAAACATATCCCTGGAAGAGCTTCATAAAAAACTGGGTATCCATTCCTAGCCCCCCCTCGCCATGTTCACCGGATTGAAGTTTTTATGGCTACGTAAGGTAAGGTCCAGGTTGAAGAACAAAGAAGCAAGGAGTAAGGAGTCAGGAGGGAAACCGCTTGATATTCGGAATAAAGCATCTGTAATCAGCTTCTACTCCTGACTCCTGGCCTGTGACTCTTTTCGAAGCGAAAAACAGGGCAGGGAATCCCATCGGCGTCGGGGTCGGAATCGGTATCGGGATCGAGCTTTTAAAAACCGATTCCGATGCCGACTCCGACCCCCGACCCCGAAAACTCACCCGGAGTCACAGGATATTCAATCCGGCTTCGCTTTCAGCTTCGCCGGACGCGGTCCGGCGTTGCCGGATGCTGGGCTGACTTCTGAATCTTTACTCCTGGCTCCTGACTTCTTGTGTGAAAACAACAGGATGGAGCAACCATCTTCAGAAATCTTAAAAAAACGGTAATTCCGAAGCCGATATGTGGAAAACCTGTGGGAAATCCCGCGGCGGGTACGGATTTATTGCTGAAAATAATCAACTTACATCATTATTTATTACAATATTCTAAGTCTGTGGAAAATGCAGACTAGCCGAGGGAAAGACGGACGACAATGACTGTGATATTGTCCGGGCCTCCGGCTTCGTTGGCTGCATCTGTAAGCATTTCCGCCAATTCCTGGGGATTTTTATCACGGCTGGACAGAGTATGGGAGATGTCCCGATCCGTAAGCACGTCGGTCAATCCATCCGAACAGAGCAGAAAGATATCTCCCTCGGAGGCGGCGTCGCTCTGAAGATCGACTTCAACCTGCGGGTATGTTCCTATGGAGCGGGTAATGAGATTCTTTTGGGGATGCCTGGAAATATCCTCCTTCGTCAGGATCCCGTTCTCGTAAAGGGGCCATACGACAGAATGGTCCCGTGTCAACTGCTTGAGGGTGTTTTGACGGAGAAGGTACGCCCGGGAATCGCCGACCTGAGCGATATGGAACCGGTTGTCGGAGAAGGTCAATATGGTCAGCGTACTTCCCATCCCCCGATACTCGGGTTTTTGCATCTGGGTTTCGTAGACGCGCGTATTTGCCTGTTGCACCGCAAGATTGAGCCACTCATCCGGGCTTGAATCCAAATTCTCTTCCGCAAGGTATTCTTCAATGGTGGAGGCTGCAATTTGACTCGCAATTTCTCCGGCCACGTGACCGCCCATACCATCGGCTACGAGAAAGGTTTTATGCCGGATGTTTATGATACAGGTATCCTCGTTGGAATCTCTAACCTTTCCCCGATCGCTCCGAGACCCGAATTCAATATGCAATCAACCACCTCAAAGTATCATTCAGTCTGCATTCATATAGATTGAAGGAGCATCTTACATTATAACACCATTGTTCGTCACGGCAGATTTGAACCTGTTATAGGATTTTCCTTTAAAATACACTATAAGGTCGCGGCAAAGCATCACAAAGATCCCCGGGGATACTTTGAGCTTGTGAAAAATACAGACCGGAGCGAACGGTTCCTTTCGAATCCTTGAGTCGGGCGGTTTTATGTTATTATCGACTTTCCATTTATCATGAACCGAGGGCTTGCTATGCAATCATTATTAAAGTTTCGGATCGGGCTCCTCTTCAACCTGTTTTGGATACTTGGCAGCGTGCTGCCTGCCGGCGCCGGTGTTTCCAGCTCCGTCCAGGAGCAGTATAAAAAGGGATATGAAAATAAGGCGATGTTTTTAAGGATTCCGATTTATACGGAAGAGCAGATTATTCATATAGAAGGGCAGACGCACCGGGTTGTGCCGGGGTTGGGATCGCCGCTTTATAAAGTGGGGGACCAGCTTCGCATTCTGCGGATAGATTTCGGCGGGGATGAAATTAAATTCCATCTGGGAGCCATAGCCTCTCAGGAGACAGCCGAAATAATCTACAAGTTCGACGCCGATTTGCAGGAGAGTTTTCCGAACAGGAATGTGTTTGATTCCGCACTGGAATCCACCTTTACCGAAGGTTTGAAATACTCCGAGATAGAAGACGCTAAGAAAACATACCTCGAGCAGGAATTTAATCGTTCCGTTGGGCGGATGGCGGGCGCAGCGTCCTTAAGCAACGAATTCGTTCTGAAGACCGTTGCCCCCCTTATTCCGGATTATCGGCAAACGCAGCTCGAAAGGGACCGTCTCCAGGATAAAGCGGAGGAGATTTCCGCGGAACTTACGCAATTACAGGATGAGAAACGCAGGCTGGAATCCGAATTAAAGGAGCGGGAATCCCAGCTGTCCCGCTTGAAAAGCGCCAATACCTCCCTGCAGGAAAAAGTAACGGGCTCCGAATCGGAAATTTTGCAGCTGGATGAAGAGCTCCGGGCTGCAAACAAGAAGATTCAGGGATTTGAACGTGAAATGGCGGATATCCAGAATTCATTAAGTTCGGAGGCGGATGCCAATCGGGATCTCACGCGGAATAATGCGGAATTGGCGGACCGGATCCGCGGGCTGCAGGAGGATCTTGTGACCCAGAAGGCGGCCAACGAGCGCCTGTCGGGCGAAGTCGAGGATAATGAAAAACAGATCGGGAAGTTGAACAGCACAATCAGATCCCTCACTTCGAATAAAGATTCTCTGGGAAGACAATACGTACAGCTCAAGGATGAAAAGGAAAAGCTGGATGATTTCGCCTTGACAGTCGATGCGCTTCGGGCACGGATAGTAGAAGAAAAAAAGGACGGGAGCCGTTATTACGGGAAAGCCGATATCCTCCTTGAGGCTGTTCCTCTGGGTTCACTCGAGTGGAGCCTTCCGTCCTATCTCAGTCATGATGAGGCCGGCAGCGGGGAGGTGACTTTCTATGCGGAATCGATTGACTATGTTAAGGTGACGCCCGAAGAACGGCATATCTTGCGGACACTTGGAGAAAAACTGAAAATCGCCGTGGACCTGGCTGCATTGGCTCCAACCATGAAGATGAGTTCCGATAACGGGACGGAGCCCCGGGAAATCGGGGAACGGGAAAGCGGTACCTGGAACTGGAAGATCTTAAATAACGGCACCGGGGATGTTCCTTTCCTTATTTCCGCCCATCTTATAAATAATCATTCAAAGAAAATCGCGCTGTTTCAGAAAGAGTATACGGTTGCTACGTCCAATCCCGTTCAAAGAATACGTTCCTACCTTCAACCGATTCCTTTGGCTGTAGGGGTTGTTCTGGGATTCCTGCTGTTCGGGATTGTCGGAATTTTCAGGCGGCCCAAAGCCGGCAAAACGTCTCCCAAACCATCCCCTAAAGGCCCTGCCGAATCGGACACTCACGTCACTGAAAAAAAGCTGTAAAAGAAGCCAGAAGCCAGGAGTAAGGAGAACGTTCAAACGTTCAACGTCTCACGTCCAACGTTAGAACGTTATTTCTGGCACGTGACTCTTTTCGAAGCGAAAAGCAGAACCGGGAATCCATCGGCGTCGGGGTTGGAATCGGTATCGGGGTCGAGCTTTTAAAAACCGATTCCGATGCCGACTCCGATCCCCGACCCCGAAAACTCACCCGGAGTCACAGGATATTCAATCCGGCTTCGCTTTCAGCTTCGCCGGACGCCGAGCTGCCCACTGCCTACCGTAGTTTCCCGGAAGAAACCAACCAGGCCTTTACACGGACAGCATCTTTATCGTTGAGAAAACGCAGGTTATATGTTTCATTGCGTGTTTTGATCGTAAGTTTGTTTCCCTGAAGGGACAAAGTGCGTAATCCCCGGTAGCTTTCGTAAAAGCCGTGATTCGTCTCGGCCGTGATATATTCCACGCCTTCTTCCGTAAAGCGAATGTTACCCCGGCAGCTTGTGAACATATGGGCATGTTCCACCGGGATCAGGGTTTTTAAAACCGTTCTGGCAGAAGCCCGGTCTTCGAGGTCCTGAATCATTGCCCGGATTCGGGCGGGGGTGTATTCGCCGGACCCCCCCAATTCCATGGCCTTTTTTAAGTGTTCCCCTGCGATCTTGAGGTTGTTTCTGTGATAATCGTAGAGCATGCCGAGATTCAGATGCGCCGATGGATGGTCGGGATTCACGGCGATGCATTTCTCGTAATTGTAAATGGCGGAATCGAGCTGTTTTTCACTCTGGTAACTTGCCCCGAGATAGAAGTATGCTTCATCGCTGTCAGGCGCTATTCGTAAATATTCAGCCCATTCCGCGATGGATTCCTGGTAAGAGCCTTCAAGAAAAAAATTGAGGGCCGAGCGTCGGAGACTGGACAGCGTCTGCTGCGATTGCTGTTTTTCATATTCGCTTTGATTCTGCTGCAGCTCGGTCTGCTCCATCTCTGCAATTTTGTCTTCAACGGACGCCAGTCGCGTTCTGCTGTAAGTGTCTTCGGGGAAATACTGCAGAATGATTTTGAATTCGTTTTGCGCGCCCCGCCAGTCTCCGGCGGTAATTTTTGAATCCCCCCTGTTTTGGAGGCGGTCCTTCAGGCGGGCTATTGTTTCCCGCACGTAGATATTGGATGCATCCAATCGCTGGATATTTTGGACGGCATCCAGTGCATTGTCATTTTCCGGAGGGAGCAAACGTTCGGCTTTGATGGCTGCTTCGGCCCGGATCTTCCAGTCCTCTATCTGTTTTTCGCGGTCTTTTATACTTTCATCGATCCGGTTGGCGATATCGGTCAGGCGGCTTTCCGTTGCAAGATCGTATTGCAGAAGAAGGGCCAGTTTTTTATATTGTTTTTCCGCTTCCAGCCAGTCTTCCTGCGCGTAGGCAAGTTCCGCCAGATTCCGTATGGTTCCTGCAAGTTTGCTTCTGATGTTCAGGGCATATTCATTGGCGGGATCGATTCCCAGGATCTGATCGGCAAAAAAGAGAACGTTGTAGTCCTCGGGTGGAGGCAGGAATATTTTTTCTTCCTGAGCGGATTCCAGCTTATTGCGCAAAGCTTCAATCCGAGCCAGTTGCTCGTTCGTTAATTGAGACGTGATCGGTTCCAGATCCCAGTGCAGGTTTTGAGTCGTATAGGGAAAAACATAGACATTCTGCGAAAGCTCTTTGTACCCCTCCTTTGTTCCCTCCAGCCGATACTCTCCACTGAGAATATTTGAAAGTGTAAGGGGTGTTTCGCCGCGCGGTTTGCCGTTCATGGATATGGATGTCCCCGGCGGCGTTGTTTTGATGATTAAGGAGCCGTATTTGGGCTTCCAGTACTGGTAGAGAAATATGGCGGTGAATGAAAGGATAAAAACCGATGCCAGGATTAATAATCCGAACATCAGGGTTCGGATACGGATGGATGCCGGAGATCGATCGGGATTTGACGGCCGAGGGGCTGCGGCTGTATCCCGTTTATTGCCGCCCAGATGCGAACCGTCCATGGGGCAATGGGCATAGTCTTCAGGATACTCTTTACCGCATTGAGGACATTTTTTCATCGAATCGGAATTGTCCCCCGGGAGGAAAACAGGGGCATGGTACTTGATTCATGCAAATTAGTTATTGAGTCGCCATATTGTCGGTTCATTAAATATTACGTTCCTGTTTTCCTCCCGGGCCTTGTATATCAACTAAGGGGTACTGAATTTTTCCCGTGAAAGAAATTCCCCCTGGCCCGGTTTTCCTATAACCTTGCCTTCCCGGGTTATGACCTTTCCCCGTTGAATCACCAGCCATACGGCGCCGTGCGTCCGCATGCCTTCATAGGGCGTGTAGTCCGAGCGGGACAGGCTCAGGGATTTTGAGAGGGTCACATCAGCCTTGGGATCGAAAATGACCATGTCGGCATCGCTGCCGACCGCGAGAGTACCTTTACGGGGGAATAATCCAAAAAGCTTGGCCGGAGAAGTGCTCGTCAGGTCAACCAGCTTGTTTGCATTGATCTTTCCGGATTGAACTCCGGCGGTGCACAGGATGGACAACCGTTCCTGGATGCCCGGAAATCCCCGTGGGGCCTGTGTGAAATTGTCTTTCCCGAGATTCTTCTGCCCGGCGTAGTTAAATGCCATGTGATCGCTTCCGACGACATGAATATCTTCGCTCGTGATCGCTTTCCAGAGGACATCTATGTGCCAGGACGGGCGCAACGGCGGGGTACAGTAGTATTTGATCCCTTCCGAGTCTTCATATCGGTCGCTTGACATGGCAAGGTAATGAGAACAGGTTTCGGCAAATATGGGAAGTCCGCGATCCCGGGCGGCTTTCACTTTCTCGATCGCATGGGCGGAGGACAGGTTTGTCAGGTAAAGGGGCGTTTTTGCCATTTCTGCAAGGCTGATAGCCCTGGCGAATGCCTGGGCTTCCACTTCAGGCGGTCTGGCGACGGGAAGATATTTCACGGATGTCTTGCCTTCCGCTGCGAGTCGCCGCAGAAAAAGATCGATGACTTCCCCGTTTTCGGCATGGATGCAGGCAAGCGCGCCGGCCTTGGTTGTTCGTTGCAGAAATTCCACTAAATCTCCGTCCCGGATATAGCGCGAGCCATATCCGTCGAGCCGCAAGTGGAAACTGGTGACTCCCGCTTCGACGGCGCCTGGTATCTGGCTTAATATTTCTTCGTTAATCTCGCTTAGGGCAAGATGGAAACCGTAATCGACGACAGAGTGCGATTCGGCCTTGGTCTTCCACTCTTCCAGCGTCTGAGTTAAGGAGGTGCCCGGAGCCTGCTCGGCATAGTCCAGGATTGTGGTTGTTCCTCCTGCAGCAGCAGCCGTGGTGCCGGTTTCAAAATCATCAACCGTGGTCATACCATCGCACTGTGCGTCCATATGGGTATGGACGTCCACCGCACCGGGTAAAACCCATTTATCTGCTGCATCTATAATCTCACTGGCGATTTTCGATATTTCACTGCCGATTTCCGTAATCACGCCGTTTTTTACCAGGAGATCGGCTTTATACATATCCGTGGCAGTAATGATTGTGCCGTTTTTTATTAAAGTCGTCATAAACTCTCCAGCATTGTTGCAGAGGGATGTTTGTGGACTGCTAAGAATAAGCGCGACATCCCTGTTGATTGCATGGTAAATGTACAGAATGCAACAGCAAATTCGGGATCCTGTCTGCCGGCTGCAAACCGGTCTGAATAATCGGGCATTCCGTCTCTGAGTTTCATTGAGGTAAAGTCTCTTCCGCATCCGCTAAAGAATAATGTGAGCAATGCGGGCGCATGCATTATATCAGAGCAGAACAATTGTGTCTCTGAAGGACATGGCGGATGTGAAAAAATTTGAGATTATCCCCGCATCTTTTCTTGAATGAAGTATTTAGAGAATCAGGGGTTGAAAACGCGCGAGAAAATTACCTCGATATTGCGCAACTGCAGTTCCGGATTCACCACGGACCGGATCTCATCTCCATCCAAAACTTTTGTGATATCCGGATCTTCCAGCAGGACTTCGACAAAATCCTTGTCCTCTTCCCACACCTTCATGGCGCACCGCTGGATCCAGCGATAAGCATCTTCCCTCAATATGCCTTTACGTGTGAGGTCCAGGAGCAACTGGCCGGAATAGGCCATGCCCCGCGTCAACTCGATGTTTTTCAGCATCCGTTCGGGATAGACCGCCATTTCCCCGATGATTTTCGTCATGGCCCGGAGCATGTACGCGAGCAATCCGGTTGCATCGGGCAGGATGACGCGCTCGGCCGAGGAGTGGGAAATATCCCTTTCGTGCCAGAGAGCGACATTTTCCATGGCGGTCAACGCATATCCGCGAAGCAGGCGGGACAATCCGGAAACCTGTTCGCATTTCACGGGATTGCGCTTGTGCGGCATGGCGCTGGATCCTTTCTGTCCGCTGGCAAACGGTTCTTCGGCCTCCCTTAACTCGGTTCTCTGAAGGTGCCGGATTTCAGTGGCGAATTTATCCAGCGAGCATCCGATGATGGCAATCGTCGACAACAGTTCCGCATGGCGGTCTCTCTGCAGGGTTTGCGTCGAAATCGGCGCCGGTTTCAGTCCCATGCTCCGGCATACCTGCTCCTCAACTTCCGGATCCAGGTGGGCGAAGGTGCCGACGGCACCCGATAATTTCCCGAAAGCAACTCCATCGACCGCCCGTTCCAGGCGTTGTCGGTTCCGCCGCATTTCGTCGTACCAGACGGCCAGCTTCAGCCCGAAGGTAGTTATTTCCGCGTGCACGCCGTGAGTCCGTCCCATCATGATGGTCTTTCGATGCTCCTGCGCGCGTTCCCCGATTACTTTTTTCAGGGCGTCCAGGGCTTCAAGCATTTTTTCGCCGGCCTGTTTCAGCTGCAGTCCCCGGGCGGTATCGACGACATCGGTGGATGTAAGTCCCCAGTGGATATAACGGGAGTCGGGGCCTACAAACTCGGCAACGCTGGTTGTAAAGGCGATCAGGTCGTGGTGGGTGATACGCTCGATTTCCTTGATTCGGGGAACGGAAAAATCGGCTTTCTTCTCGATGTTTTCCATCGACTCTTTCGGGATCCACCCCTTTTCAGCCAGGACCCGGCAGGTTTCCATTTCCACCCGCAGCCAGGAGCGAAACATGTTTTCTTCGGACCAGATTTCCGCGAAATCTTCCGGCATGTAACGGTCTATCATAACCAATTCCTCAAAAATGGATGCAGAGTTGATTATTATAACTTAAAACGGTCGAAGGGTTAACAAACGTGTGAACGTGCTAACGTACTAACGTGCTAACGAGGGCCCCGGAGTTCGGACATTTCACGGATAAATGGAGGGGGCGTTGGGAAATGTTACGATTTTTGATTTCCATGGTAAAATCCTAACAACAAACGCAGCAGAATATAACAGGAATATATTCTGTCTGCTTTAATCATTTTATGCAGAATGTATAGATGCTGGGAGTGATCCATATTGAGAGGAAAACTATTTTTTTCTATTAAACGATTTCCTTTTACTACTTATGGCATAACAATTTTAATCCTATTTGTAATTCTCACTTTTCTTGGGTCTGGGACGGAATATGACGATGATGGATTGGGCTCAATAGTCTTCCTTTTAAGCCGCATATTCTGTTTTTTGGGTTTCCCCTATTTCCTTACTCATGAATCCCTTATCAGTTCTAATTTAAAAGTTGGTTCTCCATTATTAGAGATTATTTCCATTGTTGTTGGATTGGGTATCTTTATATTTTTTGATTTTATTTACAAACTTATAAGAAAGCGTAAAATCAACTCCCAATAACCTGCCAAAGGCGGTGCTGACTGCAATAATTTAAGTGATCAGCGCGCCTGAGCTTTCCGTTTAATTCACACTATCAGACGGGTAAATTTAAATTCGGTTATTATTCATTGCCTTCACCATTCATCCGTCACATCACATTTTGCCGAGGAGCACGTAGGGGCGAACCTTGTGTTCGCCCTTGCGGAAATGTAAAAAGGGAAAAGGGCGAACACAAGGTTCGCCCCTACATTCTTCCATCGCCTTTTTGCAGGAATCGCAGTCCAAAACGGAGTTCTGCCGACTGTCGACTGCAGACTAATAGCGATAGGTCTTGCCGATTTGGTCGGGGGCGGCCAGTTCGATCTTTGTCTGAATCTGCGATATCCCGGAACGGGCTTCCAGGGCCCGCTGTGCGGACAGCAGGGCAAGCTCCGGAAGATTGTTCTGCTTGCTGAGGTGGGCTAAAACGACATGGGCCGCAGAACCGTCAAAATCATTTTCCAGGAATGTTGCAACGGAATCGTTGGAAAGATGGCCGCGCCGGCTCATGACGCGCTGTTTTATCGCCCAGGGATACGGGCCCGCCTTCAGCATCCGAACATCGTGATTGGACTCGAGTATAATGCCGTCGCAGCCCTTGAGCCGTTCCAGGACAAGGTTGGACATGTATCCCAGGTCCAGGGCGATGCCGATTTTTATGCCGTCCTTTCTGATGATAAAACCGAGCGGATCGGCGGCATCGTGCGGCACGGAAAAACCGGTGAATTGAATACCGTATACGTCGAAACTGTTTCCCGCGACGATCCTCCGGTGTTTGCTCGAATCCATGATTATTTTGGAATTCTCGAGCGCTCCGTCGGTCATGAAAACCGGAATATCCAGGGTTTTGACGAAAGGTCCGACGCCGCGGCAGTGATCCCCGTGTTCGTGCGATACGACGATGGCCGAAATATCTTCCGGCTCCTTCCCGATTTCTTTCAGCCGGCGCACCGTTTCACGACCGCTGAGTCCCACGTCCACAAGGATATGGGTGGAGCCGTCACTCACCAGTGTCGTGTTTCCGGAACTGCTGCTGCCCAGCAATGTGAAGCTCAATCCCATGGGTTATAGTTCCATCGCAACGGATTTCAAATTCCGGCCGTTTCGGTTGCTCAGGGCGGTCAATGTCAGACAGGAACCATCGAACATCCTGTTGGCAAGATCCCGGATATCCCTTGCCGAAACGCGTTGTACAGCCTTCAGAATCTCTTCCAGTTCATAGAAACGATCGTGATATATCATCTGCTGAGCGAGATTGGACATCCGGCTGCTGGAGCTTTCCAGGCTCAGCATGATGGATCCTTTGATGTTCTCCTTTGCCCGGCTCAGCTCCCGGGACGAAACAGGCCGGTTGCGAAACCGGCTGAATTCCCGCAAAGTCAGCTCCAAAACTTCCGGGGCTTTATCCGGCGCCGTCCCGGCGTACACGACGAGCGTTCCCGCGTCGCGGTACTGGTTCAGCATCGAATAGATTGAATATACCAGACCCCGTTTCTCACGGATATTCTGAAATAAACGGGAACTCATTCCGCCGCCCAGTATATTGCACAGAAGGTGGGCGCA
This sequence comes from Acidobacteriota bacterium, assembly GCA_016934295.1. GTDB lineage: Bacteria > Acidobacteriota > UBA6911 > UBA6911 > UBA6911 > UBA6911. The sequence goes on from JAFGTD010000159.1 coordinate 19,189, forward strand.
GTAGCGTTCCTTGTCGGCAATGGGGGGAGCGGTTGTTCCGAGACAAAGATGCGTCTGTTCCAGGTTGGCCTTGTTTCGAACGGTCCTGGCGGCGCCGGCAACCGGTGGTACGCCATGGTCGGCGGGTGTACCGGATTCAAGTTTCGAAAAATAGCGTCCGGCGAGTTTTTGAATATCGCGGTGACGGATATTGCCGGCAACGGAAACGATGATGTTGGTCGCGGTGTAGTGCCGTTTGAAGTAGTTTTTGATATCCGTACGGGTGATGCCGGAGACGGTTTTCTTCGTGCCTGAAATGGGCCGGCCGAGAGGGTGTTTCTTCCAGAAGGTCTCCAGAAACAGGTCCTGGATCAGTTCCTGGGGAGAATCCTCCACCATGTTGATCTCTTCAAAAATCACGTTCCGTTCGCGCTCTATTTCCGCGGCGGGAAATACAGGATTCAAAACCATGTCCGACAGCAGGTCGAACGCGATCGGAAGGTGCTCGTCGAGAACCTTGGCGTAGTAGCCGACATATTCCTTTTCCGTAAAGGCGTTCAACTGCCCGCCGATGGAATCGATCGTTTCGGCGATTTTAGCCATGGAGCGCCGTTTGGTGCCCTTGAAAAGCAAATGCTCGATAAAATGGGATATCCCGGAATTTTCAGCCTCTTCAGAACACGATCCTGTCTGAATCCAGACGCCTAGCGACGCGGAGCGGAGATGCGGCATGGCCTCGGACGCAATTACAAGGCCGTTGGGTAATTCTTTTTTTTGTACATCCATACGGTAACTTCACTTACTCCAGAACTCTAATACTTACCATATAAAAACGGGGACATAATAAAAGATATCGGATAGAAATAAATATTCATGCAGCTTTTACGCTGACCTTCATTTTGAGTCCGGCTTCTTCAAGCATGTGTTGAAGCGCGAGCTGGACCATAAGTGTTTCGGAATATCCCAGAATACGGGCCCATTTCGAAGCCCGATCCGGGCTGATCCTGCGGCGTCCCTTTTCGATGTCGCACAAATGCTGGCGCGATACGCCCAGTTTTTTGGCAAAGGCTTCCAGGGTCATTCCTTCTCCCTGCCGAATAGCAGCAAGGTAGCCCCTAAAGGTCAATGGGCTGCCCATGACGTCTTCCAGGAAGGTCATCGCCTCGCTTTTCTTTGCTTTTTTCTTTTCGGTCATCCTTACATCCTGCTTCTCAATACCTATGTTTGGTTACTTCTTCTACCGAAACGAATTCGATCGTTTCATCCTTTCGTATTTGATAGATAACACGATAGGAGATGGATAGACGAATCGAACGCTGACTCCTTCTCGCGCCGGTTAATGGTTCGTCGTGGTATCCGGGTATTTTTCGGACTTCCTCGATACCCCTGTCTTCAACCGACATTACCCAGCCGGAGAGCTTTTGAATGACATGCAGAGGAACATTTCTCAGCTGCTTCCGAGCACGGCTGGAGATGGTCACGTTGTTTGTCATATTCCATTGTACCCCTTGTCGGGGTGCTTAGCAAAATGAAATTATAGAACCGAAGAAAAACGGGGGCATATTGCTTGTTTCAGGTGATCGGGATTTATTTCTATAGATTTCGGGGAAATAAGTATTCCGACCCCGTTTTCCCCAGCCGAACGCAGCCTTGGCTGCGTTCGGCCCTAATCGAGGCGCTTGTGGAATCGCAGGGCGCTCAGCCACAGGATGGCGATGCCGAATACGGCAAGGGCCGCCATCTCCTGCCACAGGGCTTCGATCCCGACCCCTTTCAGAAAAAGTCCCCGGACGATCTGCATGAAATAGCGCACCGGATTCAGATAGGTGATGTATTGAACGGTTTCGGGCATGTTGCGGATCGGAAAAGCGAATCCGCTCAGAAGCATGGCCGGCATGAAGAAGAAAAATGAGGACATCATCGCCTGCTGCTGGGTGCGGGAGATGGTGGATATGAAAAGACCGATCCCCAGCGTGGAGAGCAGAAACAGAAGGGCGCAGAAGAACAGAAGCAGCAGGCTGCCGCGCATGGGGGTGCCGAAAATGAACAGCGCCGCCACAACGACGAAGGCTGTTTCAAAAATGCCGATCGCGGCAAAGGGAAGCAGCTTTCCTAGAACCAGCTCGATGGGGCGAATGGGCGTCACCATCAGCTGTTCCATGGTGCCGATCTCTTTTTCGCTCACGATGCTCATGGACGTCAGCATGATCGTAACAAGCGCGATGATATTGACGATCACGCCCGGCACGAAATACACACGGCTGGAGAGGTCGGGATTGAACCACACGCGGGGCTGAACCGAAAGTGTGGGAATCAGGGATGCCACCGGGCCGCCGGCTGCCGTTGTGCGCGGCACCAGCTGGGTGTTTTTCTGTGCGGCAAGCACCCCGGCGGCGTAGGAGGCAACAATCCGCGAGGCATAGCCTGAAATAATGGATGCGGTGTTGGAGTTGGTGCCGTCGACGAGAATCTGAACGGAAGCTGTGTTCCCCCTGTGAATGTCCCGGGCGAATCCGGGCAGAATCCGGATCACGGCCTGCACCTTTCCGTGGTCGATGAGAGGCTCGATTTCTTCCTCCCTCTCCGGTGCTGCAACGACTCGGAAATAGTTCGACCCATCGAAGGCCGCCAGCAGTTGCCGGCTCTCCACCGTGCGGTCCTGATCCATCCATGCCGTCCGGGTGCGCTCGACATCCAGGTTGACCGCGTAGCCGAACAGGATCAGCTGCATCAGCGGGGGCCCGATCAGGAGGGCGCGCCGGCGGGGATCCCGCAGTGTCTGGCTGAATTCTTTGCGCAGTATTTCCCGTATTCTTTCCCACATTGCAATCATGCGACTTTCCTACTGACCCCCTTTGTAGTGAACAGGAATACCAGTGCGGCGTACGCTGCCAGAAGAAATACTTCCGCATAAAGTATTTCCATGCCTACGCCGCGCAGAAAGATCCCCTTGAGGATGGTGACAAAGTACCGGGTCGGGAAAAAGTGCGTGACGATCTGAATAGGCAGGGGCATGTTCTCGATGGCGAAGACAAATCCGGAAAGGAGAAAAGCGGGCAAAAACGACGTAAGCATGGCTATCTGGTAGGCCATCAGCTGCGATCGTGAAAGGGCCGACACCAGGATGCCCCATAAAAGGGCCCCGACGAGAAACAAACTCCCGGTAACGGCCAGGAACAGGTAGCTGCCGCGCATGGGAACCTGGAAAATAAGCACTCCGATGACGATGGTCAGAGCCATGTCGATGATTCCCAGGGCAAAGTAGGCGCTCATTTTGCCCAACGCGATCTCGGACGGCCGAAGCGGGGTGGACAGGAGCTGTTCCATCGTTCCCATTTCCCATTCGCGCGCCAGGGTAAGCGATGTCATCAGCGCTCCGATAATCATCAGGATCAGGGCGATCAGTCCCGGGATGATGTAATTCTTGGATTTCAGATCGCTGTTATACCAGACCCGCAACCGCCCGCTCATGGGAGGTTCCAGGCGCATCCCGCCCCGGCGATCCTGCGCCCGGGTGCGGATGTTCTGTCCAAAGGATTCGAGAATATTCTGGGCGTATCCGAGGGCGATGGATGCGGTATTGGAATCGCTGCCGTCCAGGATCAACTGGATTTGAGGCGCCCGTCCGGAATGCAGCTCCCGCGAGTAGTCCTGGGGTATGGCGATACAGAGAGTGCATTCATCCCGGTCGATCTTTTTTTCGATGATCGAATAGTTATCTGTTACGCCGTTGATCTGAAAATAGCGCGAGCCTTCAAACCGGGAAATCAGTTCCCGGCTTTCCATGCTGTTGTCCATATCGTATACAAGAGTGGGAATGCGGTCGACGTCCAGGGTCAGGGCATAGCCGAAAAGAAGAATCATTAAGAGCGGAAGGGCCAGGGCCATGATCAGACTCCGGGGATCCCGCAGGATATGCAGGAATTCTTTCCGGGCTATGGCGCGGGTGCGTCGCAGGTTCATATTTTGATCCAATCTTCTTCCGGGGATTTCCAACGGAGGGCGAACACCAACCTGTCCGCCGACTTGTCCACCGAAGCCCGAAGGGCGTAGGTGGAAGCCCGGCCGAATCGAAGATTCGCCCCTACACTTCTAAATGCTCCTTTTGGGCTAATGCATCGCTTTAATGGGATGTTTTTTCTCCTCTTCTTCGATTGTGGCTACGAAAATATCTTCCATCGACGGTTCGATTGCCTCCAGCCGGCGGACCTGGATGTTTCTTTCTTCAAGCGCCCGGCGAATTTGAGATTGAGAAGCATCAGGGTCCTGGACGGTAACGTGCAGGCCGCTGCCGAATACCGCCACCTCGTGTACGATATCCAATTTTTCCAGTATCTTCATGCTTTCCAGCGGGTCGGACGATTCCAGGTTCAGAAATGCATCAACCTGCAACTCTTTTTTCAGGGTGGCCGGATCTCCCAGCGCCACGATCCGACCGTGATGCATCAGGGCCAGCCGGTGGCAATACTCCGCCTCATCCATATAGTGGGTGCTGACGAAAATGGTATGTCCGGCATCCGACAGGTCGTATATCAGGGACCAGAAAGACCGACGGGCAAGGGGATCCACTCCCGAAGTCGGTTCGTCCAGAAACAGTATCGGCGGTTGATGCAGGATGGCGCATCCCAGGGCAAGGCGCTGCTTCCATCCACCGGCCAGATTGCGGGTCAGGGAGTTCCTGCGATTTTCGAGCCCGGCCATACGCAGCACGTAAGTTTTGCGGTCCGGACGCTGCGACTGCGGCACCCGGTAGATCCCGGCGAAAAAATTGATATTTTCTTCGACCGTAAGGTCGTCGTACAGGGAGAATTTCTGGGACATGTAGCCGATATAGTGCCGCAGCGTTTCCCCCTGGGTTGCAATATCGAATCCGCCCACCCGCGCCTCGCCGCTCGTCGGCGCCAGCAGCCCGCAGAGCATCCGGATGGTAGTGGACTTGCCGGCCCCGTTGGGCCCCAGAAAACCGAAGATTTCCCCCCGGCGCACTTCGAAGGAGACGTCGTCCACCGCACAGAAATCACCGAAGCGTTTCACAAGATTCCGTACTTCAACGGATATTTCTTTGTTCTCCATACGTTTTTATTCTTCCGTAGTGCGGAACGGATTTTTTACCTTTTCGGTTTTATGGATCAAGGCAATGAATACATCCTCAAGGGAAGGAACGATCCGTTTAAAGCTCACCGGGCCGAATTCCCTCCCTTCCAGCTCTTCCCGGAGATTTGTCTCCGAGGTTTCCGAGGGTGAAAGAAACAGATGCAGAGCGGAGCCCGCGGGTTCGACGCTTATGATTCCGGGAAGCTTCCTCAGATGCTCCAGGCACTTCCGCTGATCCCGAGCGTTTACCCGATAGCAGGATTCCTCCATCCGGGTGCGCAGTTCTTCCGGGGGCGCGCAGCGAATGATGCGCCCCTGGTGCATCAGCCCGACGCGGTTGCAGCGTTCGGCTTCATCCAGGTATGCGGTCGTTATGCATACGGTTATCCCGTCCTTGACCAGCTGGTAGAGAATGGCCCAGAAATCGCGCCGGGAAACCGGATCCACGCCGTTCGTCGGCTCGTCGAGAAATAAAACTTCCGGCTTATGGAGCAGGGTGCACATCAGGGCCAGCTTCTGTTTCATCCCGCCCGAGAGTTTCCCTGCCGGCCTTTCCCGAAAGGGCTCCATCCGGGTCATTAAAAGCAGTTCGGACTTCAGGCCGTCCCGTTGTTCAGGTTCCAGGCCGAACAGGTCGGCATAAAAATTCATGTTCTCTTCAACCGTTAGATCGGCATACAGGCCGAAGCGCTGTGCCATATATCCTATCCGGTCCTTGACGGCGAAAGCATCCTTGACGGTATCGTAGCCGGCTACCCGAAGCTGTCCCCCCGAGGGATCCAGCAGCCCGCAGAACAGCCGAAGGGTCGTGGTTTTGCCGGCACCGTCCGGACCTACGAGTCCGAAGATCTCTCCTTTTTTAATTTCCAGGTTCAGGCGGTCGACTGCAGTCATGTCGGCGAAACGCCGCGTAAGATCCACGGATTGAACCATAATGGAAGAGGATGGAGATATCATAGCTGCACTTCCCGGCAAAATGTCGCGGCGATGGGACAGGGAGGGTTAATCTTCATCGAGCATAATCTCCGCGCTGGCCGGCATGTTCAGCTTGAGTTCCTGCCGGGGATTATCGACCTCGATCTTAATTCGATATACAAGTTTGACCCGTTCTTCCGGGGTCTGGATCTGTTTGGGCGTGAACTCCGCTTCCGAAGCGATATAGGAAAGTCTCCCCTCGTAGATCTTGTCCGGATAGGAATCGGTCGTAATCCGGACTTTCATCCCGAGTTTTACCCGACCGTGGTCCTGCTGCCGGATGTATCCCCGCAACCAGGGCCTTTGTATGTCTCCCAGCGAGGCAATGGTTGTGCCGGCCGCGACCACCTCGCCGATCTCGGCGGATTTTTCCAGTATGATGCCGTCAATCGGCGCTTCTACGAAACCGTCGGCTATAACAGAGTCCATATACGCCACCTGCGCCCGTGCCTGTTCTATCTGCGCCCGGCGTGTGTCGGCCTCCTGTTCTCTTCTCCTGACTTCAAGGCGGGATGCTTCGGCCTGCTGCAGCGCGGCCCGGGCCTGCTCGACTGCGGCGCGCGCCGCTTCGATATCTTCTTTCCTGGGGCCCTCTCGAACCAGGGACAGATGCTGTTCGGCCTGTTGCAGTGCGGCCTGCGACCCGGTGAATTGTGATTTGTAGCGGTCGTACTGGGATGTGGAGATGTCGTCGTTTTTATACAGGACCTGCGCCCTCTGCCATTCTTCCCGGGCCAGTGCGAATTGGCTCCGGGCTTGCCGAACCGCCGCATCGGCCTGCTCTTTTTCCTGGGAGCGCGAGCCTGCCAGCAGTTGATCCAGTTGGGCTTGTGCCTGCCTCAACTGGGCGGCCCGGGCGAGGATGTCCGCTTCAAGAGAAGCCTTGAAGTATTCGATTCCCGTCAAATGTTGCACCAGTGATGTCTCGGCAACAGACAGCGAAGCCAGTTCCCGGGCGCGCTGCTCTTCCTGCTGCTGCATATCCAGGCGCGCCAGGACCATGCCCTGACGGACTTCATCCCCTTCCTCAATCGGGAAATCGATCAGTTTGCCCGAGGACTTGAAAGCAATATGGATCTGGGTGAATTCTATGTTTCCTGAAATATAAATCCGGTTTTCATCGCTGCCGTTCCACAGACTGCATGAAAGCGTGCCGATAACGCCGAGAACGACGGCAAAAGCTGCTGCGGGTATGATTTTAATATGCCTGATCATGGTTTCCGTCTCCTGGAATCATCTGCCTGATGGTGCCCATAGCGCTATGCAGGTCGATCCTGGCCGTATTATGGCTGAATAAAGCCTGGATCCGGTTCTCCCGGGCGCGTTCCAATCGCGTCTGGGCATCTGTTACCTCGATGCTGCTGCCCACTCCTGCCTTGAATCGGCGCTGCGCCTGGGCGAGTTCGTTCTCTGCAAGTTTGAATCCCTCTTCGGCGGCGGCAACCAGCAAGTCGGCCGACTGCAGGCTGTCGAGCGCGAGACGGATATCCAGTTTGATCTGTTCCCGCAGATCGTTCAGGTTTTCCCTTTCCTGGCGCAGCCTGGAAGAACTTTCAGCCCTGCGGCCGTCACGGCGCCCCCCGTCGAATAGGGGCACCTGAACGGCAAATCCGTATGCCCGGGTTGGAACCGATTCGTTGATACTCGATCCGATCGTCCCATAATCGGCGAACAGGCTGACCGACGGCAGGCGTTCCATCCAGGTGGCGCTGTGGTTGAGGCGCGCCGTCTCCTCTTTTTTTTGTTGCGTTTTCCAGTCGGCCCGCGACTCCAGGGCGGTTTGGAGAGCGGTTTGCGGATCGTGAAGCTCTACCGGTTCGTAGGTCATTCTTTCAACAGGCTCCACCTTGAGATCCATGTCCAGCCCCAGTGTGCGGAGAAGCTGGAAGTGCGCCCGTTTCACTTCATTTTCGGCAGCAAGCAGGCGCTGCCGCTCGTTGGCCAGCTGGACCCTGGCGCGGGTGATCTCAATGCCGGTTCCCGCTCCGGCGGATTTCCGGTCTTCGGCCAGAGCCAGGAGCCTTTCAGCCAGGGAGACGCTCGATCGGGCGGCGTCTTCGCCGGCCCGGGATTTTAACAGGGACAGATAAACACGGGCGACCGCAATGCGGACCTGGTCGCGTGCGTATTCCTGCTCCGCTTCCGCCTGCCGGATACCCTTTCTGGACGCCTGGTAACGACGGATGGAACTTAGATTCAATACATTCAGACTTGCGGTTGCCCTGGCATCGAAGACATTGAAGGGACCGACAAAGGACGGAAATTCGTATCCCTGAATCGGGAGACGGACCCGTATGCCGAAAGCGGCCAGGTTGCGGGTCATGCTCTGCTGGCCGACGGAGGCGTCGATATTCGGCAGAAGAGCCGCGCGTGACTGGACCGATCGGGCTCTTGCCTGCCGCACCAGCTCTTCCGCAATCCGGATCCGGGTGTTCCCGTCGGGGCTCAGTGCAATATCCACCGCCTGCCCAAGGCTCAAGGGAATCACCTGTGAGTTCTGGGCGATGGTTCCCGGCACGGCAGTAGCGTTGCCCTCCGCCCGGCAGTTCAAGTAGAAACAAAGCAAAACCGGGAATAGGAGCAATAAGGATCGAAACGACATTTTATTTTCCCCTCCTGTTTGTTCCGGTTTTACCGGCTTTTTTTTGTTTAATCCCTGATCCTGCTTTTAGTCCGGCAACGATAAAGGCTGTCAGCTTTTTCAGTGTTGTTTCCCTGTCGTCCGGATTGCAAAGGCCGTACGACAGGTTCTGCAGCAGTTGAGACGAAGCCAGGGTGTGCGCGGTGGCCCCGATGGCAAAAAAAGACCTCCAGTAGAGATCTTCCGGGACGACACCCGGCAGAGCTCTCCGCAGGGCCGGTTCAAATCGCTTTCCGAAGTTTTCAATGTCGCTGAGCATGGCGGGATCGAGACGAACCTCCGGGGTGGAATACATTCTTCCCAGCAGCATGCTGAAGGTTTTGCTGTCTTTTGACAGGCTGCCGGTGATATCGAACATGGGTTCGATAATCGCCCTAACCAGTTTTTCCACGGGCACCGGCCCTTTCCCGTGTTCGGCTTCATAGGCGTCCAGAAGTGCGATCCGTTTCCGGTTCAATTTTTGCACGCCGCGGGTGAAAAGAGCCTGCAGAAGCTGCTTTTTGGAATGAAAGTGATAATTTACCGCCGCGAGGTTCACTCCTGCAGCCGTGGTGATTGCACGCAGGGAGACAGCGTCAAATCCCCGCTCTGCAAAGAGCCGTTCCGACGCGTTCAGAATAGAGTCTTTTGTATCCGCCATTCTAATATCCGTTTTAAACAAACGTATGATTAAAACATTTGTTTGGATATGTCAAGGGGAAAACAGTGGGCAGGAAGCAGTGGGCAGTATGCTGATTGGTATTCGCCCTCTGATCTGATTACCGGGGAGATCCCCCGGCTCTGCCGGGGAGGCAGTAAAAGTTTGACAGTTACATAAATCGGAATCGCGGTCGAAATAGGAAGGCCAATATCTCCAGTGGAATCGATACCGATACCGATACCAACCCCGACAATTTTTTCAAGC
>JAFGTD010000160.1 GCA_016934295.1 Acidobacteriota bacterium
ATGTCTTCAAGCCAGGGGCGGAGTCCGTCCGGGAGCATTTCCGGGGGCAGCGCCGGCGCCTGGGGCAGAAGGGATGGAAGCTCCCGGGGTTCTGGCCAGCCGGACTCCTTCCCACTGTTGTTTCCGGCTGGGTGCTCCCTGTAAGCCCGCCCCAACATTTTGACGGCTTCATCCGACGGATATTCGGGACGGCAGTTCCCGGCCGCGGCCGAGATTAGGATCCGCGCTTCCGCAAACGGAACGTTGCGGCTTCGGAGCGAGCACGCGTATCTGTAGAGTTCCGTATTGCGCTGCCCTTTAGGGATCCCGGAAAAGATTAGGTGCGGATCAACTCTGCCGGCGTCCAGTTCGTTTTTCGCCTTCGTTTCGGCGGCAATCCACGGCTCGAACTCCCCGGGATCATGGCGGCTGTCGGGCTGATAGTCGATGATTTCGACGGCAACCTGCCCGTTCTTTCTGTTGTACATTCCGGGGACGCGGAGAACCCGCGCGAGATCGGCGGTATTGTCGATTTTCCAGCCTCTTTTTGAAGCCCCGGCAAGCAGCGTCGCCTGGAAGCGCTTCGAGAGCTTTGCGGCGCGGTCCCGCTCCTCGGCCGAACCAAATACCCAGAGCTTTTTGAAGAGCCAGTATGCCTGAATGCCTCCGCCGGAAAAGACGATCAAGGTGGGCTTAAGGGGCAGGCTGCGCGCCAGCGCGAGAGCGTCCTCAATACTCCCAGGCAGATTTTCCTGCGAGTGATTGGGACCTTTGATGTCGATGTCGGCCCACAGCCCGGGAATGGCGACCACGTCTTCCGCGCGTCCCCTGCGGTCCGGAGAAAGAGCCTCTCGAAGCAGGCCGACGCCGAAATAGACGTCGTGGTTTTCGGCAAGCTCCCGGCATTGTTTCGAGGCCAGAGTTTCGTATGGCCGTTCCCGGAAGAAATATGACTTCTTGTCCGGCAGGGTCCATATGTTCAGGACGCCTGGGATACGGTCGGGACCATACAGCGCACTGAAAAAACTGTAGATCGGGTCCTGAGGAAGGAGGGGATTCCCGGGAACAGGCCCTTCAATCGGGGGCATCGGCAGGCTCATGGCAGATTCCGCCTCCGTAGCCTGCCGCCGGACCTGGCCGGAGGTCTTCCGTTTTCGATAACGTACCCCGGGTTGCGGCATTCCTGCCGATAAACCGCGCGCCAGTCCGAGTTCAGGCTGGGTCCGTCGTTTCTTCCTTGCGGATGCGAAAACAAATCCCCTGCCGTCAACGCTTCAAATGCTTGTTTCCTGATTCTTCGTTTACCGGTTATGCGGTCGCGTTCAAGCAGATGCAGTTTCTTGAGGCGCTTGAAGACCCGGTAAGGGAGATCGATCTCGACGCCGTTTGGATCTAACACTCTTCCATCGAATTCATCAGGCAAGGCTTCGCCCCTCCCGGCCGGTTTTTCACAGAGAACCGGCCCGCTCACGTTGGGTTATTTGCAGTCTTATATTGAGAAGAAAGAACCGCGCCGCCGGCCGCCAATTCAGGCCTAAACCTGAACCAGCGCGATTACCGGCGCAACGGAGTCAGAGGATATTTGCTGGAGGCGGGATCCGTCAATAGATCTTGGAGGTCTTTTTTTATCGGAGATGTATTTTGATGCATAAAGCCATGGAAACCATGACTCGTATATTTGTACTGGCCGGCTATTGAACGACCTTGCCGACACTTAGAAAGGAAATCCCTTGTTGTCCGCTTGTGCCGATCATGATGCATTCAACAATCGGTTCGGCTACCTGGTTTTCCGCAACCCACTCGACAATGAAATTTGCCCCCGAGCCGCCGGATCTGTCTTTTTGTCCAACGATAAAATCCAGAGTCGCCATCGATGGCAACGCCAGAGGTGTTTGGACGTATTCCCGGACGACTTTTCCTTCGGTGTTGTAGTATTTTACCGATTTCACAATTAATGAATGGTTGAAATCGGTGTTTCGAATGCTCAAAGTCGCCGTCAGGTCAAACACCATGTTGTCTTGGTGATAGATATGCGAGTATACGGGCACATAAATGATCTGCCCCGCAACAAAGGACTTCGTTTTCATTAATTCCGGCCCGATTTTCTTTGCACCGGCCTGATTGACCAGCGCAGGATTGGAAGGAACTTTTGTATCCGAGCAGGAATAAATCATGAACACGGATAGCACGAGCAGCATGCGGAGCCAGCGCATTTGAAAAGATCTCATAATTCCCGCCTTCCTTTCCTTTGAAAAGGCCTTAAATGAGTTATTTAATCCGCCTCGTTGAGAAAAATCTTATTTACTGGGACGCGCAGTTGTCAAATGAATAGCAGAATGTTTCCGATTTACCAAAGAGTTGCCTATTGATAATAGTGAAAGGTCCTAAGGCTTTTGGAGATAGAGAGGGTAACAAATGGAACTGTATGAATGCCCGGCTCTATCCGATAACTCCCCCGGTTTGATTTTTCTCTGGATCGTTGATAGCATACGAACTGAAATAGGGGATGGAGTCCCCCCGATAACCGCCTGATTTGGGCTGATGACTCCTACTGCCAGGTATGCTGCAGCAGGAGGAGTCGTTGCCTTAAGACTAAAACCTGCTTCGTAGCGGGTTTTTTTATGCCTGCAGCCTCCCTGGGCGCTCATTTCCAAAAAGAGGACTTCATTGATGATTCATAAACTGATCTTGTTGGCGACAGCCGGAGCTCTCGGGACTCTGGCGCGATATGGGATGGCCGGATTCGTTCAACGAATCAACGGCACATCCTTTCCCTGGGGAACCGTTGCCGTCAATATTACGGGATGCTTTTTGGCGGGGCTGCTTTGGACGTTGTTTGAAAGCCGATGTCCCGTTTCCGGAGAGACGAGGACAATTGTGCTGGTCGGTTTCATGGGAGCTTTTACCACATTCTCCGCAATAGCGCTTGAAACCGGGGAATTGATGCGTTCCGCGGAGTGGATGTTTGCAATTGCAAACGTTGCCGTTCAAATTTTTATCGGATTTGTCGCCCTTTTCATCGGAGCGGCGCTGGGCCGGATGGTTTGAGGAGGATGCATAAATGAAACTACCGTACGAGGCTTTTTTATTGCGGGTGTTTATCGGCGAGAGCGACAGATTCAACGGCCATCCGCTTGACGAGATGATCGTCAAGGAAGCCAGGAAGAGAGGGATGGCCGGAGCCACGGTTATAAGAGGGTTTTTGGGATTTGGAGCCAACAGCCGGATACACACCTCAAAGATACTGCGGCTTTCTGAAGACCTCCCGGTCATCGTTGAAATTGTCGATGAAGAAGAAAAAATTGAGGCATTTATTCCGGAACTGGACAAAATGATCGGCGAAGGGCTGATAACGCTGGAAAAGGTAAGAGTCATCGCTTATCGTCATAACAGCAAATGACTGATACTACATCCGCATACCGGTTTTGCGATCGCGTTCAAGCAGGTGCATTCTCTTGAGGCGCTTGAACACCCGGAAAGGGAGATCGATCTCGACGCCGTTCGGATCTAACACTCTTCCATCGAATTCATCAGGCAAGGCTTCGCCCCTTTCAGCTGGTTGATTGCGGAGCTCCAGCCCGCTCACATTG
>JAFGTD010000161.1 GCA_016934295.1 Acidobacteriota bacterium
CGCGTCGGGATCGGAAGTCGGTCTCATAGTAGAAGCGCAGCAGAAACTGAAGGAGGAAGGGATTTCAGCCCGAATCGTTTCCATGCCGAGCTGGGAGCTTTTTGACGCGCAGCCGCCCGAATACCGGGATGCGGTGCTGCCCCCCGATATCCGGGCCCGTCTTGCAGTGGAAGCCGGGGTCTCTCATGGATGGGAGAAATATGCGGGGGATTCGGGAGACATTGTCTGCATGGATGGTTTCGGAGAATCCGCCCCCGCAAAAGATCTGCTGAAAAAGTTCGGATTCACGGTTGAAAACGTAGTCGCTCGTGCGAAAAAAATTGCAGGCGTTAACCCGGATAATCCGTGAAGCTTCGTAGCGCGGCGGTGAAGACGGGCGGGGATACAGGGCGCGCGACCGGTTAATTACGGCTTGCGAATATAATTCGCAGGTGTGGACATCTTCCCCGAAGCATGGAAGAATTATCTTCGAAAGGAAAGGATGCCTATGCAATCTAAGAAATCAGCCAATAAAAAAACGGCCCCGGCCTGTGTGGTGTGCAATCCGGACAATGCCGAACCGGGCGAATATTGTCCGATGCACCTCGACCAGCTCGAGCATCTGGACCTTCAATGCGAAAATCTCTTCCGCTTTCAACGCATTTCACGCGGCAAAGGCCACGAATGCTACAATCTCTTCCTGCAGGGTGACACCGAGCCCTGCGGCAAGGTTCTGGCAACGGAAACCGACCTGGAGAACCTTTTCATCACCGTAATGATCTCCGAAAACATCAATCTTGAAGCCACCATTTCGGAATACGAATTCTTTAAGATTGTTCGAACTTTCGCGGACCAGCTGCAGATCCGCATTCGCCAGGAAATCGTTCACAGCTGGTATGGAAACGCCCGGGCCTGTATCGAAGTTTACCGGATTATCCCCGAACAACCCCAACATTGGGATATCGAATCCCGCGCGGATTACGCGGCCGCAGCCGATGAAGAAATGACCGATCCCCATCTTTCACAAGGTAATAAGAATTCCATCCATTGACATATTTATTAATTTGTAATCAATAGTCACCCTCATTGACTTGCACCGGGAAGTATAGAAAATAGAGAGGCGATTTTAAAACAGGGCATATGCAATGAACCCGCGTGGAACATGCCCAATGAAGAAATGGAGCCATTGATGAATAACACCAACGCCGTTGAACGCAATGCTTCAGGCCGATACATATTTACCTCGGAATCCGTAACGGAGGGGCACCCGGACAAGGTATGCGATTATATAGCCGATTCCATCCTCGACGCTTACATCCAGGGGGATCCTCAAAGCCGTGTCGCGTGCGAAGTTCTCTGCAAGGAAAACATCCTTATTATTGCCGGGGAAATCTCCTCCAATACAGCCGTAGATCATGAGGCCGTAGCCCGCAGGGCGATCCGGGCCATCGGTTATACGGATCCCTCCACCCCGTTTAATGCCGACGGCGTTATAATCCATCAATTTGTAACCAAACAATCCCAGGAAATTTCCCAGGGAGTCGACCGCGACAAAGGAATCGATACCGAACAGGGCGCCGGCGACCAGGGAATTATGTTCGGGTACGCAACGGACGAAAGCCCGGAGTTGATGCCCCTGCCGATTCTCCTGGCACACCGTCTGGCCCGGGGACTGGCCACGGACCGCAGGACCGAACCCTATGCCTGGTTGAGGCCCGATGGAAAAACCCAGGTCTCCGTTCTATACGAAAATAACAAACCCGTTGCCATTACGGACGTAATCGTCTCCCCCCAGCATTCGGAATCCATCTCGCGGGACGAGATCGTATCCTATGTCACCGAATCCCTGGCACCGCGCATATTGGGCGACTGGTTCACCAGGGATATACGGTTTCACGTGAATCCGACCGGAAGCTTTATCCTGGGCGGCCCCTCGGCGGACGCAGGCGTCACCGGCAGGAAAATCATTGTGGACACCTACGGCGGCGCCGGGCGGCATGGAGGAGGCGCTTTCAGCGGGAAGGACCCTTCCAAAGTAGACCGCAGCGGGGCGTATTTCTGCCGTTTTATTGCACGACAGCTGATCAAGCAGAAAATAGCCCAACGTGCCGAGATTCAGATCTCGTATGCCATCGGATTGTCCAAACCTTTGTCCGTGAAGGTGGATACGTTCGGCACCGGAGACGAAAACGCCGCCGCCGACTACATGAAAAACATGGATTTCCGCCCGGCTGCCATTATCGAACGATTCAACCTGCTTCGTCCGATCTATTGCCAGACGACGAACTACGGGCATTTCGGGAAACCCGGGTTGCCGTGGGAAGAATAAAGTAAAAGCCGTTGCAGGTTGCAGGTTGATCGTTGCAGGTTAAAAGAAAAAAGCATCGTTGGAACGTTAATCGAGGAACTGAAACCCTAACGTGCAACAGCTTTATTCCATAGTCAGTACTGCGGCTCCCTGAAGTCTTCCCTCGCGCAGGCAGTTCAGCGCTTCATTTGCCTGTGCCAGCGGGAAAGGCTCAACTTCGGTCACGACAGGTACCTTGGGAGCAATGGCAAAAAACTCCTCTCCATCCTTCCTCGTCAGGTTGGCAACCGAGCATACGACACGCTCCTCCCAGAGAACCTGATACGGGAATGCGGGAATATCGCTCATATGGATCCCCCCGCAGACAACGATACCTCCTTTGATCGTGGCGCGAAGCGCGGCCGGCAGCAGCGATCCTACGGGAGCGAAAATAATGGCGGCGTCCAGAAGTTCCGGAGGCATTTCGGTCGAGTCCCCCGCCCATACCGCTCCCAGTCTCCGGGCGAACTTCTGAGCCTGAACATCCCCGGGGCGCGTAAAAGCGAACACCTTCTTTCCCTGGTAGACAGCTACCTGGGCGATGATATGCGCGGCCCCGCCGAAGCCGTAAATTCCGACCCTTTTCACATGATCTCCAGCCATCCGGTAGGAACGATACCCGATCAGACCGGCGCATAACAACGGGGCCGCATTCATATCGCTGTAATTTTCAGGCAAAGGAAAACAGTACCGCCTGTCGGCTACCGTATATTCGGCATATCCACCGTCGATCGTGTACCCGGTAAAAAGCGGCCGGTCGCATAAATTTTCCCTGTTTTCACGGCAAAACCGGCACTCGCCGCAGGTGTATCCCAACCAGGGAATCCCTATTCTCTCGCCGATCTTAAACGCCTCTGCATGGGCGCCCTTTTTAACCACACTTCCAACAATCTCATGCCCCGGGATTAGCGGAAGTTTCGGATGGGTCAGTTCGCCGTCAACCACGTGCAGATCGGTCCGGCACACGCCGCAGGCATGGACTTTGATAAGAACCTGCTCGGGGGCCGGTTCGGGAACGGGCATTTCCCTGTATTGAAGAGATTGTCCCGGTTCGTTCAATACCATGGCGTGCATTTTTTCCGGTACCTGCATGATTTATCTCCATTGATTCGGCGGCATATAAACGCGGGTTGGAACCCACTCGCATTGAGTTTCGCCGCTTTCCGTTCCAGGTTTCCCGTTTCCCGTTGATCCCCGAGTTGCACTATATTTTATAGATGTGTCCGGATTAAAGGCTGACAGCCTGTGGCCCTTAATCCCGGTTGTCCGGGAGGAGTTCCTGCGGATTTTTCGGCTGTTTGTTATCCCTGGCCGCCTTTTTCAAATTTAACAGAAGCTCCTCAACCTGGGCCAATTCCTCGCCGGTGGAATGTTCTTTCGCTTTATTCATGGCTTCAATTGCTTCGGTGAGTTCTCCGCTTACGGCATATATCAGTCCCAGATTATAATGAACGCCGGCGGAATTCGGCTCTAAAACTCCGGAAATCTCATAATGGAGACGCGCAAGCCTGTAGTCGCCGGCCTCGAAATATAGATGTGCCAGATTGAAATGAGATTCGAAATGCCGGGGATCGTTCTTCAGGCCATTTGTAAAATGATCGAAAGCTCTGGCAGTTTCGTTATTTTCAAATTCGAGGATTCCAAGATTACAGTAGGCGTCGGAAACACATTCACCCTGGACAATGGCAAGGTTGTACATTTTAACGGCCCTTTCATCCCCCTGCTCATGCAGGAGCAGGGCCTCTTCGAACGGGGATCGCCTGACAGGGAGCGGAATCAATCGGCCGCCGCTTTCGGGAAACAGGTTCATTTGCCCGTGCAGTTCGGATTCGATCTGGCGTATCGTCAAACCGCGATTCCTGAGTTCCCGGATCCTGCGGAATTGAGTCAGCGCATGAAAATCATAGCGCAGTTCCCCCCTTTGGGTTTCCTCAACCGCCGCCTCGATGATCCCTTTTCGCGTCCACCGGCGAATCGAGCTTTCACTCAAACCGAATCGGCGGCTTATGTCCCGTACCGTATACGTCGACTGAATCCGCTGAAGCCCCTTCGATTTAGAGGAATTGGGAAATGGAAGAATAACGCTCATGCATCCTCTTGCCCGGAAATTCTAAGCCTACCGTTACTTCTATTCTATTCAAACGGTACCATATATCCCACCAAATTCTTAACCCGCATTTCTCTCAAAATCTCCACTGCGGCAGGAGAAAAGCCGCCGTCAGCGGGTTAAAATTTTAGAAATGCCGGGCTGCTATTTTCTCCGAGTGCTGTATGCATTAAAATGATAAGCTTTTAAACCCGGATTAAGAAGATAGGGTTATTGCCGGATTATGAACATTTTCAAACCCGAGCCGACCGATTATATCCTGGAAAAAGCCCTTGCAGGAGAGCGGATCTCTCCTGCCGAGGCGCTTGAACTGTACAATACGGCAGATCCATTGAAAGTGATCGCCGCCGCCAGGGAAACCCGCAATCGCATACATAAACCATCCGTAGTTACCTATACTATGTTCCGGATTATAAACTACACGAATTACTGCAAAGTGAAATGTTCGTTTTGCAGTTTTCACAAACCGGAAGAATCCGAATCGTCTAAAGTCCTTTCTGTTGAAGAAATCCTGGACAAAATGCGCCGGGCCGCAGCAATCGGGGCGGACCAGATGTTCTTTCAGGGCGGCATCAATCCGAACATCCCGTTCGATTACTATCTCGATGTTCTGCATGCGGTGAAAAGCACACTGGGAAAACATATCCATATTCGCGCCTTCTCACCCGTGGAATTAATGGAAATGCAGAGGCAAACGCACCTGCCTCTCCGCGAAGTTGTCCGGAAACTGAAACGCGCCGGCATGGATTCGGTTCCCGGGGCGGGGGCGGAAATCCTGAGCGATCGGGTGCGTGCGATTCTTTCTCCTGCAAAAGTGTCCGTATCCGAATGGGTGCAGGCCATGGAAACCTGTCACGAGGAAAACCTTCCGGGGAGCGCCAATATTGTTATCGGATCGGTGGAGAAACCGGAGGAAATCATTGAACACCTGAAGATCGTCCGCGACCTCCAGGACCGAACCGGCGGATTCCTGGCCTTTATCCCCTGGACTTTCCAGCGGCAGACGGACAAATTCCCGATCCGGGATGTTTCCGCGCAGGAATATCTCAAGCTGCTGGGAATATGCCGGCTATTCTTCGATAATATCTCCCATATCGAAGCGTCCATCCTTGTCCTCGGCACCGGCACCGGATCGATCGCCCTGCTTTCAGGCGCCGACGATATATCGTCCGTTGTCATTGAAGAAAATGTACTGGAGAGCCATAGCCCCGCAACGGAGGAAAAGACAAGGGAATTCATTAAAAACAGCGGTTTCACGCCTAAAAAACGGGATCTTTTTTACAATTATAAAGATTGACAAGCCTCTCTTTGGATCTTAGATTATTAGCACTCACTTGCCTCGAGTGCTAATTACGATAAATTGAACGAGGAGTTGTACGGATGGATGAGTCTGTCTTGAAAAAAAAGGAGATCTAACTATATGAAAGCAAGACCTTTGCACGACCGGGTACTTCTGAAGCGGATCGAGGAGAAAGAAGCTGTCAAGGGTGGAATCATCATTCCGGACACGGCGAAAGAGAAACCGATGGAAGGAGAGGTGATTTCGGTAGGACCGGGAAAAATGATGGAAGACGGCCATCGGTCACCAATGGATTTGAAGGCAGGAAACCGGGTACTGTTTGGGAAATACGCCGGAACAGAGATCAAGATTGATGACGAGGAATTCGTCATTATGCGAGAGGAAGAGATCCTGGCGGTACTGACTAAAGGTAAATAAGCGTTCAGGGAACCAGAGGATTTCAATCGAAGGCAGATAAGGAGTTAAGAATCATGGCTAAACAGATAATACATGGCGAGCAGTCGCGTCAGGCTTTGTTGCGCGGGGTGAATCAGCTGGCGGATGCAGTAAAGATCACGTTGGGCCCAAAGGGACGGAACGTAATATTGGACAGGAGTTATGGTTCTTCATTGATTACGAAGGACGGTGTGACGGTTGCTAAAGAGATCGAGCTGAAGGACGGCCTCGAGAACATGGGTGCGCAGATGGTGCGAGAAGTGGCGTCGAAGACTTCGGACGTGGCCGGGGACGGGACAACGACTGCGACGGTGCTGGCGCAGGCGATTTTTCGTGAAGGCGTGAAGAATGTAGCGGCGGGTGCAAACCCGATGGGCCTGAAGCGCGGGATTGAGCAGGCCGTGGAATCGGCGGTTGTAGAGCTGAAGAAGCTGAGCAAACCGGTGAAGGGCGAGATGATCTCGCAGGTAGGGTCAGTGTCGGCGAATAACGACAAGACGATTGGCGTGATTATTGCCGAGGCAATGAAGAAGGTCGGCAAAGACGGCGTGATAACGGTTGAAGAAGCAAAATCGATTGAAACATCCCTGGAAGTGGTTGAGGGAATGCAGTTTGACCGCGGGTATTTGTCGCCGTACTTCGTGACGAACGCCGAGCGGATGGAAGTGGAGCTGAACGACTGTTTGATCTTGCTGCATGAGAAGAAGATCAGCTCGATGAAGGACCTGCTGCCGATATTGGAGCAGATCGCGAAGAACGGCCGGCCGCTGTTAATCATTTCGGAAGACATCGAAGGCGAGGCGCTGGCTACACTAGTGGTGAACAAGCTGCGAGGGACGTTGTCGGTAGCTGCAGTGAAGGCACCCGGATTCGGCGATCGGCGCAAGGCGATGTTGGAAGACATCGCGATCGTGACGGGCGGCAAAGTGATTTCGGAAGACCTGGGGATTAAACTGGAAAACGTGCGCATGGAGGATATGGGCAGCGCGAAGAAAATCACGATCGACAAGGACGCCACGACGATTATCGAGGGCGCCGGGAAGCATTCGGACATCGAGGCCCGTGTGAAGCAGCTGCGGGTGCAGATCGAGGAGACGACGTCGGATTACGACCGTGAGAAGCTGCAGGAACGGCTGGCAAAACTTGTTGGCGGCGTAGCGGTGATCAAGGTTGGAGCGGCGACGGAGACCGAACTGAAGGAGAAGAAGGCGCGGGTAGAGGATGCGATGCACGCAACCCGTGCGGCGGTAGAGGAAGGGATCGTACCTGGAGGCGGTGTGGCATTACTGCGCTGCATACCTGCAGTGGAGAAGCTGAAGCTGGAAGGGGACGAGGCAATCGGGATCAACATCCTGCGCCGAGCCCTGGAGGAGCCGTTGCGGCAGATTGTAAACAACTCCGGGTATGAAGGAGCAGTGGTGGTGGATAAGGTGCGCCAGAGCAGCGAGGCGAACTTCGGATTCAACGCCGAAACCGAGATATATGAGGATCTAGTGGCCGCAGGGGTCATCGATCCGACGAAGGTGACGCGGACAGCGTTGCAGAATGCGGCGTCGATCGCGGCTCTGCTGCTGACGACGGAAGCCCTGATATCAGAGATCAAGGAAAAACAGAAGGCTCCTGCCATGCCGCCGGGTGGCGGTATGGGCGGTATGGGAGACATGTACTAAAACGACGGATTTTTTAAATGTGTAAAAAGGCTCGTGGTTTCTTTCCACGAGCCTTTTTTTGGGCGCTGTCAAGTCAACCTTCGTTGGATTTATGAATAGACCTCTTCCATAGCTGCTTCCTTCTCTTCAAGGCGCCCGTCGAAGAGATGGACGATTCGGTCCGCGTGCTGCGCATAGCGGGGATCGTGCGTCACCATAAAGATTGTCGCTCCCTGTTTGTGCCGGTCGTCCAGGAGTTCTATAGCAGCTTCGCCATTTTTTGAATCAAGATTTCCGGTAGGCTCGTCCGTGAGAAGAATCAGGGATTCACTCCCAAGGCTCTGGCGACCGCCACGCGCTGCTGCTGCCCGCCGGACAGCTGGGTTTGGCAGGTGTCCGGCCCGATGCGCCATGCCTGCCCTTTCAAGCACCTCCCAAACACGCTTCTTTCTTTCGGTACTGCTCATTCCACGGCATGTGAGCGGAAGCTCCACGTTCTCATAAACCGAACGATCGCCTATCCGGTTGAAGCTTTGAAATATAAACCCGCTTTCCCGGTTTCTTATTCTGGCCCGTTGAGAATGACTGATCCCAACCCACGTCGTTTATTTCAAACGGACACTGTCAAATCCATCCTGCGCCGACATATCCGATAGAATCACCCTGTCTTCCGGATTGAAGCCTTCACGAATCTCTATGTCTTTAACCGATATGCGGCCCAGTTTTCCCGCTACCCGGACTGCATACTTCTCATCCGGTTTGTGTTGTTACCGGAAGTTTCCCCGGGCGGATCTCAGGATAAGAAGTCAGAAACCATAAGTCCGCAGAAATGTAGAGGCGAACCTTGTGTTCGCCCTTTGAGCAAACAGGAGCCAGGATTCACAAGACTGTCGGTCGTTACTTCTTCTTCAGAAGATCGCCCAGCCCCGAGAAAGGATTGTAGGTTGAAACGGTTGTCTGGCCCTGGCCCGCTTCCGGGCCTTCCGACCACTCGGCAACAGAATATCGTGAATGCTCGTTGTCGTGGCAATAGTGGCACAGCAATTCCCAGTTGCTGCCGTCAGGCGGATTATTGTCGTGATCGTGATCCTTGTGATGCACGGTGAGCTCCCGCAGCCGCTTTCCTTCGAACTCGCGGCCGCAACGGCCGCAGACATGCGGGAACATCTTCAGGGCCCGCTCGCGGTAGCCTTGCATGCGGATTTCCTGCTCGCGCCGTGCCTCGGCTATAAAATGGTATGCCTTGTCTTTGTCCGGCTGCTTTTCATCCGACGCCATAAAAACCTCTCTTAATCAGCACTTTAAGTTGAATGTCGTGTGTTTCCGACGACAACTGCTGCGGATCAGCCGCGATCATGAGCGCGAGCAGGCTCGCGCGAATGACTGTCGGCTGCATCCGCCTGACAGACGCCATGAAGCGAACATGCCACTCCATAATTATACAAATTCATCGCCGGGAATAGTCTATAATTGTACTTTGACATTCTGCCGCGTATTCAAGAGAATTTCTGCCGCAAGAAAATTAATTCAAGCAGAAGCCCCTGACGGAGCGGGCAGCATTCCATAATGAGGTGCCTATGAAAGCAATTAACATCGGACTTTTAGGACTGGGAACGGTCGGAGCGGGAGTAGCCAAGGTATTCTTATCCCATCATGAAGCATTGGAGGAAAAAATCGGGGCGCCGGTTGTTTTAGGCGCGATTGCCGACCTTGACATCACCAGTCCTCGAAGCGGCCTCACACTTTCCGATCTCCCCCTTTCGACCGATCCGGCCAAAGTACTGGACGATCCGGCCGTCGATATCGTGGTGGAACTGATCGGGGGACTGGAACCGGCCCGGAAATTCATTCTCCGTGCCCTGGCAAACGGCAAACATGTCGTTACCGCCAATAAAGCTCTTCTTGCAACCCATGGAGAGGAACTTTACGCCGAAGCCATCAAGAATAAACGGATACTGGCTTTCGAAGCCGCGGTCGCCGGAGGCATTCCAATCATCCGCTCGGTCAAAGAAGGACTGGCAGCCAACCGCATTGCCTCAATGTATGGAATCGTCAACGGTACGTCCAACTACATCCTTACCAAAATGACCGACGAGGGACAGGAATTCGGCCGGGTACTGGCGGATGCACAGGCAAAAGGATATGCGGAGGCCGATCCCACCTTTGACATTGAAGGGGTCGATTGTGCCCATAAACTCCAAATTCTTGCGACGCTGGCTTTCCGAACATCGGTCAAGCTTGAGGACATATACGTAGAAGGCATTTCAAAAATCAGCCCCCAGGATATATCCCTTGCACGCGAGATGGGATTCCGGATCAAACTGCTCGCAATCGCGAAAGCCGACGACGGCCAACTGGAATTGCGCGTGCACCCTACCATGATTCCCGAAACGCACCCGATGTCGGCAGTTTCCGGTGTTTTCAATGCCATCTTTTTAAACGGCGATGTCGTCGACGACCTGATGTTTTACGGACGCGGCGCGGGACAACTCCCGACAGCCTCCTCCGTATGTGCAGACATTGTCGAAATCGCCCGCCGACTGGCG
Source organism: Acidobacteriota bacterium (assembly GCA_016934295.1). Lineage (GTDB taxonomy): Bacteria > Acidobacteriota > UBA6911 > UBA6911 > UBA6911 > UBA6911. The sequence continues at coordinate 10,364 of JAFGTD010000161.1, forward strand.
ACCGAACAGCCCGGAGTGCCTCAGGACCTTCCGATACTGGGGAAAAATCCCCTTAAGCTGAAGCCCATGGAGGATGTCCTGTCGGCATATTATCTCTGTATATTTGTCCTGGACCAGCCGGGGGTCATGGCCCAGATAACCGGGATCCTGGGCCGTCACAAGATCAGCATTTCCAGCATGATCCAGAAAGGCCGCCATCAGGCGAAAGCGGTGCCCGTCGTCATGATGATGCATCAGGCAAGGGAGGGCTCCATGCAGAAGGCTCTCGAGGAGATCGATGCGCTGGAAGTCGTCGTTGACAAAACCCGCATGATCCGAGTTGAAGAAACCGGCGACTGACCTATAAAGGCGGAACATACCTGCTATAATGGTTGGAAAAATCCCGAAAGTCGAAGCCAATAAATACGGTGCCGTTGGTTTTCACAATGCTTTGGGGGAAATCAAAGCCGGTTGGACAGATGGAGGGTGGCTAGATGCATCAGCCCCGGAATGAAACACCGAATGCCCGGACTGCACACATGAAACCGTTCCCGGGTTCAAAGAAGGTTTACGTCGACGGGAGCCGTGGAATCCGGGTTCCAATGCGGGAAATCCAGCTTCACCCTACCGAAGACAGCAGCGGGAAGATGCAAGACAACGTGCCGATCCGGGTTTACGACACTTCCGGTCCCTATACGGACAGCAATGTAAATATCGATCTGAACCGCGGCCTCCCGGAATTGCGGAAATCGTGGATACTCGAACGGGGCAGTTACGATACGCGGGAACCGAGCTATCGTCCGGTTGCAGGACACAGCGATCCCGATATCGCCGTTCCCGCCAAACGCAATGTTCTGCAAGGGCACGGTTCCGTCACCCAGATGCATTATGCAAAAAAGGGAATCGTCACGCCCGAAATGGAATTTGTCGCGTTGCGGGAGAATCTGGATCCGGATTTCGTTCGTAATGAAGTCGCCTGCGGCCGTGCCATCATTCCGGCCAATATCAACCACCCGGAACTCGAGCCGATGGCCATAGGCCGGAATTTCCTTGTGAAGGTCAACGCCAACATCGGCAACTCCGTCGTCCGCTCCTCCATTGAAGAGGAAATAGAAAAAATGACATGGGCGATTCGATGGGGCGCGGACACGGTCATGGACCTGTCCACGGGACAGAACATCCATGAAACCCGCGAATGGCTTATTCGCAACTCCCCGGTCCCGATCGGCACCGTCCCCATTTATCAGGCACTGGAGAAAACAGGCGGCAGGGCGGAAGACCTGACATGGGAAATATACCGGGACACTCTCATCGAACAGGCGGAGCAGGGGGTGGACTACTTTACGATCCATGCCGGCGTGCTTCTCCGCTACATACCCTATACCGCAAAACGCGTCGCCGGCATCGTAAGCCGCGGAGGATCGATAATGGCTAAGTGGTGCCTTGCGCATCACGAGGAGAGTTTCCTGTACACACGCTTCGATGAAATCTGCGAAATCATGCGAGTATACGACATTGCTTTTTCTCTCGGCGACGGCCTGAGGCCGGGATCCCTGGCGGACGCCAATGATAACGCCCAGTTTGCAGAGCTGGAAACCCTGGGGGAGTTAACCCTGAAGGCATGGAACCAGGAGTGCCAGGTGATGATTGAAGGGCCGGGTCATGTGCCGATGCATCTCATCAAGGAAAACATGGAACGGGAACTCGCGGCCTGCCATGGAGCTCCCTTTTACACTTTAGGGCCTCTCGTCACGGATGCCGCGCCGGGATACGACCATATCACCAGCGCCATCGGCTCCGCTATGATCGGCTGGCTCGGCACAGCGATGCTGTGCTACGTTACGCCTAAAGAACACCTGGGGCTGCCCGACAAGAAGGATGTAAAGGACGGCGTCATAGCCCATAAAATCGCCGCCCATGCGGCCGACCTGGCCAAGGGGCATCCCGGGGCCAGTACGATTGACGATGCCATTTCCAGAGCCCGGTTCGAATTCCGTTGGGAAGACCAGTTCCTCCTTTCCTTCGATCCGGATACGGCGCGCACATTCCACGATGAATCCATGCCTCAGGAAGGATCCCGGGTTTCCCACTTCTGCAGCATGTGCGGCCCTCAATTCTGCTCGATGAAAATCACAAAGGATATTCGCGAGTACGCCGAAAGCCATGGGATCAATGAGAAAGAGGCCCTCGAGGAGAAGTTGAAAGAAAAGGGCCGGGAATTCATCGACGGCGGCGCGGAAATTTATATAAAAAAAGCCGGCAGCCGGTAGTAGGGGCGAACCTTGTGTCAGTGCTGTCCAAATTAGCGCGATTTGAAAATTTCGTTCCATGATTCTAAGGACTTGCATCATGCAAATCCTTAACATCTTTATCAGGTTTATCCTGGTAGGAAAAATGATTTGAGGCCTGAAAGGCCGGCATTGGAATAGGCCCGGCCGTAAGATGCCGGGATTAGGATCGTATAAGATATGAGCGCCGAAGGTGCGGCACAAGGGCATCTTTTCGATGTGCCGCACCTTCGGCGCTCATAATAAACAACATGAGGATCCCGGCCTTACGGCCGGGCCTAC
>JAFGTD010000162.1 GCA_016934295.1 Acidobacteriota bacterium
AAACCGACCCCCGAAAACTTACCCGGAGTCACAGATTGTTTAATCCGGCTTCGCTTTCAGCTTCGCCGGAGGCCGGGCTGGCTTCTGCCTTCTATAACTTCTTTTATGTAGTATATTGATACGCAGGAATATTTGCGATGAGGATGGAATGTTCAAACGGCAAACTGAAGGGTCGGTTGTCTGCCCATACTGCGGCAAGCTTGTGGGCGTAAACGACAAGGAGTGCTGGAACTGTGGCAAACGCAATCCGGGCATGTGGGGATTCGCCCCCCTGCTGCGGCGTTTCGGCTACAACCTGGAATTCGTTTCGATCGTAACCTGGGTATGCACGGGTCTCTTCATTGCCACCCTGCTCTACGACCCACACGGAATTCGACCGGGAGGATTATCCTTAATTCAGCCCAGCTCTGTCAGCCTGTTTACCTTTGGAGCCAGCGGCAGCTTTCCGGTTTTCGAGGCAGGAAGGTGGTGGACTCTCCTTAGTGCCGGATGGCTGCATGGCGGGGTACTGCATATCCTTTTCAATATGCTTTGGGTGCGCCAGCTTGCCCCTGCGACTGCTGAACTTTTTGGCACTTCCCGTACCGTAATTATATACACAGTCTCTTCCGTCGCCGGATTCCTTCTCAGCAGCATAACAGGCTTGATAACAGGCGCCCAACTGACTATTGGTGCTTCTGCCGCTATCTTCGGACTCCTAGGCGCACTGGTTGTCTATGGACGCAGAGGGGGCAGCAGTCGTATCAGCGGCCAGGCTATGACGTATGCCGTGATCTTGTTTGTTTTCGGTTTTATTTTCCCCGGGATAGACAATGCTGCCCATCTGGGAGGTTTTTTAGGTGGATTTGCTATCGCGTGGATACTGAATCCGCTGCAGAGGGAAAGAATGGAACACTTTATCGCTGCCATTGTCTGCCTTGCACTGACAGCCTTATCCATCCTCGTGTCTTTTTTTCAAACACCGGTGTTTTATTAAACTGGTGCTCGATTTTTCAGCCCCCGAGGCTGATCATCTCTATCTTTTTCTTCGAATTCGGCTGGTATTCTCCTGAATTCATGGCTTCCAGACGCTCTTCCGAATAGCGGTCCCGCCTGGCGCTCCATACGGAACGTATGGTCGAGAGGAGCTCCTCATCGGTCGCACCGTTCCGTATCAACTGTTTCAAGTCAAATCCCTTGTCCGAGAATAGGCACAACACCATTTTCCCGTCTGCGGTAAGGCGGGTTCTGGTACAACCTTCGCAAAACGGCTCCGTTACCGAGGCAATAACCCCGACATTACCGGCGCCGTCCCGGAACCGGTAATCTACGCTTGGAGCGCTGTCGTCGTTTCTTGAACCCTCTTCCAAAGGAAATAGCCCGCTGATGGTTTCCAGGATCTCCCCTTTGGAAACCATGCGGTCGGAAACCCAGTTATTGGAATTTCCTACGTCCATATACTCGATAAACCGAATCTGAAAATCGTTCTTTCGGGCAAATTCCACCAGCTCGGGTATATCGACATCATTGACGCCACGCTCGATGACGGAATTAAGTTTTATAGGCTGTAATCCGCAATGGGCGGCTTCCCGTAACCCGGCAAGGACATTATCCAATTCGTCCCTGCGGGTCATGGTTTGAAATCTTTCTCGATTAATTGTATCGAGACTCACGTTGATTCGATTCAAACCCGCCTCTGCCAGTCCTTTTGCCTGCTCTTGCAGTAGGGACGCATTGGTTGTTAGTGAAAGATCCTTCAGCCCGTCGATGCGCGAAATCTGTCGAACCAGGGATCCCAGATTATGTCGAAGCAGGGGTTCGCCGCCGGTGAGACGAATCTCTTCGACTCCCAGCTTGACAAAGAGGCTTGCCAGTCGAGTTACTTCTTCAAATGTAAGTATTTCGCGACGATCGATCCACTCGTACTTATCGAGCGGCATACAATAGCTGCAGCGAAAGTTGCATCGGTCCGTAACCGAAATTCTCAGATCCTTCAGCGGACGACCGAGGGCATCGGTCAATTCTTCACTATTGTTCCTGTCCATCCTTAAAGCAAGCCCTTCCTAGCCGTTGGTGAATGTATATCATAGCACGCCCGGCATGGGAGTTATTCGGAAAATTGCGGCCGGGATCCTGCCGCGCCATTCACGAGTTGCAATATCAATAAATTTTTAACTCCCTTATGCCTTTTTAAAAAGGTTGATGTATCATGCATACCCTATGTCCGCAATGCTCAAAGGGTACAGAAAGGAAACTCTTCAACCCGCCTACTCGGCTGCGCTGGTATTCCCTTTTCTCCTCATTTACCATACCGGAACCGTCGTTCTGAACACAACCTACATCAATGGAGCCGACGCTCTGCTTATCCGCCTGTTGGGCGCCCTTTCCGTAAGGTCCATGTTCGGTTCCGCCCTTGTTCTGGCTATTTTTTTTGTGATCTGGCAGTTGCGTACGCGCGCGAGCATGAAAATAAGATCTAAAATTCTGGCCCTGTCTTTCCTGGAAAGCTTTTGTTTCGCAGTAATACTTCTGTTCCTGTTCGGCCTTTTGATGCCCCGTTTGGGTCTTTGCATGGCGCCGCTGCAGGGTGGCATCGCCGACCTGGTGCTCTATTGCGGCGCGGGCATATATGAAGAACTGGTTTTTCGCGCTTTCCTGCTCGGCATACTTATAATGATTTTCCAAAACCTTCTCAAGCTGAAACACAATACGTCGGCTGTTTCAGCCGCGTTTCTGGGAGCGCTGCTATTTGCCGCCTTTCATTATATAGGACCGGCCGGCGATGTTTTTTCTCTTGAAGGATTTGTTCAAAGAATACTGGGAGGCCTCTATTTCTCCGTTTTATTCGTCGCGCGTGGATTTGGAGTAACAGCCGCGTGCCATGTCTTTTACGACATACTTGTTGGGCTTATTATCAGCTAGGAAAAAGCAGGGACGGATCGCAGGCGCCAGGTTTCCACGTCGCAAGGAAGAACGTTGAAGGGATTTAACAGGATGCATTCCATTTCTTATATTATTTTCGATATGGATGGACTCCTTCTCGATACGGAGCCTTTTTATACCGAAGCGCATACAATACTCGCAGCCCGTTTCGGCAAAGTATTCGACTGGACGGTAAAATCGAAAATGATCGGTCTACCCGCCGAATCGTCAGCCCGCGTCATGATCGATGCTCTGAAGTTGCCGCTTTCGATACAGGAATACCTGGAAATGAGGGCGCCTTTGCTGGAGGAATTGTTCCCGAAAGCGGAACCGATGCCCGGCGCCGTTGCGCTAACTCGACGCTTCCATAGCATGTCCATTCCCCTGGCGGTTGCGACCAGTTCCACGCAGCATCATTTCGATCTCAAAACCAGTCGGCATTCGGAATGGTTCCGCATTTTTAAGTTTGTCCTTACGGGGGACGATCCCGCCATAAAAAGAGGCAAGCCGAACCCGGATATTTTTCTCCAAGCCGCCCGGATGTTCCAGGCTTCCGCGGAAAAGTGCCTCGTATTCGAAGATTCCCCCGCAGGTATAGAAGCGGCCCGTGCCGCGGGCATGTACGCCGTAGCGGTTCCGGACCCTCACATGTCCGACAGCGCCTATGGAACGGCGCACCAGATTATCCGAAGCCTGAAAGATTTTGATTTATCCTGCTGGGATTTCGATCCCTGCCGGGATTAGCTCCCGGAGGCGATTGTTCCTGCTCTCACCGCAAAACCAATACTTTTATCCATCCAACGGGCTAAATGGAATGATGCAATCCGCCGATATGTTTGAAAATGTATAACAGTGTCTGTTTACAGCCGTTATCCGTAGAACGGAGTCTATCTATTGATACTGAGTAAATATGTACCGGTTTTTCTGTTGATCTTCGGGCTGGCGGCTACCTCCAGTGCGACCGTTATCAATTTCCAGCCCGATCCCGCAGATCTGTATGATCTGGATCATAACAAATACTATGATCGAAGCCGGATTATTGGGACTGTTCGGCTTCAGGAGAATGTGAAATAAGTATTATGCCCCGTGCTTATTCAGCCAGGCTGCCAATCCGGTGAGCCGCGATCACATCCCCGCCATTCCGGATCGATTTAATCGCTTCCGGACGATCCCAAATACCGTCAATGCTCGGCGCCAGATTCCCCAGATACAGATCAGATGCTGGTATATGGATATATTTCAGGTATTTCAAGATTGCGGATTCCAGCACGGCAAACTCGGAAAAATCGCTGCGGTCGGCATAAATCAAGGGTTTGCGATTCACCACACAGTCCGACAGAATTCCGAATCCAGGCTTTGAAACAACTGCGTCCACGGAAGCGACGATATCGGAAAATGTTACCTTCTCCCGGCGCAATGCGTGGATGTTCCGGCGCTTCCACGCCAGCGGGTAGACCGTGAAAAATTCATAGTCTTTTATTTGTTCGATCCGATCGAGAGCTTCCTCGCTCCAGTCCAGGCTGGTAAAAGAAAGAAGTATCCATTTTTTGTCTCTGTCGCAGCAGGCGATTCCGGCGATTGCGTCCCGCCTGAATTCTCCGGGGGAAGCGACAAGCGGGATATCCTCAATGACAGGGAACGCTCCCATCGCGTCACTGAACGGGAGCCGCAACAGCAGATCCGTTTTTCCGTAAGCCTCACGGATTCGTTCGACGATACCCTTCCATCGAGAATCCTGCCTGATAAAGTCCGAATAGATCCAGTCCCACCCGAAATTGCCGATCGCCATCCGTGGAATACCCGCAATTGCCGCGGCTTCCAGGGGAAGATCGGGAATGTCGCATATCACCACGGCAACGTTTCTTTGCTCCAGGTATCGCACCTCCCGTTCTATCAACTCTTCTCTTTGGCTGTAAAGCTTCTCGAGACGGGCCAGGGTGGCCGCAACGTCAACCCGGATGGAGTCTTTCTGCACCATTCCTATATCGAAAGAATTTTTTCGGATACTGTTCCGGCTACTGCCGATGCGATTGGAAAGGAATTCCGGCGGCAGAATGCATGCAACATCAACCGCCAGATGGGGATATGTATGATTGAGGGCCCGGATAATATCGCAGGACCGAACTCCGTGTCCGTACCCGTGCGCGCTGACGTAATAGGCGATGACGTTTTTCTTTGCGGTTCCCACTATGAATGCGTGCGGTGCGCCTCCAGCCAGCGCTCCGCCCTTAAAGCGGCCATGCACCCGAATCCCGCTGCCGTAATTGCCTGGCGATAATAGCGGTCGTGAACATCCCCGGCTGCAAAGATCCCATCCACGCCGGTTTCAACGCCGTTGTGCGTCACAATGTATCCCTGCTCGTCCAGGTCGATGACGTCTCGAAGGAATTCCGTATTCGGGTGGTGCCCGATTCCCATGAAGACGCCGGATACGGTCTCCACTCTCTCTTCTCCGGTTTCCACGTTTTTGAGCCTCACTGCTTTGAGTACTTCATCGCCTTCGTATCCGGTGATAACGGTATTCCAAAGGAACCGGATCTTGGAATTGGCGCGAGCACGCTCCTGCATAATTTTACTGGCTCTCAATTCGTCCCGCCTATGTACTACCGTTACCTTTGTAACATGACGCGCCAGTGTCAGGGCTTCCTCCAGCGCCGAGTCGCCGCCGCCGACAACCATGACTTCCTGGTTTCGAAAGAACATGCCGTCACAGACGGCGCAGGCGGAGAGACCGCGGTTGCGGAATTTATCTTCGTCGGGAAGTTCCAGCCATCTTGCCGTGGCGCCCGTCGCAATAATCACAGAAAGGGTTTCGTGCCATCCGGATTGGGAACGAATTCGAAACGGTCCTGCAGATTTGAAATCCACCTCCAGGGCGTCTTCTTCAATCATTTCCGTCTTGAAGCGCAACGCCTGTTTTTTCATCTGCTCCATTAAATCCGGTCCCTGAATGCCTTCGGGAAAGCCGGGAAAATTCTCCACGTCCGTGGTGAACATGAGCTGCCCCCCGGGCATCTGTTGTCCCCTGGGCTCGGAAGCCAGAATAACCGGAGAAAGGTTGGCACGCGCCGCATAGATTGCTGCGGTATACCCCGCCGGTCCGGATCCGATAATGATTACGTTATGCATAACAACACCTGAAATAAGTTTTTGTTATAGGTCCCTACGATTATAAGCGATTCCGTTCGATTTTGAAGAGCAATCGTCCCCAATAAGTGAATTTGCAATCTCTTCCATCCACGGGGGAAAGGAACCGGCGGAACGGGCCGGGATACTGCGTCTCTGAGAAATATTAATAAGAGCCCCTTAAGACACGGAAATTCCTTGCTCCCAAACGCCGGTGGAGAGTATAGTAAACTATTCTTTACATTATTACTTAGAAGGTTTGATCGAGGAGGGCCTATGCGGGCGAATTCGAAGATCCTATGGTCTGAGGGCATGTTTCTTTCTCCGCATCATTTTCAGCAATGGGAGGAGTATCAGGAACACATTCTGAGTTTCCGCCTGAAATCCCTTTTCTCGTTCAGCTGGGGGCTTTCCGAACTTGAAATCAATCGCGAAGGCCTTGAAAACGGGCACTTTACCATACTGAAATGCAGCGGTTTGTTTCCCGGAGGCACTGTTTTCAACATACCGGATGCCGATGAGCCGGTTCCAGCCCGTTTTTTCAAAGATGCGCTGGATCCATCCATGCATACTCTGGATGTCTTCCTTGCACTGCCCGTAAAAAATTCAACATCGAGAAATCTTTCCATCGATTCCGAAGATTCCGCTCACCCCGCACGCTACCGCAAGGATTCCATCCATGCAGTTGATTTGAACACCGGGGAAAACGAGCGCGAAATACTTGTGGCGAAAAATAATCTGAATCTGCTTTTCAGCGGCGAGTCTCTCGGAAACTATGACTGTATTCAGGTTGCAAGACTGAAACAGGAAAGCGACGGGACCGTTGCTCTGGACGACACCTATATCCCGCCCTGCCTTCATACCTCCTGTTCTTCCGTGTTGATGCACATGGTTCGCCGACTGTCGGAAGTTCTGCATGCCAAAAGCGCTTCGCTCTGTGAAGACAGGAGCCAAAGAACCACGGGAATGGTGGAATTCAGCAGTTCCGACCTGGGCAACTTCTGGCTGCTTCACACGGTAAACTCCTATATTCCCATTATCGATCACTTCATCCGTGCACCCCAGGTGCACCCGGAATTACTTTTCACATCTCTGGCTCAACTGGCAGGAGCCTTAACCACATTTTCTCCCAACATACAGCCCAGCGATTTGCCCGGCTATGATCATAATAATCTGTCGATATCATTTCTGGGAATGGAGGGGATCATTCAGGATCTACTCAAGGCTGTTGTCCCCACCGGCGCAGTGCAGATTCCTCTTGAAAAAGAGAGCGACTCCAAATTTACCGCCAGCATCGCATCCGATCAGCTGCTGACAGATTCGCAGATTTTTCTCGCAGCCAAAGCCGACTTGCCGGACAATCAACTCATCGAAGAGTTGCCCAGCCAGGCTAAGATCAGTTCCACCGACAAGATCAACTCCCTGCTGGGCCTTGCCCTGCCCGGGGTTCGTCTCAAACACCGCCCCGCGCCTCCATCTCCGCTCAGGGTAAAACTTGGCCACCAGTATTTTCGTTTTGAAGAGCTTGAAGATTCAGAAAGCCGCAAACACTGGGACGCGATCTGCAAATCACGAACACTGGCAATCCGAGTCCCGGGGCAACGATTCCCAGGGCTGAAACTTGAACTCTGGTCCATAAAAGAATAGGCCTGTTTACTAGGAGTTTTAATGGCAGAACCTCACAAAACGCCAAATCTATCCGAGCTGTCCGGTGATATTTTTCTCCTGGTCCTTGGATTTCGCGAAAGGGCGGATTCTTTCGATTTTAATACTCTATATCAGGGTGCATTGACACTGTTTGAAGAGTTCGAGCGGAAGGCGAAAGCTCTGAAATTCGATCCTGATGATATCACCGATTCCAAATATGCGCTTGCAGCCTTTGTGGATGAATCGATACTCCGCTCGCAGTGGGGCGGCAGAGAGCAGTGGGCCGATAATCCATTACAGCTTCAACTGTTCGAAACATATCTTGCCGGCGAAGGTTTCTTTGAAAAACTGGAGGCTCTCAGGACGCGAGGTGAATCCGCAGCTGACGTACTGGAAATTTATTACCTCTGCCTGGTGCTGGGATTCGAAGGCAAATATGGGATAGAAGGAACCGAACGGTTGTCCGCTCTTGCAAAGTTGATCCATGACGAACTGATTCGATACCGGCCGACGGATCTGCAGAATGTTTCCCCGCACTGGAAAGTTATGGACGGCCCGACACAGGAATCCAATAAGCTGCCCCGATGGCTGCTATATGCATGCGCGGCGACCGTAATCCTCTGCCTTTTGCTTTATATAGGATTTTTTATCAGTATCTGGTCTGCAGCAGGCGATTTAAAGAACGATCAGGCGACTGCAATTTTCATGCAAATCGAAAAATGGATAGGTTGAACTTATGTTGAAGCGTTTTTCTCCCTTCGCGCGCACGTTTATTTTTGGCGGCATCCTCGTATTGATCGCCGTATTGCTTGTCTGGTTTCTTGCCCCCCGTTTCGGACTGACCCGGTTTGCGATCATTCTCGTAATAGCTGCGCTTCTCTTGCTCTGGCTCATTATTCTGGCTATTCAATACCTGGTCGGCAAAGCCAGGGCCTCACGTTCAACCGTTTCAGCTGATTCCCGACACAATTCCGAGCAGTCGTCCTCAGAATCGGAAGACACCGCTGTTTTTGGGGAACGTCTGGATCGTGCGCTTCGGTGGCTGAAGAAATCGAAACTGGCGGAATCGGGCCGGGATGTGGTTTACGATCTCCCATGGTACCTACTCATAGGAGCTCGGGACTCGGGAAAATCAACCCTGGTTGTACAGTCAGGCTTCAACTTTCCCTATACAGACCCCAAGAAGACCGCAGGGAAACTGGACTTCGGCCCAACCACAAATTGTGACCTGTGGGTCGCCAACGAAGCATTGTTTATCGATCCCTCGGGCAATTATTTCTCGGAAGACCGCGAAATAACTCCCTGTTTAAATATGCTCAGGCAGTTGAAACAGCGCCGTCAGCAAAAACCGATTGACGGTATCGTGCTTCTCGTGGATACATCCAGGCTTTTCAGCCCGGATGATACGGCCGTGAGAGATCAAGCCAATAAACTCAGGACTTTCCTGGACATGACCATGCAGGAGTTTGGCATGGTCATTCCCATTTATCTTCTCTTTAATAAATCCGACCTGATTGAAGGATTTCAGGAATTTTTCAGCAAGCCGGGCGAAAGAGAAAAGCAGCTCCTTGGAGCCACTTTTACTCGGGAACAGTATGAATCCCAGCATCCGGAAAAAATATTTCAACAGGAATTCGACCAGATCTGCCGGTCAGCCCGGTCCTTCGGAATAGCACGCCTAATCACTGAATCACGGCGCGATCGGGAAAAGACTTTTCCCTTCCCCAAACAGCTTTCCCTGATGAAGGATCGACTGACCGAGTTTGTCGGGATTCTTTTTCAGCACAGCCAGTTCCGGGAAAAACCCCTCTTTCGCGGATTCTATTTTACCAGCGGAGTCCAGGGAGAGCGTTCCTTCAATCTTGTAGCTGATTTACTCAAATCCAAAACCGGACTGCCGGGAGCTTCCGAGATCGAGAGCACCCGGAGAACGAACAGCTACTTCATCAAAACTCTATTGACACAGGTGATTCTGCCCGACAGGAATCTCGCGGGGCTGTCCGAAGCAGCCAGGCGCCGGCGCCGTCTTAAGCGGATGATCCTGGCGGGTACCGCAGGTATATTGTTACCCATTATTATACTTCTGTGTTTTTGGGGCGCTTACCGGGACAATAGACGTCTGACGGATGCTGTTGAGAGCGCTCGCGAAATTCAGATTGAGAATGGGAAAAACTCGGAAAATCTACTGAAGCTGGGCGAACTGAGGCAGCGTCTCGAAATATTGGACTGTACGGGGAAACTCGACAGCTGCAGAATTTCCGGCCGTCGTTTCCACTGGGGATTGCATGTCGGGAAAGCGGCTCTCGCTGAAGCCCGAAGAGTTTATGTTGAAAAACTGAATCAGCTGTTTCTGGATCAGTTGCTCAATGGAGATAAGGCTCTTGGGGATACCTACGCCGGATTAAAGACCCAGTTGCGCGTGATAGCCGGATCTCCGGCAAACGACCGGGATTCCGACTCGGATGCGGATGCATTCGATCCCGGGAGAGCTTATACGCTGCTGAAAACGGTTATGATGCTGTCCGACGAAACAAAAGCCTCCCCGGCCTTTCTGGAAGAACAATTGATTGAATACTGGTCTTCTGGAGTTCAGGAAAAAGACATGCCCGAAGCGAAACTTTTGCTTCAATTCTATCTGCATCAACTGGGAGACCATAAAAATCCGGCCTACCGTCTTCCCACCAGCCTGGCCGACAAAGAGATCGCCAAAAGAGTAAGAGATATGCTGCTGGTTGTCGACCCCGACCATTACTATTATGGAATTATTCAGGAAGAGGGCAGCCACAAGATCAACCGCATCAACCTCACGGGGATTGTGGGCGTCGAAAACACGGATTTGTTCGACCTGGGGATGGAAATAGACGGGACCTATACAAAAGTCGGTTGGGAGCAGTTGGTCCGGGGAAGAATCGGAGAAATGAAAGCCGATTATGAAACCGAAAGGAGCTGGGTTCTCGGTATGACGGCATCCGCGCCAGGCCAGCCCAGGATCGAGGAAAAGCTGGAGGATCGTTATTTCCGCGATTATGGGGAAAGCTGGTGGAATTTCCTGAAGAGCATCGATATTGTACCCTTCAACGAATTTAATGATGCCTCAAAGAAACTCGTCATCCTCAGCGACAATAACCAATCCCCTATCGTACATTTCACTAAAACCGCAGCCCTGAATACATGGGGAGATATCGATGAGCCCGATCCAAGAAATATTAAAAATATTGAAAACACACTTGAAAGAGAACCGGAAGCCAAGGCCCGATTAATAGAGGCCTTCCAACCGCTCCATGAATTTGTCCGGGAAAAAGAAGGCCAGGATTCACCACTGCATCAATATCTTAAGACTTTAAGCAGCCTGCAGGTCGTTATCAAATCTTTTCTCGATGCCGGCCAGCCGGCCACCCAGATTCAGGAAATCGGCAAGGAATCGGAAAATGCCCTGCGCGTTACCAACGGCCTTCTTGTGAGTTTTGACGCGCTGTCGCGGGAATCGGTCGAACCCCTTCTGAAACAGCCTATTCAACACGTACTGAAGCTGGTTGACAGGGCCACACCGGTAGGAAAAACGCAGGAGCGTCAGCGGACTTTGAGAGTGAGCGGTATCGTGCGCGACAAGGATAAAACCAAGAACGGGGTAATTGTTACGCTTCTCGAAGCATACGAAGACAACGATTACAAAGCGGATAAAGAGATTATGCGGGCTCAGACGAAGGAAGGGGCTTTTCGATTTCCAAGCCCGATAAATCCCGGGAAATATAAGATCTGTGCCTCCGAGGACAAAGAAAGCTACTACTGCAGCGATGTCCGCCTGGCGCGGGATAACGATGGGAAAGAGTATGAACTTAAACGTTCCCGCTCAAGATTGATATTCGGTGGAGGCAAACGGCAACTGGAACTTACGATCAAGTAGATTTTTTAAAAATAACCAGGTGTAACATTTCTGAGGCATGCATCTCTTGAGCGAAGAAAGAGCAGACTGGCGCGCGATCGGTACCGAACCTGTAAATGCTGAAAATCCCGTCGGAGAATCGGTCCGGTACGACCCGGAATTCGAGCGACTGCAGGCCGAAATGCAGAAGCTGGAAAGCCTGTCCGGAGATCCGATCAATTGGAAAGAGGTTGTTGCCCTCAGTAAAGAGATACTCAAAAACAAGTCCAAGGACCTGCTCGTTGGCAGTTACCTTATCCTCGGATTACTGGAGACCGAAGGCTATAACGGACTTCTAAACGGTCTTACCTGCCTCGAGGGTGCCATTTCGGCCCACTGGGCTTCCCTATTCCCGGTCGCGAAACGAATGCGGGCTCGTGTCAATGCACTGAATTGGCTTTCCGAAAAAGCCGGAGCCTCTATTTCCCGCAGGAAACCGGACCAGGACGACGGCGTTTCGCTGAAAATCTGTGAAGAACTGGTAAAGTCCCTCGAAGATCTGCTGGATGAGAAGATCAGCCCGGAAGAGCCGGTCCTGGGAGATTTATACCGCTCCCTTCAGGAACAGGCTAACCGGCTGCCGGACACCGATGCCGATACGGACAAAACCGCGGAGGCGCCTGAAAGTAAAGTCGCTGTGCAGCCGGCGCCCGCTATCCCGGTTGCGGCCACCAAACCCGCAACCAATATCGAAACTTCAGAAGACGCGAAACGTTCCTTGAAGGATGCCTTCGGCTCCTTAAAGAAGATTGCCGCTTTCACACGAAGCCAGGATCTGGCTCAGCCAATGCCCTACCGTTTGATACGTTTTCTCACATGGTGCGAGATAGACGCACCGCCTCCCGCAGAAAACGGAAAGTCCCGCGTGCCGCCGCCGCCAAAGCAGCTCAGAGATCGATTTCGCACTCTCAGCGAACAGTCCGCATGGCAGGAACTGGTGCTCCAAACGGAAGGGAAAGTGGCGGAATTCCCTTTCTGGCTCGATTTGCACAGACTAAGCGAGACAGCCCTTGCCGAATTAGGCCCGGATTATATCAAGGCCAGAACCGCAATAAAGTCGGAAGTCATCAATCTGCTGGACCGGCTGCCCGATCTGATGGAAATCGAGTTTTCGGATGAAACTCCCTTTGCGGATGAATCAACCAGGAATTGGATCTCTACCCAAATCTTTACCGAAAAAGAAGCCAAACCGGTGGAAGTAGCAGCTTCCGGCGATCAAACGGACTTCCTGACAGAGGTAAGAACGAAAAGCCGCCAACTGCTGCAGGATGGGGATCCCAAAGCCGCCCTGGGCCTAGTCCAGGAAACCAGCCGTACAGCCCCAACAGAGCGTCAGAAGTTTTTGGCCCAACTGGAGCTTGCGAATCTTTGTCTGGAAATCCGGAATATCAAAGCCGCGCTCGCCCAACTCGAAATGCTCAATGATCAAATCACGCGATTTTCATTGGATATCTGGGAGCCTCAATTGGCTTCACAGGTACTGCAGATTTACTGGCATACAATCAACAGAGCTTTGAAAGAAACGAAACAACCTGCGCCGGAATTATCCCGGCTTGCGGACTCGGTTTTCGGCCGTCTTTGCAGGCTCGATGTGCTGGCAGGTTTGAATGCAACAAAAGGAAAATGAAAACCAGGATCTTTAGAACAAGTCCGATCGAGGTTAAATTACCGGCCCTGCAGCTTAACGTAACGGCAGGGTTCCATTAAGGAGAACATCATGGCAAAACAATCGTCGGTAGCTCCGAAAGAGCGAGTCAATATTGTGTACAAACCCGCAACCGGTGACGCCAAAGAGGAAAAGGAACTGCCGTTGAAGATGTTGATGTTGGGAGATTACACCTTGCGCGAAGAGGATACTCCATTGGAGGACCGCAAGCCGGTCAACATCGACAAGGATAATTTCGACGACGTTATGCAGAGCCAAGGATTGAACCTTACACTGGATATCCCGAACAAGCTGGCTGAGAAGAAAGAAGGAGAAGAAGAGCCAAGGCTGACCACAAAGCTCGGATTCAAAACAATGAAAGATTTTAATCCGGCAGAGATCGCCCGACAGGTTCCGGAACTGAATCAACTCCTGGAGCTGAGAGCCGCCCTAAACGCATTAAAAGGCCCCCTGGGCAACCTTCCCGCTTTCCGTAAAAAAATCGAAAGCATCATCAAAGATACCGAAGCCCGTGAAAAGTTGCTTCGGGAAATAGGCTCAAAGAAGGAGTAGGATCATGCGCAACGTATTCAAAGGACATCATCACATCCTGAGACCAGTCAAGGAGGGCATATAATGGCCGAAGAAAGGGAGAAAACCTCTAAGCAGACTGACCAAACAGAAGAAGCGGAAGCTTCTCTTCTGGACACAATCCTCGAAGCAACCAAAATAAAACCTTCCGATGAAGGCTACGGAACAACCAGGCAGGGAGTCGAGGCATTGCTTGGCGAATTGTTGACCCCCAAACGTGAAGGGGTCAAGGTCCAGACGGGGGTGGTCAACGAAATGATCGCCGAAATCGACCGTAAGCTGAGCAGCCAACTGGATGCCATTATTCACGACCAAACCTTTCAGAAGCTTGAATCCGCATGGTCCGGCCTGAAATTTGTCGTAGACAGGACCAACTTCAGGGAGAACACCAAGATCGAACTCCTCAATGTCTCCAAGGATGATCTGCTGGAGGATTTCGAAGATGCGCCGGAAATCATGAAGTCGGGCCTCTACAAGCAAGTTTATACCGCCGAATATGGGCAGTTTGGCGGAGAACCGTACGGGGCGATGATTGCAAATTACGATTTCGGTCCCGGCCCTCAGGATGTCAAACTTCTCCAGTATGCAGCCAGTGTCGGCACCATGTCCCACGCCCCCTTCATAGCCGCCGCATCGCCGAAATTTTTTGGAGA